>JANMYH010000275.1:0-9224 GCA_031381925.1 Burkholderiales bacterium | reverse complement strand
TCGCCCACCACGACCTTGTCGATGACGCGCGGCGGGTTGGCCTCCAGGTCGATCACGCTGATCGTGTCCACGTGCCCGTCGGCAGCGCCCGAATTGCCGTTGTCGGCGGTCAGCGCGAGCCGGCCGTCGGGCGTGACGTCGAGGTTGTAGGGCCAGAGGCCGACCGGGACATCGAGCTTGTTGTACGTGACCTTCTCTCCGTTCACGTCGAGGAAGGCGATCTTGTGGTTGGGAAACTTGGCAGCCAGGGCGCGCTTGCCGTCCGGCGTGAACACAACGTGCGCCACCGACTCGCCGATCGCGACGGTGTCGATCATCTCGACCTTCTTGCCGGAGATACGCAGCACGCTTATCGAGTTGTCGGTGCGATTGGCGACGAGGGCCAGGTTGCCGGCGCGGTTGATCGAGAGCCCCGACGGCTGCTTGCCGATGGCCAGCGTATCGATGAGCTTCGGCGGGTCCTGGGTCAGGTCGATCACATAGAGCTTGTTGTCGGGGGCGGACTTCCACGCCGCGCCGTCCTGGGTCCAGCCCATCGAGTTGGCGACCAGCGCGAGGCTCTCGTCCGGGGTGATGGCGAGGTTGGTGGGCGGACCGAAGATCGAGTTCATCAGCGGCAGGCTCGCGATGATCCTGGGGGCCAACGGATCGGTGCCGATGTCGACGATCGAGACGCTGTCCTTTCCCGGCGCGCCCAGGACCAGCTTGCCGGTGTCGTCCCAGCTCACCTTCTCGTCGTTGCCGATGATCATCAGCTCGCGCTTGCCGCCCGAGGTCGAGACGGCGGCGCAGCCCGCGACCGCAACGAAGGCGATCGCGACAGACAGGCCCTGGATCTTCTTCATGACGCGCTCCTCGAAGGGGGTGAGCGGCGATTATAGGCGCCCTCTCAGGCGACGTGCTCCACCACCAGCTGCAGCGTCGTGCTGCCCTGGAATTCGTTCACGTCGAGGCGGTAGACGGCGTCGATCGACGCGGGCAGGGGATCCGCGCGCCCGAAGAGGATTGCGCCGAAGCGCACCCCGCCGCGCGCGAGCGTGAGGCGCGAGTGCCGCTCGCCCACGACCTTCTGCGCCTCGACCGCGAAGCGCCCGACGAAGCGCGGCTCGGGGAAGCCCTGGCCCCAGACCTGCTCCTTCAGCAGGCGGGCAAAATCGTAGGTCATCTGCGCGCCCTCGAGCTCGCCATCGGTTTCGAGGCGCTGGTGCAGGTCTGCGGGCGTGAGAAGCTCGCGCGCGACCGCCTCGAAGGCTGCGCGGAAGTCCTCGAGGCGGTTCGCCGGCAGCGTCGCGCCCGCGGCAGCGGCGTGCCCGCCGAAGCGCTCGAGCATCCCGGGGTGGCGTTTGTCCACGAGGTCGAGGGCGTCGCGCAGGTGCAGTCCCGCGATCGAGCGTCCCGACCCCTTGAGGCGCGCGTTCGACTCGGCGGCGAAGGCGAAGACGGGCCGGTGGAAGCGGTCCTTGAGGCGCGAGGCGAGGATGCCCACGACCCCCGTATGCCAGTCGGCGTGGTGGATCGCCAGCGTGTAGCTGTCGCCCGCCTCGAAGGCTTCCACCATCTTCATCGCCGAGGCCTGCATCTCGCCCTCGATCTCGCGGCGCTCGCGGTTCAGCTTGTCGAGGCGTTGCGCGAGCTCGTTCGCGCGCGAGCGGTCGGGGGCGAGCAGGCACTCGATGCCGATGGACATGTCATCGAGCCGTCCGGCGGCGTTCAGCCGGGGCCCGGCCGCAAAGCCCAGGTCGTAGGCGCTCGCCGTGCGCGGATTGCGACCCGCGACCTCGAGCAATGCCGCGATGCCGGGAGACGCCTTGCCTGCCCGGATGCGCGCGAGTCCCTGGGTCACGAGGATGCGGTTGTTCGCGTCCAGGCGTACGACATCGGCCACCGTGCCGAGCGCCACCAGGTCGAGGAGCTCGGCTAGATTGGGCTCGGGCTTCTGCGCGAACGCGCCGCGGCGGCGCAGCTCGGCGCGAAGCTGCAGCATCACGTAGAAAATCACCCCCACGCCAGCCAGGTGCTTGCTCGGGAATCCGCAGCCGGCCTGGTTGGGATTCACGATGCACGCGGCCGCGGGAACCTGCGCGCCCGGCAAATGGTGGTCGGTGACCAGCACCCGCATGCCGAGGCGGTTGGCCTCCTCGATGCCGTCGACCGCGGCGATGCCGTTATCGACGGTGATCAGGATGTCGGGTGAGCGCTTCGCGGCCTCGCGCACGATCTCCGGGGACAGGCCGTAGGCGTGCTCGAAGCGGTTGGGCACGAGGTAGTCGACGTTCGCGCCGAGCGCGCGCAGCGCCTTGACGCCCACGGCACAGGCCGTCGCCCCATCGGCATCGTAGTCGGCCACGATCAGCAGGCGCTCGCCCGCGGCGATCGCGTCGGCGAGCATCCGCGCGGCGTCGTCGACGTGATGCAGCCGCTCGGGCGCGGCGAGCGCGGCGAGGCGGGTCTCGAGCTCCTGCATCGTGGTCATGCCGCGTGCGGCGTAGATGCGGGCGAGGCGCGGGTCGCAGCCCGCGGCCACGAGGAGACCGAGCGCGGCCTCGTCGATCGGGCGGGGGTGGATCTCAGGCATGGGCGGCGAGGGGCTTGCGTGCGCGGAACCAGCGCCATTTCGCCTGGGGCGACAGCGTGGCCACCAGCGTGTCGCGCGGGCCGGGAAGCACGATGCGCACGCCGTCGAATCGTTGCGCCGCCACGCCAAGGTCGGCAAACCATTCATTGTCGAGCACGGTTGCGGCACTCGCCCAAGCAGCCTCGCCGCCACTGCGCAGCGCCCGGGTGAGCCGGTCCTCCACCACGAGCACCCATTCGGCGGGACGCACGGCGTCGATGAGCGCGAAGCTTGTCACCGGTGGCAGGGTGCGCGTGCCTGCCAGCCGCCCGAGCCCGCGCGCGAGCGCATCGCGCGCGTACACCAGGGCGTAGGCGGATTCGACCTTGGCGGGCGCCTCGCCCTCTCCCCAGAACCAGACGCTGTTGATCGCCGGGCGCCCCGCAACCTCGCGGGCGAGGTTCACCGCGTGGGACGCGAGCACCATCTGCGCCTCGGTGATCGCCGCGGCCCAGTTGATTCGCCCCGTGCCTTTCGGCAGCAGGCCGAAGACATTGCGGCCGAGGGCGCTTGCCAGCGGCGTGGTCGCGGGCACTTCCCCCTCCGGGACGCGCGCGTACCACCGGTCCGGGACGGGCGCGATGAACTCGAGGCCATCGGCCTCGAAGTGCGCCTGCAGCGCGGCCACGAGCGCCGCCGCTTCCGCCGCGGTGACGTCCAGCACCGCGGCATCGTGCAGCGCAACGGCGTCCTGGCCGATCCGCAGATGGACCGGGTCCGCACGCAGCCAATGCCCCGCGCGCGGCGCGTCGTCGGCGGCAAGCGTGATCGACGCAATGCCCGCGGGCCCGGGCACGCCGAAGGCCCGGGCGAGCCAGGTGTCGAGCCCGCGGATCGCGACTCGATGCGCATCCCCGCGCGCAACCCAGCGCTCCGCCCACGGCAATCTCAGCTCGCGCATCGCGGCGGGCGCATCGGCGGCAAGCAGGAGGTCGGGGACGACGAGGTCGAGGGGCATGGGGAAAAAAACCGGTGTCAGGGACGAATTATGCGGGGTTCATCGCATAATTCGTCCCTGGCACCATTATTGGAAGTCTTCCGCTTGCGACCTTTCGAGCTATTCGTCGGCCTGCGCTACACGCGCGCCAAGCGCCGCACCCACTTCATCTCGTTCATCTCGCTCGTCTCGATGCTCGGCATCGCGCTCGGGATCGCCGCGCTGATCACCGTCATGTCGGTGATGAACGGCTTCGAGAAGGAGATCCGGGCGCGCATCCTCGGGGCCGCCGCGCACATCCAGGTCCTCGGGCCCGAGGCGGGCTTGCGCGACTGGGAAGCGGTCACGCGCGTGGTGAAGGAGAACCCCGAGGTCGTCGCGACCGCGCCGTTCGTCCAGGCGCAGGGGCTGCTTTCCACGGGCTCCGCGGTGCGCGGGGTGTTCGTGCGCGGCATCGTCCCGGAGCTCGAGGACCAGGTCGCGGACTTCGGCAAGCACATGACCTCCGGCAGCCTCGCGGCGTTGCAGCCCGGGGGGTTCGGGCTGGTGATCGGCGTGGGCATCGCGCGCGCGCTCTCGCTGCGCGTGGGCGATCGCGTGACACTCATCTCGCCCCAGGGGCAGGTCACGCCGGCGGGCCTCATGCCGCGCCTCAAGCAGTTCACCGTCGTGGGCATCTTCGCGCTCGATCACAACGAGTTCGACTCGGCCCTCGCGCTCGCGCGGATGGAGGACGCGCAGGCGCTCTACCGCATGGATGCGGCCGTGAGCGGCGTGCGCCTCAAGGTGCGAAACATCGACCGCGCGCCCACCGTCGCGCGCGCGCTGGCCTCACGCGTGCCGCCGGATGCGTACCTCTCGGACTGGACGCAGCAGAACGTGAACTACTTCCGCGCCATCCAGATCGAGAAACGGATGATGTTCATCATCCTCACGCTGATCATCGCGGTGGCGGCGTTCAACCTGGTCTCCACGCTGGTGATGGTGGTGACCGACAAGCACCCGGACATCGCGATCCTGCGTACCCTCGGTGCGTCGCCCGCCTCGGTGATGAAGATCTTCGTGGTCCAGGGCGCGGTGATCGGGACCATCGGCACCCTGCTCGGCGTGGCCGCCGGGGTGCTCCTCGCGCTCAACATCGACGTCGTGCTGCCCTTCATCGAGCGCACCTTCAACTTCCAGGTCCTGTCGCGCGAGGTGTACTACATCACCGAGCTGCCCTCGGACCTGCACTGGACGGACGTGGCCTCGGTGGCGGTGGTGTCCCTCGTCCTCGCCTTCGTCGCCACGATCTACCCGAGCTGGCGCGCCTCGCGGGTCAACCCGGCCGAGGCGCTGCGCTATGAGTAGCGAGGTGGTGCTGTCGTGCGCGGGGCTGGAAAAGACCTACGGCATGGGCGACGTGCGCGTCCCGGTGCTGAAAGGCGTGGATCTCGAGATTCGCCGTGGCGAGTCGGTCGCGATCGTGGGCGCGTCGGGCTCGGGCAAGAGCACCTTGCTGCACCTGCTGGGCGGCCTCGACCGGCCGAGCGCGGGCACGGTCACGCTGATGGGGCGCGCTCTCTCGTCGCTCGATGCCGCCGCGCAGGGACGCCTGCGCAACGAGGCCCTCGGATTCGTCTACCAGTTCCACCACCTGTTGCCGGAGTTCTCCGCGCTCGACAACGTGGCGATGCCGCTCATCATCCGCCGCTCGCCGGACAAGGAGTCGCACGAGCGCGCCGCGGCAATCCTGGAGGAAGTGGGTCTCGGGCACCGCATCGGGCATCGCCCGGGAGAGCTCTCGGGGGGCGAGCGCCAGCGCGTGGCTGTCGCCCGTGCACTGGTAACCCATCCGGCGTGCGTGCTGGCCGATGAGCCCACCGGAAACCTCGATCGTGAGAACGCGGCCAAGGTCTTCGATCTGATCCTGGCGCTGAACCGGCGCCATGGCGCCGCCTTCGCGATGGTGACCCACGACCCGGAGCTTGCCGCCCGCATGGACCGCAAGCTGCGAATGACCGACGGCCGGATCGAATAGGGTGTTCTAGCGCGAGGCGACCATGCGGTCGCGAGCCGCGAACGAGCGGTCGCGAAGGATCTCCATCAGCGACTGGCGCGCGGCCAGCACACCCTTCTTGTAGTACTCGATGCGTTCCTCATCGGTGCGCGAGGCCCGGGTGCTGGCGAGCTTCAGGCCGTCGCCGGGTGCCCAGACATTGCGGCGCGCGAGGGCGAGCGAATGCTCGGCCAAGTCGACCTGGGAATTGGCACGGGCGACCGCGGCGTCCGAATCGACCAGCTGGGTCGCGTCGAGGCCCCCGGCAACCGGGGCGCCCGAGCGCTCGGAGCCGGAGGCAATAGCCCGCTGCTCGAGGATGCGCGCATCGCCATCCGGCGGCACGTCGGAAAACATGATCGTCCCATTCGGGCCGACCGATTTGTACAGCATGCCCGCCTGGGGGGCCGAGGCGAGAAACACGCCCACCGCCAGCGCCATCGTCGAGAAGAGTCTGTTCATGGCATCGAGGATCGCCCACGGACAAGTCGTGAGTGCGCGATCCGGCGCCTGAATGTCTAGTCGTTTGAGATTATCTTGTAGAGATTCAACGACTTGAAGGGTGCTGGATTCCGACGCGACCCTGGGTGTAACGCCTACCCGGCGTTGGCCGGACTGGGGTGCGACCCCGGGTCATTCCAGCCAAGGCCGTACGGCACCTTTCACGTCCGCGGGTGAGTGCACCCGCACCGCGGACATCCCGGCGCTGTGGGCGCCCTCGATGTTCGCGGCCGTGTCGTCGAAGAACAGGATCCGTCCAGCCGGCACTCCGAGCTCACGCGCAACGTGCTCGAAGGATTCGCGCTCGGGTTTGCGCAGTCCCATCTCCGAGGAGATGAAGCGCCGCCCGAGCGGGCGCAGCGCCTGCTCGTAGCGCTTCGACCAGTAGTCGTAGTGGGCCGTGTTGGTATTGGAGAAGAGGTGGATCGGGACGCGCGCGGCAAGCCTCGGCAGCAATGCGACGGTGGCAGCGATCTCGGATCCGAAGACGCGTGACCATCCATCGGCGAAGTCCTCGTCACAGAGGTCGATTCCAAGATCGGCTCGCAGGGACGCGAAGTAGGCCTCAATGCCGATCTCGCCGCGCTCGTGGCGCTGGTACGCCTCGCCATGCTCGAAGCGCTCCTTCACCTGCGCGAATCCGACTCCGCCCAACTCCGCCCAGCGCGCGAACACGCGGTCGAAATCGATCTCGATCAGCACGCCGCCGAAGTCGAACAGCAGCGCGTCGAATTCCGCGCGCTTCAAGTCGCGGCGATCTCCGTGACCCATGCGCCGATCGCGCGGCCCACGGGATCTGCAGGCACCTGCCGGAACGGGTGCGCCATGCCGTAGAACATCACCAGCCGCGCGCCCGGAATCCGCGTGCCGGCTTCGACCGTCTCGTCCCACGCCACCAGCGAATCGCGGCTGGAGTTGACCAGCATCACCGGTCGATCAATCGCGGCGAGGTCGGCGTCGGTCAGCTCGGGCGCGCTCCCCAGGTCGGCGAAGAACGCGGCATTCGCGAGTGTGACCTCCTTCCAGCCGCTGCCATGGGCGCGCAGCAACTCGCCCGCGCGCAGGTTGCCGGGCCGCGAGAGCCGGGCGGGCTGCGAGAGGTAAACCCATCGCTCCAGGGTCTGGGGATCGATGGAGAACTTGGTCGCGATCGCGCACGCCCCGAAGGTCCGCGCGGGGTGGTGGCGTGCGAGATACAGCGCCGCATATCCGCCCATGCTGTAGCCCACGAAGAACGCGCGCTCGACGCCTTCGCGATCGAGGAGGGCGATCACATCGGTCGCGATACCCTCGATCGAGAGGCGTTCGGGAAGCGGCCGGCCGCCGTGGCCTGGAAGGTCCGGCATGAGCACGCGCGCGTACTCGCGCAGCGGCACCGCGAGCGCCTCGAGCTCGGTCGCGCACCCGTTCGCGCCATGCAGCAGGATGAGCGGCGGCAAGCTCATGACGCCTGCCGCCATTCGCTGTAGGTTTTCGCGACCGAGGCACACGGCACCGCCGCGATCGGGTGCGCAGGACCGTAGAACATCATGAGCTTGCTTCCCGGAATGAGGTCGCCCAGCGCGAGCGTCTCGGTCCAGGGCACCAGCTGGTCGCGATTCGACCCGACCAGCATCACGGGCGCGGCGATCGCGGCGAGGTCGGTGTCCTTCAGTGGGGCATCGGCCCCGAGGTCGCGGTAGAGACGGGCATTCACCTTGACGAGCTCGGTCCAGTCCTGGGGGGCGTGGATGCGCTGCATCTCCGCCGCGCGCGGATTGCCGGGTTTTCGCATCCACTCGGCGCTCGAGATGCGCGTCCAGTGATTCACCGTGCGCTCGTCGAAGACGTACTTGGTGGCGATGGCGCACACGCCGAGGACGCGGCCCGGCATGTGCCGCGCAAGGTAGAGGGCGACGTAGCCACCCACGCTGTAGCCGAAGAAGTGGGCACGCTCCACGCCTTGCGCGGTGAGCCCCGCCGCCACGTCCTCGGCATGGCCCCGGATCGAGAAGGTTTCCGGGATGCTCCTGCCGCCATGACCCGGCAAGTTCGGGCTGTGCACCGGGCCGTACGGTCGCAGCGTCGCGGCGAGCGGCTCCATCTGCGCTCCGGTCCCATTGCCGCCGTGGATCACGACGAAGTGCGCAGCGCTCACGCGGGCTCCAGCGAGCGCCACAGGTACCACGTCGCGACCGAGCGATACGGGGCCCAGGGCTCGCCGATCGCGCGCATCTCGGCGAGGGTGAGCGGCTCGCCCTGGTTGTAGGCGCGCTCCATCGCGCGCCGCAGGCCCATGTCGTCCACCGGCAGCACGTCCGGGCGCCGCAGGTAGAAGATCAGGAACATCTCGACGGTCCAGCGGCCGATGCCCTTGACCGCCACCAGTTCCTCGATGATCGCCTCGTCATCCATCTTCGCCCAGCGCCGGGGCTTCACGTCGCCCGAATTGAAGTGGCGCGCGAGGTCCTTCACGTAGACGACCTTCTGCCCCGAGAAGCCGCACGCGCGCATCGCCGCGCCGTCGCGGGCGGCGACGTTGTCGGGCGTGACCTTGCCCACGCACTCGACGAAGCGCGCCCAGATCGATTGCGCCGCCTTCACCGAGATCTGCTGGCCGACGATGGCGCGGGCGAGGGTCTGGAACGCGTCGCCACGGCTCGCGAGGTCGGGATCGGGGCGGGACTTGATGAGCTTGCGCAGGACCTTGTCGCGGCGTGACAGGTGGGCCGCGGCCACGGGCCAGAATTCGGGCTTCACTTCCTGGGAGCCCCGCGACACTCGAGCGGCAGCCACTTCGCCGGGATGTCGGTCTCGTCGTGGCCACGCGCATCCATGCCGCCCGGAACGTCGGCGGTATGGCAAAGCCACGCGATCGGGACCGGGGGCTGGTCCTTCACGACCGCGGGTCGCAGCGTGAGCTTGAGTCCGTGGAGCGTGCTGGAGGCATTGTTGCCGTAGGTGAGGGTGATGGCGCCCTTTTCGACCTTGACGTCCTTCACCAGCGTTCCGATGATCTTGTCGCGGGGCGGCACGCCCGCCGCCTCGTTGTCCTTGGGCAGGTCGCCGGTCGCGGTCCACGACTCCTGGATGCCCTTCTTCGCGACGTCGCCGAGCGCCATGCCTTCCTTGACCTGTTTCTTGAGGGTGGTGTC
>JANMYH010000262.1:0-10916 GCA_031381925.1 Burkholderiales bacterium | reverse complement strand
CTCGCCGCATTCACCATCGCCGGGACGTACCCGGGATCGGCGGCGAGCGCCTCTTCATAGCGTGCACGCGCCCCCGCGAGGTCGCCGCCGTCGCGCAACGCGTTGCCCCAGTTCACGAATGCCTGGGCGAATCCGGGGCGCCGCTCCAGGGCGCGCTTGAAGAGGCGGATCGCGTCGCGGGACTGCCCCGACTGGTGCAGCGCGAGCCCGAGGTTGTTGAGCGCGTGCGGATTGCCCGGATCTCCCGCGGCCGCGCGCTGGAAGCTCGCCAGCGCCTCGTCGGGCCGTCCGGTCTCGCGCAGCACCACGCCGAGGTTGTTGAGCGCGGGCACATTGCGCGGCTCGCGCTGCAGCACGCGCCGGAAGCTCGCCTCGGCGGCGCCATAGTCGCCGCGCTCGAGGTGAAGCACGCCTTCGTGGTAGCGCGCGCCCGGATGCTCGTTGTCGAGGGCCAGGGCCCGGCTCGCCGCTTCGAGGGCCGCGTCGCCGCGACCGAGGCGCCGCCGCGCCTGGCTCAGGTGCAGCCAGGCCTGCAGGGATTGCGGTTCGATGGCCACGGCGTGGTCGAGATCGCGATTTGCATCCTCGTCGCGGCCGGCCTGCATCAGCACCTGTGCGCGGTTGTCGAGGAAAGAGGCGTTGCGCGGATCGGCCGCGATCGAACGGTCGAGCATCGCAAGGCCTTCGTCGCGCCGGCCGGTGGTGGCGAGGATGAAGCCCAGGAGGTGAAGCGCGGTAGCGTTGCCCGGCGTCGCGGCGAGGACCGCGCGAAACGCGGCCTCAGCCTCCGCGAGCCGGCCGGCGCGGAAGTGCTCCATCGCCAAATCGTCAGGACGCGAGGAGGCCATCGATGCGTGCGAGTGCCTGGTCCCACGTATCCATCCCGGGGGCGGTCACGATCTCGACCGACGGATACCAGAGGCTCCAGCCGTCGGGCCGCGGCACCCAGTAGTGGAACGGTGAATCCGCGCCCAGGTAGACGAGCCACGTGCGCTTGCCCAGGCCGCCGGCCAGGTGGGCGGTCACGTTGCTGGTGGTGACGACCAGGTCGCAGGCTTCGATCGCCGCGAGCACGCCGTCGATGTCGTCGAAGAGGTCGAGCTCCTCGAGGCGATCGAGGCGGCCACCGGCGCGCGCGAAATCGTCGCGCTCCGCCTGGGTATCCCCGTACTGCAGGTCGAGGAGGCGCGTGCCCGAGCGCCGCGACAACGCGCGAAAAGCGTCGAGGGGAGCCGACTTGCGGCGCGCGAGCTTGCCGCGCACCTTCGGCTGGAAGCTGCGCCACGAGATCCCGATGCGGCGCTCGTCGCCTCCGAGGCGCTCGCGAAATGCGGCGGCGCGGGCGCGATCGGCGGCGAGTACCGCATGCGGCTGGTGGGCGAAGCTCTCGGCGTCCGGGCGCAGCAGGCCCGGCAGCGAACCCATGGCAAGCTCGCGATCGCAGCGCGCGAAGCCCGCCAGGGAATCCTCGGTGGCGCAAACCTCCCACCCCGGATGGGCGCGCTCGAGCGCGGGTACCAGGCGGCGATCGACCTCGACCACGAACGCCTGGCCACGAGCCTCGAGGTCCGGAAGCAGCGTCGTGTACAGGAGCTGGTCGCCGATCCCCTGCTCCCGCCAGATCGCGACGCGATGGCCGCGGCCCCAGTCGCCGGTGGAGAAGCGCGGGATTGCGAACGCGCGCCGGGGCGTGACCGGCGGGACGGTGTCGTAGCGCGTTTCCGCAAGCTCCCAGCCGCGCGCGAACTCGCGCTTGTTCAGGTGCGCGATGGCGAGGTTGTAGGCGGCGCGCGCCAGGCGGGGGTTGGCCGCAAGCGCGCGTCGATAGAAATCCATCGCCGCATCGCGCTCGCCGCCTTCCTCGAGGAGAAAACCCATGTTGCTGAGGGCGTCGGCGTACCCTGGATTGATCGCGAGGGCACGCTCGTAATTCGTGAGCGCGCCGTCGCGATCGCCACGATCCTGGTGCAGCAGGCCCAGGTTGTTGTACGCGCTGGCGTTGCCGGGCTGGAGCGCGATCACGGCGGCGTAGGATTCCCCGGCCTCGTCCCAGCGACCGAGCGCGGCGAGCGCGTTGCCGAGGTTGGTGAGCGCCTCGGGAGATCCGGGCTGCAGCGCGAGCGCCCGGCGATAACATTCGATCGCATCGTCGTAGCGATGGCGCGCGAAATGGGCGATGCCGAGGTTGTTGAGGGCGCCTGCGGAATCGGGCTTGAGGGCGAGGGCGCGCTCGAGGAGCGGGATCGCCTCCTCGATCCGACCGCTCTCGCGCAGCGCCGCTCCCCAGTTGGAGTGTGCCTCGGCGAAGCGGGGGTCGTGGCGAACCGCGAGGGCGTACTGCCCGAACGCCTCGTCGGTTCGGCCCATCGCGCGCAGCGCGTTGCCGCGGTTGTTCAGCGCGGCCACGAAGGCGGGCTTGATCTCGAGGGCTCGCGCGTAGGCTGCGATCGCCTCCTCGAAGCGCCCCGCGCCCTGGAGGAAGACGCCGAAGTTGTAGTGCGGCTCGGGCGCGCCGGGGCGCAGCTCGATCGCGCGCCGGTAGCTGCGCTCCGCGCCCGCCGGGTCGCCTTGCGACGAGAGCACGCCTCCGAGGAGCGTGAGGGCGGGGACCATGTCGGGCTGCAACGCGAGCGCGGCCTCGAGATCGGTGCGCGCCTCGGCAAGCCGTCCGAGGGTGGTGAGCGCGCGAGCGCGGTTGTGAAGCGCCGAGGCGAAGCCGGGCCGGGCGCGGAGCGCCCGCTCGAACCAGACAAGCGCCTCGGACTCGCGCCCCTGAGCGCTGATCGCCACGCCGAGCAACTCGAGCGCCTCCGCACGCGCGGGTTCGGCCGCGACCATCCCCCGCAATCGCGCCTCGGCCTCGGGAAAGCGCGCCGCGCGCACCAAAGCGATCGACTCCGCGAGGCTCACCTCAGGAAAAACCGGTATGCGGGGTTGCGCGTCTCGTCGGCGTAGTCGTAGCCGAGGTCCTTCAGGAAGCGCCGGAACGCGCTGCGATCGCGAGCCGGCACCTGCAGGCCGATGAGGACGCGTCCCACATCGGCGCCGTGGTTGCGATAGTGGAAGAGCGTGATGTTCCATCCCGAGCCCATCCCGTTCAGGAAATTCATGAGCGCGCCGGGCCGCTCGGGAAACTCGAACCGGTAGAGCATCTCGCCGCCGCCATTTTCCACACGCCCGCCCACGAGGTGGCGCACGTGCATCTTGGCGAGCTCGTTGTCGGAGAGGTCGACGGCGCCCATGCCGTGGCGCTCGAGCTGGCGGGCCAGGCGCTGCGTCTCCTCGCGGCCGGAGACCGACACGCCGAGGAAGACATGCGCCTCGCCCCCGGGCGAGTAGCGGTAGTTGAACTCGGTCACGCTGCGCTTGCCGAGGAGGGCGCAGAGCGCGCGGAAGCTGCCCGGGCGCTCCGGGATGGTGACCGCGAGCACCGCCTCGCGATGCTCGCCCAGCTCGGCGCGCTCGGCGACAAAGCGCAGCCGGTCGAAGTTCATGTTGGCGCCGCAGGCGATCGCCACCAACGCACGCCCCTTCACGCGACGGCGCTCGACCCAGCGCTTGAGCCCCGCGACCGCAAGCGCGCCGGCGGGCTCGACCACGGTGCGCGTCTCCTCGAAGATGTCCTTGATCGCGGCACAGATCTCGTCGGTGTCCACCAGCACCATCTCGTCGACCAGCTCGCGGGCAATGCGGAACGTCTCGCGGCCGACCTGCCTCACCGCGACGCCGTCGGCGAAAATGTTCACGTGGGGGAGCGTCACGCGCCGGCCCGCCTTGAGCGACGCCTGCATCGCGTTGGAATCGACCGGTTCCACGCCGACGATGCGGGTCCGGGGCGAGATGCGCTTCACGTACGAGGCGATGCCCGCGATCAGCCCGCCGCCGCCAACCGGCACGAAGATCGCGTCGATGAAACCCGGGTGCTGGCGCAGGATCTCGAGTCCGATGGTGCCCTGGCCGGCGATCACCAGCGGGTCGTCATAGGGATGCACGAAGGTGAGGCGCTGCTTGCGGGCCAGCGCGTTCGCGTGCAGCGATGCCTCGTGGTAGCTGTCGCCGTGCAGCAGGACCTTCGCGCCCCGGGCGGCGACCGCCGCCACTTTGATGCGTGGCGTGGTCACGGGCATCACCACCAGCGCGCGGGCGCCAAGCCGCTGCGCGGCGAGCGCCACGCCCTGGGCATGGTTTCCGGCGGAGGCGCAGATCACGCCGCGGGCGAGCTGGGCCGCGGTCAGGTGCGCCATCTTGTTGTAAGCCCCGCGCAGCTTGAACGAGAACACCGGCTGCTTGTCCTCGCGCTTGAGGAGGACGTGGTTGCCGAGCCGCCGCGAAAGGGCCGGCGCGGCATCGAGCGGGCTCTCGATGGCCACGTCGTAGACCTTCGCGGTGAGGATCTTCTCGAGATAACTGTCGTCGCGCATAGTCGCACAGCATATCAAGAGTTATGCTTCGCCCATGGACGCCAATGCCCTGAAGAAGTCCGCCGCCGAGGCGGCGCTCGCCTACGTGCGCGACGACACCATCGTGGGCGTCGGCACCGGCTCGACCGTCAACTACTTCATCGAGGCGCTGGCGACGCGGCGCGCGCGCATCGAGGCCTGCGTGGCGAGCTCGGAGGCGAGCGCCCTGAGGCTGCGCGCCCTCCAGATCCCGGTGAGGGAACTCAACGACACCGACGGCTGCGACATCTACGTGGACGGCGCCGACGAGGTCACCGAGCACCTGGCGATGATCAAGGGCGGGGGTGCCGCGCTCACGCGCGAGAAGATCGTTGCCGCGGCCAGCCGCATGTTCATCTGCATCTGCGACGCGTCCAAGCTGGTCCCGATTCTGGGGAAGTTTCCCCTGCCGGTCGAGGTGATCCCGATGGCGCGCAGCTTCGTTGCCCGGCAGCTGGTGAAGCTGGGCGGCATGCCGCAGCTGAGGAGTGGCGTCACCACCGACAACGGGAATTTGATCCTCGACGTGCGCGGGCTCACGATCATGAAGCCGATGGAGCTGGAGGGCGAGATCAACCAGATCCCGGGCGTCGTCACCAACGGGATCTTCGCCCGTCGTCCCGCCGATGTGCTGCTCCTTGCCGCTGCCGAGGGCGTGAGGACCCTCAAGCGGCCCGCCTGAACCTCAGGCCTTCGGCACGAACCCCTGGGCCTTGTCGGCGCCCTCGCCGAAGAAGTGATTGCGCATCTGCTCCTCGAGGTACTTGCGCGCCTTGGGGTCCGAGAGGTTCAGGCGGTTCTCGTTCACCAGCATCTTCTGGTGCTCGAGCCAGCCCTTCCACGCCTCCTTGGACACACCCTCCCAGAGCCGCTTGCCGAGCTCGCCGGGGTAGGGCGGGAAGTCGAGGCCCTCGGCCTCCTTCTTCAACTTGATGCAATTCACCATGCGTGCCATCTAGATTTCCTTCGCGAAGACCTTCGACCTGCGATCGTAGTTGTAAAGCGCCGCCTTCCTCTCCGGGAGCCACCCGGTGTCGGTCTCCGCGAAAGCCCGCTCGATGAACCAGTGGGACGTGCGCGTCGACAACACGAAGATCGACTTGAGCCCCATCTCCCGAGCCTGCGCCTCGGCGTGGGCCAGCAGGCGCTCGCCGCGCCCGCCGTCACGGTAGAAGGGATTCACGGCGAGTGCCGCGAGCTCGGCGGTCTTGCGGTCCGGAAAGGCATAGAGCGCGGCGCACCCCAGGATGTTCCCCTCGCTTTCGAGGATGAAGAAATGGTCGATGTCGCGCTCGAGCGCCTCGCGCTCGCGCCGTACCAGCACGCCCTGCTGCTCGAGCGGCTCGAGGATCTGCAGGATGCCGGGCACGTCGTCGAGCGTGGCGGTGCGGATGCGCTCGGGCGGCTCCGGGACCACCATCGTGCCGATGCCATGGTGGGTGAAGAGCTCGATCAGGAGCGCGCCGTCGACGTGGCGGCTGATGAGGTGCGCGCGCTTCACGCCCCCGGCGCACGCCTTGATGGCGCACGGCAGGTAGATCTGCACATCCTCGGGAAGGCTGTTGGCGGCGAGGAGCTCGCCCGCCTGCTTGACAGTGAGCTCCGAGATGAGGCGGCCCTTCGCGTCGAGCGCGCCCGCCGTCTCGGTGAGGAAGATGAGCTTGTCGGCCTGGAGCGCGACCGCGGTCGAGGTGGCGACGTCTTCGAGCGTGCAGTTGAAGACGTCCCCGGTGGGCGAGAAGCCGATCGGCGAGATCAGGACGACCTCGTGGTCGTCGAGGCGCCGGCGAATGCCCTCGGCATCGATCTTGCGGACTTCCCCGGTGTGGTGGAAATCGACGCCCTGGACCACGCCCACCGGCTTGGCGGTCACGAAATTGCCCGACGAGACGCGGATGTCCGCGCCCCACATGGGGCTGTTGGCGAGCTCCATCGACAGCAACGCCTCCATCTCCACGCGCACGATCCCGTTGGCTTCCTTCACGCACGCGAGCGCGCGGTCGTCGGTCACGCGGCGATTGGCCACATAGCGCGGCTCCACCCCATGCTGGCGCATCTGCTCCTCGATCTGGGGGCGCGTGCCGTGCACCAGGACCACGCGCACTTCGAGGCTGACCAGCACGTTGATATCGTGGGTGAGCTGCTGGAACTCGCCATCGGCGAGGACCTCGCCGCCGAACGCGATCACGAACGTGGCGCCGCCCCACCGGTGGATGTAGGGCGTGGCGGACCGGAACCACTTCACGAAGGCTTCGGCCTTGGGGGCGGGAGATTTTGGCATCGCGAATTCTAACCGCGGAAGTCGCCGGACAGTGCGTGGAGCGCGGCCAGCGCCACGAGCGGGGCGGTCTCGGTGCGCAGGATCCGCGGCCCGAGAGCGACCGTCTCGCAGCCGCGCGCGAGCGCGAGCTCCCGCTCGCGCTCGGAAAGCCCGCCCTCGGGGCCGACCACCAGCTCGAGCGGCGAGGGCGGCGGGACCTGCGCGGCGATCGGTCGCGCACCCGGGTCCAGGAGCCAGCGGTGGGGCGCATCGGGCATCGCGATCCAGGCCATGAATGCCAGCGTGGGGCGCACGTCGGGCACGCGCGTGCGCCCGCATTGCTCGCTGGCTGCGACCGCCACGCGACGCCAGTGGGCCTCGCGCCGCGCGGCGCGCTCCCCCGACAGGCGCACCACGCTCCTTTCGCAGATCACCGGCTGGATCCACCCCACGCCGAGCTCGGTGGCCTTCTGGATGATCCAGTCCATCTTGTCGGCTTCAGGCAGGCCCTGCACCAGGCCCACCGAGAGCACGCCCTCGCGATCGACATCGCGCCACGCGCCGAGCTTCACGTCGACGCGATCGCGGTCGATGCGCTGGATGGTCGCCTCATACTCCCCGCCCGACCCGTCGAAGAACGTGAGCGCGTCTCCCGCCTTGAGGCGCAGCGCCTTGGCGACGTGCTGGGCCGCTTCGGGAGCGAGCCGGAACTGCGCGCCCGGTCCGAGCGTGAACTCGCAGTGGATGCGGGGAACCCCCATCAATAGCTCATGCAGGCCGCATTGAGCAACCCCACGCCCAGCGACATGCAGCCGAGGAAGAAGCCCTGCGCGCCCTTCCCGGCCGGAATGTCCTGCGTGATCGAGGGAATCAGCATCTTCACCACGATGAACGCGGCAATCTGCACCACCATCGCGATGAGGCCCCAGATCGCCATGTCGGCCAGGCTCACGCTGTGCTGCACGGCGGCGGCGAGCGGGATGATGAAGCCCAGGAGCGAGCCCGACAGGCTGAACGACGCCGCCATGTTGCCCTCGCGGATGAGGGCGATCTCCCGATAGGGCGTGACGCGGATATAGACGACCACGAAGACCGCCAGCAGCACGAGCGCCACCGCGAGGTAGGCCAGGAAGTCGTCGAATCCGGCGAACGAGTCGAACACTTGTCTCATGGGATGCCTTTCTTTTTCCTGTTCAGGCGAAGTAGTGGGGAACGAAGCGGCTGGTATTGCGGGTGACGGGCGAGGCGTCCTCGCGAATGCCGATGCCCGCGGGCTCCTCGCCCACGATCCACGAGCCGATCACCGTGTGGTTGTCGCCGAAGCGCGCGAGCGGGTGGTACGCCTGCCAGATGAAGCCCTCCTCGCCGTATTCCCCCGGCACCTCGAGCACCTCGCCCCCGGCGTTGATCGAGACGTTGGCGCCTTCGCGCGAGTAGAGCGGCTTCTTCACGTAGTCCGACTTGAAGCGCCCCGGCTCGAAGCTCGCCGCGAGGAGGTTGGGATGGTCGGGGAACATCTCCCAGAGCACCGGCAGTATCGCCTTGTTGGAGAGCAGCATCTTCCACGGCGGCTCGATCACCTTCATGGCCCCCCCCAGCAGGTGCTCGCCGAACGACTCGCGCACCATCCATTCCCACGGATAGAGCTTGAAGAGCGCGTTGACCGGCTGGGCCTCGACGTCGACGAAACGCGCCCCGTCCCAGCCGATGTCGGCGATGTCGAGTGCTCGGGCATCGAGGCCCGCCTGGATCGCCGTATCCCGAAGGTAGTCGAGGTTGCCCTGGTCTTCCGCGCTCTCGCCGTCACCGCTGAAATAGACGCGCCCGTCGGCGGGAAGCCCGCCGCGCATGTCCTTCCAGCGCTCGATCAGCTTCTCGTGGATCGAGTTGAACTGGTCGTGCTGCGGGAAGACATCCTGCAGCCAGTACCACTGGACCACGGCTGCCTCGAGGAGCGCCGTGGGCGTGTCGGCGTTGTATTCGAGCATCCGGGGCTCGCCGTTACCGTCCCAGGAAAGGTCGAAGCGCCCGTAGAGCGACTTGTCGTCGTCGTCCCACGAGCGCTCGATGAGCGGGTAGAAGGCCTCGGGGATCCGGAAGCGTTCGTAGTCGCGCCTGGAAATCACGCGTTCCACCGCCTCGATGCAGCGCGTCTGGAGCTCGCCGGTGGCGAGTTCGAGCTTGTCGATCTGGGCGGCGCTGAAGCGGTAGCACGCGCGCTCGTCCCAGTAGACGCCGTCGATGGAATGGAAATGGAAGCCGAGCTCCTCGACCTTGCGCGGCCAGTCGATGCGCGGGACGCGCTCCTCGCGGATCACGCGGCCGCTCAGCTTGCCGACGACCGGCCGGAGCTTCCGAACCCGCCGCGGCTGATGGAGCTGCTACTGGATCCCGAGGACGAGCTGCCGAGGGAGCGCCCGCTGGACGAACGGCTGGTCCAGGAGGAGCCGCTGCCGCCGGAGCGATAGCCGTAGCTCGGACCGTAGAAGAAGCCCGAGCTGCGGTGGCGTGGCTCGGTCGCGGGTGTGCAGTCCTCGGGCTTCGCAGCCCAGTCGGCGAGGCAGTCTTCGCGCGATGCATAGACGTCGCGGCGCGCGTCGTCCTCGCCGCCGCATCCGGAGAGCGCCGACAGGCCGATCAGCACCAACGTGACGCGCCCCGAAGACTTGCGCAGCTTCTTGAGCATCTGCTCCCCTTCCCCGCGGAAAACTACGCCACCAGCGCCTTTACGTAGTTGGGCAGCGCAAACAGGGCGCGGTGCACCTCGCCGTTGTAATAGTTCAGGTCCCGCAGGTTGCGCTCGGCGATGACCCGATCGACCGCGGCGGGCTCGAGCCCCCTCGGATCGAGCGTATCAGAAGCCGTTGCGAAGCCCCAGATCGAGCCGTAGAGCGGAATGTAGGCGAAATACGGCGCGACAATGCGAAACACCTGGCGCAGGGACGCAAGTGTCTCGCGGCAGCGTTCGGGATGGAAAAATGGCGACCCCATGTGCAGCATGAGCGCACCGCCCGGCGCCATCGCCCGCTTGGCGAGGGCGAAGGTCGCGGGAGAGTAAAGCTCGACCGAGGGGCCCACGGGGTCGGTGAGGTCCATCGCGACCAGGTCGTAGCGGGCCTCGGTGGCGCGCAAGTAGGCCAGCCCGTCGCCCACGGTGAGCTCGAGCCGGGCGTCGTCGAACGCGCCGCCGTGCACGCGCGCGAATTGCGCCTTGCTCACCGCCACCACGTCGGGATCGAGCTCGGCCAGGTGCACGGCCTGCATCGTGGAGTGCTTCAGGAGCTCTTCCGAAGAACCGCCGTCGCCGCCGCCGATCACGAGCGCGCGGCGCGGATCCGGGTGGGCGACGGCCGCCGGGTGGACGAGGTTCTCGTGATAGAAGAACTCGTCGCGCTCTGAGTTCTTGTTGAAGCCGTCGAGGAGAATAATCCGGCCGAGCTCGGCCGTCTCGTAGACCTCGAGCAGCTGGAACGGCGTCTGGCGGCGCAGGACGAGCTCGCCCTCGAAATACACGCCCGCCGCGTCGCTCAGGCGCTCGAAGATTTTCTCGGGCATGGGGAATTGGGCCCCCGACGCAGCCTGCCCCCGAACGTCTTTGTCGGGAGCGGGGCCAATTACGTCAGGCGACGCGCTTCTTGAGCGGCAAGTCCCTGCCGCGCTGGATGCGCTCCACGATGATGTCGCCCGGCTTGAGCGCCTTCACCAGGGCCTTGTAGACCGCCTCGGCCTTGCCGGTGTTGTCGCACGTGAAGTTGCAGACGTACACGTCGAGAGTCGCGCCATCGCGCTCCGGCCACGTATGGATGGCCAGGTGCGACTCGGCCAGGACGACCGCGCCCGTCGAGCCCCCCTGCTGGGTGCCATCGGCGCCATCGAACTGGATGAAATGGTCCCCGAGGACCGTAAGTCCCGCGCCTGTACAGGCGTTGACGCAAAGCTCACGCAGGTTTGCCGACGACAAGAGCAGGTCGCTCTTCTGGCAGTTGTAGAGATCGGCAATGATGTGCAGGCCCTTCATCGTGGTACCCCTTCCCAGCAAAATTCCGCAGTCGGGGACTGCACACGCGACCTCGGGCGCTCCGCGTTAGCGGAACGCCCTCATACCCAGGGCGGCGGGTGCTGTCCTTCTTGCAGAGGTTTAACCAAGCGAAAAGTATCGCGGTGAAAAAGTGCGCAAGTATAATCGTATATTGCTGCTGCTGAAAGCATTTTCAAGC
>JANMYH010000231.1:0-12274 GCA_031381925.1 Burkholderiales bacterium | reverse complement strand
CGCAAATCTGTGAAACCGCAGATGGCCGCAGATCAAAGGCGGATGGACGCGGACAAAATCTGGAGAGAGGCAGTGATTGGAGTTCGTGGCGCCTCGAGCGCAGCCCAACCCCTTTAGCCTTTATCTGCGACCATCTGGCCCTTCCTCTGCGGCCATCTGCGTTCCCAGGATTTGCCTAACCGCCAGCCACCGAGACCCCAATGACTAAGCCGGTCACCCCGCAGGAAATGTTCGACCTCTGGCAGAAGATGGTGAACCCCGGCGCCTATCCCCTGCAGAGCCTGATGTTCCCGGTGCCCGACTCGAAGGAGATCGAGAAGAAGATCAAGGAGCTCGAAGTGGTCGAGCACTGGCTCAAGGCGAACGTGAACATGCTGCAGCTCACCATGAAGACGCTCCAGTACCAGCTCGCGATGCTCAAGGGCGGCGAGAAGGCGCAGGAGGTCTACGCCGCGATGGGGAAGGAGGCAAAGGTCCAGGCCGCCGACGAGGCCGGCGCGAAGGCGTCCGAGCCGCCCAACCCCGCGATGTGGGCGTGGAACATGATGGCCGAGGCGGCCAAGGTGCCTGCCGCCGCCGCACCGAAGAAAAAGAAGAAGTCCTGAGGCCTACTTGTCGTAGAGCGTGAACGCTGCGTCCCAGTCGGCGTCGGGCGGCCTCGACTCCAGGTCGCGAAGGTAGCCGAGGTAGATCTGCACCAGCCTTTCGTAGCCGTCCTCACCCGCGAGGGATTCCAAACCCGAGCGCGCGGCGGGCCACGCGCCGTTGCGGAAGAACTCGAGCGACCGGTGCCACAGCGCGAGGTGTTCGAGGCTCCGGGCGGAGATTTCGCCCTCGCGCCCGAGCGGCTCGAAGATGCGCTCTGCCACCGTCTTTCCCCGCACCCGCACCTTGTCGAGCTCGCGAAACACGATGTCCAGGCGCGTCCCGTCGCGGGTGCGCGAGCCCGCCACGATCGGGACGAGATAGCGCTTGGTGAGGCTCTCGAGGCGCGATGCCAGGTTCACGCCGTCGCCGAGCACGGTGTAGTTGAGCCGCGTGGGCGAGCCGATATTGCCGGCGATGAGGCGCGCGGTGTTCAGCCCCACGCCGACTTTCGGGTGGGGCAGGCCGCGCGCGGCGAGGTCCGGGCCGAGGGCTTCCACGCGCCGGCGGATCTCGAGCGCGGCCTCCACGGCCCGGTGGGTATCGTCGGGCCGCGTGACCGGCGCCCCGAAGATCGCCATGACGCCGTCGCCGAGGTACTTGTCCACCACGCCGCCGTGCGCCTCCACGACCTCGCTGATGGTGGTGAGGAACTGGTTCAGGAGCTGCAGGCTTTGCTGCGGGGTGAGCGTCTCGCAGATCGCGGTGAAGTTGCGCATGTCGGTGAACATCACCGTCGCGTCCACCTCGGTGCCGCCCAGCTCGATCTGGCCCTCGAGGAGCTGGGTCACGACCTCGCTCGAGGCCACCTTGCCGAGCACGTCGCGCATGTGGTCGCGCTCGGCCAGCCCCCGCGCCATGCCGTCGAACGCGCGCGCGAGCTCGCCGATCTCGTCCTTGCCCTCGAGGCCCACGCGCACGGCGTAGTTGCCGCGCGCGATTTCGCGGGCCGCCGCGGCAAGCGCCGATACCGGCCGCGTGATGTTGCGCGCGATGCGGATCGCCCCGGCGAGGGTCACGGCGAGCGAAATCGCCGCGATCACCAGGAGGGCCGCCTGCAACGCGAGGTACGGTGCGATGCCGTCGGAGACCGAGCGCTGCAGGATCGCGTAGACGCCGCGCCCGCGGGCGTCATCGAGCGGTGTCGAAAGCGCCTCGTAGGGCTCGCCGTCGAGGCTCACGGTGATGCCGTCGCCGCCCTCGTTGACGATGCGCGCGGCCTGCGCCGGGAGGTCGCGGCGGCGTAGCGGCGGCAGGGTGGTGGCAAGGATCGTGGGTTGCGCGTCTGCAGCCCGCAGCACGAACGTCACATCCGAGGTGGTGAGCCTCTGCAGGTCGCGCGCGGTGCCGTCGTCGATGATGAACTGCATCGAGACCCAGGCGATCGGCAACGGCGCCAGCACCGGCACCACGACCACTTGAAATGGCTTGTCCTCGACGATCCGCACGCCCGAGGTCCGCCCGAGCTGCGCCGCGCGCGCGATGAGCTCCGGATGGGGATAGGCCTGGCCGGCCTTCGCGGGCGCCAGGGTGTCGGCCACCACCACGCCATCGAGCCCGATCACCGCCATGCCGCTCGCCTTGATGCGCGCCGCGTGGTTGGTGAGGGCGGACAGGATCGTCGGCCGGTCGCGGCTGGCGATCGCCTCGCGGAAGCCGAAGTCGTAGGTGAGCACGCTGGTGGCCTCCACCAGCTGCTGGCTGTTCTGGTCGAGCAGGCGCCGGAAGACGCGGGCTCCGGTTCGCAGCTCCTCGCGCAGCGTGTTCTGCGCGGTGGCCTCGATCGCGTAGCGGATGAAGTAGAAGCTCGCGAGCTGCACGATCATCAGCAGCACCACGAAGAAGACGACGATGCGGTCCTGGAGCAGGGCTCCGTGGAGGCGCGGCAGCTTCACTTAGCGATCGGGCGCGGGGGCAGGGCCTTGGTGGTGATCGCGAACGCGGCTCCGAGCGCCTCGTCGCCCCGCAGGCTCGCGGGCTTCGAATCCACGGCCGCGGCCTGCGCGGGGTGCCATGCATGCAGCTCGTACTCGCCGGCGGGCAGGCCCTCGATGCGCGCGCGCCCATCCTTGCCGGACTTGGCGAAGAACGGCGTCTCCACCACGTAGAGGTAGGCGATCATGTTGTCGTGGATGTTGCAGCCGAGCACCACCTCGCCCGGCTTGTCGAACAGCACCGGCGCGGCCGGCGTCCCGGCGTAGAGCTTGATCTCGAAGGTTTTCGGCGTCGAGAACGAGTACACGTGGTGGCGGATCTCGTCGCGATTCGGGAAGCGCACCTGGGTGCCGGCCTGCACCACGGTGACGAGGGGGGCGAACTGCTTGTCGATCTGCTCGATAGACGCCTCGCGCTTCGGCCGGGCGGGTGCCGTGCCCTTGGGCATGGCCCACACCACCGCATCCTCGAGGGGTGCGCCGCGGGCGTCCCTGAGCACCGCATCGATGCGCGCGGGATGCCCGGGTAGAGCCGCGAGGCAGGCGCATGCAAGACAGGACGTCGCAAGTTTCACGTCGCAGAGGATATCATTGGGCATCGGCCCACTCACCCCGGAGAGGCGCAAATGCGCTCGTTGACGACCGCCCTGCTTTTCGTTGCCGTGCTTGCCGCCGGCTGCGCGACATCGGACCGCGAGGCCGAAGGGCCGCTGCGCAAGGAATCCATCGTCGCGGTGACCGAGGGCGGCTTGCTGCTGCGGTTCAACGCGGGCCAGCCGCAGCGCGTGACCACGATCGGCACGATCAAGGGACTCGGCCCCAACGAGCGCATGGTCGGCATCGACTTCCGGGTGGCGCGGGGCGTGCTCTTCGGGCTCGCCTCGTCGGGGCGGCTCTACACGATCGACACGCAGAGCGCGCAAGCCCTGCCCGTGGGCGCCGCGCCGCTCGCGATCCCGCTCGCGGGCGGCGAGTTCGGGTTCGACTTCAACCCGGTGGTCGACCGCATCCGCATCGTGAGCAATACCGGGCAGAACATGCGCGCGCATCCCGACACCGGCGCCTCGGTCGACGGCAATCCGAACCTCGACGGCGTCCAGCCCGATGGCGCCCTCGCCTATGCGACCGGCGACAAGAACGCAGGCCACTCGCCGCGCGTAGTCGGTGCGGCCTATACCTACAACAAGCAGAACGACAAGGTCACCACCAACTACGCGCTCGACGCCACCACCGGCTCGCTGGTCATGCAGGGCTCGAAGGAGGGCGCCACGCCCGTGGTCTCGCCCAACACCGGCCAGCTCTTCACCGTCGGCAGCCTCGAGGTGGCGCGCTTCCAGCGCGCGGGCTTCGACATCTCCGACGTGAGCAACACCGCCTACGCCTCGCTCAACCACGACGAGGCGGGCGCCACGCGCTTCTACTCGGTCGACCTCGCCACCGGCAAGGCCACCTTCATCGGCACGGTGGGCGGCGGCGAGTTGCTGCGCGGCATCGCGATCGAGCCCTAGCCCTCGTGAGCGTCTCGCGGACTGCGCTGCTCTGCGCGGCGCTGGCGGCAGGTGCGTGTGCGGCGCCACCCGCGGCTCCCCCCACCCTCTACGAGCGCCTCGGCGGCGCGCCCGTGGTCGAACGCGTCGTGGACGCGGTGATCGAGCGCACCTCCACCGATCCTCGCACGGCGCGCTCCTTCAGGGACGTGAAGCTCGCCCGGGTGAAAGAGAAAGTTCGCGAGCAGCTCTGCGAGTTGTCGGGCGGCCCGTGCCGTTACACCGGGGATCCCATGAAGGCCGTGCACCAGGGCCTGAAGAATACCGAGGCCGAGTTCTATTTGATGGTGCAGTTCCTGCGCGACGCGCTCGGTGAGGCCGGCGTGGGCGAGCGCGAGAAGAACGAGCTCCTGCGGCTCCTCGCGCCGATGAAGCGCGACATCGTCGGCGGATGATCGCGCGGCTGATCCTCGCCTTCGCGGCATTCGGATTCGCCGTGGGCGCCGCGGCGGGAGACCGGTTGCTCGCGACGGGCGGCACGCACCAGGTGGAAGGAGCGGGCGGCGGCGGGCTCGTGCCTTGGGCCCTGATCGCCGGCTATGGAACCCGCGACCAGCCGGGCGGCTCGGTATTCGCCACGCGCCTCGCGGTGGACGATTTCGACCTCCAGTCCTACGGCGTGGCGGTGGGCCTCAACGATCGCTTCGAGCTGTCGATCTCCCGCCAGCGCTTCGACGCGGCATCCGTGGTTCCGGGGCTCACGCTCGCCACCGAGACCCTCGGCGTCAAGGTCCGCGTGTTCGGCGACGCCCTTTACGAGCCGGACTCCCCGTGGCCGCAAGTGGCGGTGGGCCTGCAGCACAAGCGCAATACCGACATGGCGGTGCCCACGGCGGTCGGGGCCGCTCGGGGCAGCGACACCGACATCTACCTCGCGGCGACGAAGGTCTGGTTCGCCGCAGTGGGCGGACGCAACCTGCTCGCAAACCTCACGTTGCGCGCGACGCGCGCCAACCAGTTCGGCCTTCTCGGGTTCGGCGGCGACCGCAAGGGCTCGCGCAGCCTGCAGCCCGAAGTCTCGGCGGCGGTCCTGCTCACCGATCGCCTGGCGCTCGGCGTCGAGCACCGCTTCAAGCCCGACAACCTCGCGGCCTTCAAGGAGCAGGATGCGAGCGACGTCTTCCTCGCGTGGTTTCCCAATCGCCACGTCGCGCTGACCGCCGCGTTCGTGCGGCTGGGCACCATTGCCGGCAAGCCCCGCCAGGACGGCGCCTACCTGTCCGTGCAGCTCCTGCTATGACACCCTGATCGTCATCTCCGAGGAGCCGCCCGGCCCCTTGCGCTCCACGATGTCGATCGTCTCCCCGTAGTGTGACGCCACGCCCTTCATGATGCCGCGCGCCACCGCCGACATGCGGCGCGGCGAGTCGTACTTGAAGTGCAGCGTATCGGGAGCGGTCTTTTCGAAATGCAGCCGGGGGGGCGAAGCGCCGGGGTTCCTGATGCGCACCACCTTGTGGATGGTCTCCTCGGTATTGAGGAGCATGTCCATCGTCTTCCAGCCCGGCTTGATGAGGCCCTGGAACATCCGCATCAGGGTGGGCGCGATGAATTCCCCATAGGCTTCGAGGATCGTCTCGGCCGGCGTGCCGGTGACCTTCGCCGCCGCCTTGACCACGGCGAACGCCTCCTCGTCGGGATAGACGTTGTTCGCGATGTACAACCGGTCGACGAGCCCCGCCTCGTCGAGGATCGCGTTCCACGCCTGGGGTCCGTGGACGGCCTCGACGAACTTCTTCAGCTCCGCATGGATGAGGCCGTGCATGGGATCCGGGAGCGCGCGATCAGGAGGGGATCGGCAGCCCCGGGCGCGCGCGCTCGAGCACGCGACGGAAGTCGTTGCGGATGCGCGCCAGGGCTTCGTCGGAATCCGCCTCGAAGCGCAGCACGATGACCGGCGTGGTGTTGGACGCGCGCATCAGGCCGAAGCCGTCGGGATACTCCACGCGCAAGCCATCGATGGTGTTGATCTCGTTGGCGCCCTCGAAGCGCGCGCTCTGCTGCAGCTCCGCGATCAGCTTGTGGTTGTCGCCCTCGCGCGGCAGCGCGATGTTGAGCTCGGGCGTGGAGATCGAGTCGGGAAGCGATTCGAGGAGCGCCGTGGCGTCCTGGGTCCGCGCAAGGAGCTCCAACAGGCGCGCACCTGCATACAGGCCGTCGTCGAAGCCGTACCAGCGGTCCTTGAAGAAGAGGTGCCCGCTCATCTCGCCGGCGAGCGGCGCGCCGGTCTCCTTCAGTTTCGCCTTGATGAGGGAGTGGCCGGTCTTCCACAGCAGCGGCCGTCCGCCGTGCTTGCGGATCCAGGGGAAGAGGTTGCGCGTGCACTTCACGTCGAAGATGATCTCCGCGCCGGGATTGCGCGACAGGACCTCCTGCGCGAAGAGCATCAGCTGGCGGTCGGGGTAGATGATCCGGCCGTTCTTCGTGACCACGCCGAGGCGGTCGCCGTCGCCGTCGAAGGCGAGGCCCACCTCGGCGTCCGACTGCCCGAGCTTCGCGATCAGGTCCTCCAGGTTCTCGGGCTTCGAGGGATCCGGGTGGTGGTTCGGGAAGGTGCCGTCGACGTCGCAGAAAAGCTCGATCACCTTGCATCCCATGCGCCGGAAGAGCTCGGGCGCGAACGCGCCGGGCGAGCCGTTGCCGCAATCGACCGCGATCGTCATCGGGCGCGCGAGCTTCACGTCCGAGGTGATGCGCTGGAAATACTCCTCGCTGATGTTCGCACGCTCGACCTTGCCGCCGCCCGTCGCGAAATCGCCCTTCTCGACCACGCGCCGCAAGTCCTGGATGGCCTCCGCGGCGAGGGTGTCGCCCGCGACCATCATCTTCAGGCCGTTGTAGTCGGGCGGGTTGTGGCTGCCGGTGACCATCACCCCACTGCCGGTCGCGAAATGGTGCGTGGCGAAGTACACCATCGGCGTGGCGACGACACCGATGTCGATCACGTCGATGCCGGTGGCATTCAGGCCGCGCGCAAGGGCGCTCGAGAGCCGCGGCCCGGACAGGCGCCCGTCGCGGCCGATCACGAATTGCTTGACGCCCTTCTGGAGCGCGACCGTCCCGAGGCCGCGGCCGATGGCCTCGGTGCCGGCCTCGGTGAGGGTCTTGTCGACGATGCCGCGGATGTCGTAGGCCTTGAAGATCTCGGGTGCGATGGGGGTCATTCTCGGGATTCGAAGAAATGCAGGAGCCGTTTCGGAAGCCACTCGATGTGGCCGGGAAAGGGAGCCGTCACGAATCCGACATGCCCCCCGTGTTCAGGGAATTCTAACTTGACCGCGGCGGAGACCTCGCGTTCCGTCGGCAGCGCGGCACCCGGAAGGAAGGGATCGTCGCGCGCATTCACGAGTAGGGTCGGCACGCGGATGCCGGCGAGATGCGGCTTGGCGCTCGCCCGGGTCCAATAATCGTCGGTATCGCGAAAGCCGTGCAGCGGAGCGGTCACCACGTTGTCGAACGCCCGCAGGGTGCGCGCGCGGCGCACGGCGGCGCCGTCGTAGAGCCCCGGGAAGCGCTCGAGCTTGTCGAGCGCGCCGCGCTTGAGCGAGCCGAGGAAATTCCAGGCATAGATGCGCGCGAACCCGCGCCCGAGGGCATCGCCCGCCGCCATGAGGTCGAGCGGTGCGGACACCGCCGCCGCGCGTTCCACCACCGCGCGAGCCGCTTCGCCGCGCTCGCCCAGCCACTTGCAGAACGCGTTGCCGCCGAGGGAGACGCCGGCGGCGTAGAGCGGCGCCGCGCCGGCGAGGGCCTTCACACGCGCGAGCGACCAGTCGATCTCCGCCGTGTCGCCGGAGTGATAGGCGCGGGCCAGGCGGTTGGGCTCGCCACTGCACCCGCGGAAATGGAACACGCTCCCGCGCCAGGCGCGCCGGCCCACGTACGCCATCAGCATCCGGGCGTAGGGCGAGTTGGAGGACCCTTCGAGGCCGTGGTACAGGTGCACCCATGGAGCGCCTGCGGGGCCGTCGACGAAATCGACGTCGACGAAATCACCGTCGGGCGTGTCCCAGCGCTCCCGGCGAAACGGGATGCGCGGTGCGGTGGCGGCGAGCGCCCCGTAAAGCGTCTGCAGGTGCGCATTGGCGAGCCACGGCGCGGGGACGAACGAGCCCGGCCTCACTGCGCTTGCCAGGCGAGTGGGCGAGCGCCGTCGGGCCGGGCGGGGCCCAGCAGGCCGAGGAGGGGCTCGAGCGCCTGGGCATCGGCGGCTTCCGCGCGCGCTTCACCGGCGAACTCGAATCGCGTCGGCGGCGTAAGCGTGCCCTGGCCCGCGACGCGCAACCGGCCTTCGATCGTGGTGACGGTGACTTTCCCGGCGTGCCCCTCGGCCCGGATGTCGGCGCGGTAGGTGCCCAGGGGTTTCACGTCCGACAGGCCCAGCGCCGCGGCCTTCCATTCGATGCGCGCAGCCCCGCGCAGCTCGCGGCCATCGGACGAGAGCTCCTCGCTGGTGATCGCGACCGTGCCCTCGGGGCGCAGCGCCGCGAGCCACGGCAGCACCACCGCCATCGCGGCCGCGGCACCGCGCACGTCGAGGTTGCGCACGGTCCAGCGGGTGAGCGAGCGCGCGCCTTCGTAGTGCGCCTCGAGGCCGGGGGCGGACGCGGCGATATCGAAGGCGATGCGACCGAGGGCCAGGCGCGCCGGCCGCAGGCGCCACTCGACGCGATCGACGGGCACGGCGCCGCCGGGCGTATTCACCAAGACCCGGGCGTGCCCACGCCATGCCGTGCCTTCGGCCTCGCGCACCTCGAACTTGCCGGGCTGCGCGTCCTGCGCGCGCGCGAGCACGAAGGCGGCCGGCATCGTCGCGACGAGGAAGATCCCATAGGCCACGACGCCCAGGGCGACGAGCGCCGGCAACCGCATCGGTCAGGAGCGAGCCAGGACGAGCTCGGCTCGCACGCGTCCCGCGGCGGGCAGCGCGTCGAGGCGGGCGGACTCCACCCGCATTCCGTGGGTCGCCTGCGCGTTGCCGAGCCACTCGAGCAGCGCGCCGAAGCTCACGTCGGCGCCGGTCAGGCGCACACGCCCCTCGTCGAGCACCGTCATCTGCGTTCCCGCGAGGCCTCCGGCGTTGGTGGCGAGCGAGGCGAGCGGGGTGCCGGCCACGGGCGCCGCCGCGGGAAGCGCGCGCAAGCGACGGACTTCGTCGGCATCGCGTTGCAGGCCCGCAATCGAGGCGCGTAGCCGCGGCAGCTCGGCTTCGAGCCGTGCCCGCGAGCGCTCGAGCGGCAGCCACACCAGGGTCGCCACCAGGAGCAGCGCGATGAGGCCCACGGCGAACGTTGCCGCGCGCCGCTCGCCGGGGCTTCGCGCCTGCCACGCCTGGGTGATGCGGCTCATTTCGTCGCGAGCTTGCCGTTGGCGTACTCGACGGAGCGAAGTGGCCCGTTGGAGGCGCGCGCGGCCTGCGTCATCCGCACCAGGAACTCGTCACCCCCGGCCAGCCCCCGCGCGCGCTTGAGCTCGGCCAGGTTGCGCCCCATCTGCAGCTCGGCGTCCACCACCACGCGCGCTTCGGGAAAGGCCGCGCGGAAAATCGCTTCGCGACGCGCTTCGAGGGCGGAACGCTCCTCGCGCAACCGCCACTCGTCGCCCGCCGTGAAGGCAAGCTGCAGGACTGCGATAGCTGCCGCGAGCCACGCCGCAGCGCGCGGAATGCGAACCGCGGAGCGCCCCGACCCCGGCGCGAACTCGCCCTGCAGCAGGTTGATCGATTCCGTCGCGGGCTGGCCCGCGGCGAGCGTCTCCCAACGCGTGCCTGGCGAGAATGGGACACCGGTCTCGCTACTCCAGGCGGCGAGGTCCGGTAACGGTTCGTCGGCGACGGTGTGCACGCGCACGGACGCTGGGCGATCGCCGCGCTCCCCGGCCTCGTCGATCCCGAGGCGCACGGCGAGCGGCAACCCGGGAGCGCGATCGAAGATGGCGGCAACACCCTCGTCGTCGACCAGCATGCCGCGCGCGGGGCCCCAGACGACATGCCAGTCGCCGCGGCCGCCGGCGAGAAGGGCACTCTCGCTGAACGCTCGCGCGGGGCGGCGGCCGCTTCGCGCGAGGGCATCGACCATCGCCTGCAGCCAGTCGCGGTCGACCACCGCGACCACGGTTTCGCCGCGGGCGTTGCGGTTGCCGGCCACGGCGTGGATGTGCGAAGGATCGGCGAGCAGCCGGTCCTCGACCGCGAACGGCAACAGCTCGCGAATCGTGGACGCGTTCACCCGGGGCAGCCTCAGGCGCGCGAAGAGCACGCGCTCGGCCGGCAGCACCGCCTCCACCTCGCCCGCGCCCGGCATTTCCGCCAGCGTCGACGTGCCTTCGCGAAGGACCTCGTTGCGGGCGTCGAACAGCTTCCACGCGAAGCGCGCGGCGGCCTCGGGACGTTCGGTGGCGGGGAGGAAGACGCGAAGTTTCATGGCAGGCGCCGCTTCAATACCGTGGGCGGCGCCAGATTATAGCGGTGGTCCCGTTCGGCGCGGCCTCGCGCTTGAGGAGCGATTCGGTCGCCACCCGCACATCGTCCTGGTCGACCTGGATGCGCGCGAAAAACCAGCCGCTCTTCACGTCGAAGTCGTTCACCGCGATGAGTCCCGCGCGCTGCGCGCGATCGATGAAGGCCGCCTTGTCCGCGAAGGGCTTGAGGCGCCGGTCCGCGAGCAGCTCGGCGGCCTTCTCGCGGGACACGCCGAAGGCCGCGGCCACCACCACGTCGGTGGCGGTATTCACGTTGATCGCGGTGCGCTCGGGCAGGGCGGTCACGAACGGGCGCAGCCGCGCGACCGTCTTCGCGTCGAAGCCGCGCACCCGGTAGAGCTCCTCGAGCTGCATCATCGGCGCGTTGGCGGCGCGGTACGGGCGCGCGAGCCCGAGGTAGTAGCCATTCTCGGCGCCGGCTGCGCTGGTGAGGTCGTCGTTGCGGTCGATCCAGTCGACCACGGCGTCGGCGAGCTCGGGCGAGAGCTCGAGGAGGGCGAGCAGCTGGCGCAGCTGCTTGATGTCGGGCTCGCTGCGCGCCTCGCGGTCGATCACGTTGTTCAGGTTGAACTTGCCCTGCTCGTCGGCGATGTCGCCCGCGACCACCGCGCGCTCGATCGGCATGCCGGCGATCGGCCGCGCCCAGCCTTCTTCGAGGGTGTCCGTGGTCGACGTCTTCGCGTCCTGCAGCAGCACCCCGCGAGCCCAATCGAGCCCAGCCTGCGCGTAGACGTCGGCCTGGGCGCGCGAGGACACGAGGATCGTCTGGTCGAGCATCGCCGACTGCTGCGCGAGCATGAGCGAGGCCGCGGCTGCGGCCACCGCCACGATGAGGATCGCGGTGACCGCCGCCACGCCCGCCTGGCGGTGCGCCACCGGCCTCAAGGAGCCCTCGGCAGGTCGACCATGCGCACGATGCGCTCTCCGCTCGCGAGCGTGAGCGTCATCTCGACGGCCGCGGGCAGCTTCTCGTCGGTGCCGGGCAGGCCCCAGGTCGGGCGCCATTCGTCGCTCCTGGGATCGAGGAAGCGGAAGGTGAGCGTGCCGACCGCGCCGAGGATCGCGGTCGCGACCGGCTCCTCCCGCGGCGCGGCATCGACGCCCGCCCACGCGAGGCGTTCGATGCGGCCCTCGCGCAAACGCCATGCGACGCGCTGCGGGGCGGAGAGCGTGTTCTCGAGGAGCGCGTTGCCCGATCGGGTGAGCGCGAGCCCCTGGGGCGCGGAGGTCGCGTCGAGCGCGGAGGACAGCGGTGCGAGCGGCGTTCCCGATGCCCCGAGCGCCATGCGCGGGAGGGCCGCGTTGAGGTCGCGCTCGATGCGGCCCACGAAGAGCGCCACGTCGCGCCACTTCCGCGATTCCGCCTGCAGGGCCACGCGGCTGTCGAGCATGGAGGTGAGGCCCCGGTAGGCGAACCCGCTCATCAGCGCGAAGATCGCGAGCGCCACCAGCAGCTCGACGAGGGTGAATCCCCTATTGCGAAACATAGGCCGTGAGCCTGCCGAGGACGCGTCCCGGCGCGCGCGCGTCGGCCACCGCGAGGTCCACGCGCCGGATCGTGGGATTGGGCGTATCGCTCACGGTCTCATCGATCACGAGCGCGAGTCCTGCCTGCTCGGTGGTCAGGCGCGTGCTCGCCGGGGGCGGGTAGAGGCGCCGGGCGCGCAG
>JANMYH010000227.1:0-8833 GCA_031381925.1 Burkholderiales bacterium | reverse complement strand
CCGCGGCCGATGCTCTGCTGCACGTTGACGAGCGCCTGCTGGTGGCGGCGCTTGCCGTTGATCAGGACCAGCACCTGGTCGGGACCCATGCCGCGCAGCGACGCGGGCCAGATGAGGTCGGTGCCGTCGGAGACGAAGCTCTGCGGAAAGTTGAACGACGGCGCGAGCTTCTGCAGCAGGCGGCCGGTTTCGGTGGCGCCGGTCGCCTCGATCATCTCGAGGTCGATGATGTCGACCGGGACCGCGGTCTCCGCCGCGCTGCGGTTGGACGCGCGGCTACCAGTGACGGTGATGGTGGTCTTTTCGGCTGCGAGGCCGGTCCCCTGCGCATAGGCGGGTCCGCCATGGAGCGCTGCGAATACGGCGGCCGCGAGCACCCCGTGCACGTACTTCTGCTGATTGCCTCTCATGTCGTCTCCCCGAGTTTGTTTTTTGTCGACCTGCTGGCGTGGCCATGGTACCCCCGCATTCGGGAGGGCGGCAATTCGGCCCCGGCCGAACCGACTCCCCGCGTTCGCGGGGAGCGCCGGGGTAACCCCGGCTATTGGGCGGGGGTCGGCTCGATTTTCCCGAGCTTTTCCAGTCGCAGGCGGATCGAGCTCTGCGTGCGCAGGTGGCGCCGTGCCATCTCCACCATCGGCATGCCGGCGTCGAACTCGCCCGCGGCGGCATGGTCCTCCTCCGCGGTCCAGGGCTTGCCGAAGTTGGCGGGCAGCCGCTCGCGGCGCTTCTCGCGCTCGACCTCCTTTTGCATGAGGTCGATGGCGGAGTAGAGCGCGCGAAGGGTGCGCGGCTCCGCATAGGGGCTTTGCGGGGGATAGGCTTCGCCGGTGATCGGGTTCACGCCGTCGGCCAGTGCGCGGACGATCGGCAATGCGGCATCGAGTTGCATGGAATTCTCCCAGTGCGTTTGTCGGTTGTCATTGCGTAGTGCACGTGGGCGTCGTGCTGCCCGAACAACGGAGGCGGCTCGCAGCCGGTTGACGCCAGCCCTCCCCGACCCTCACCCTCACCCCGGCCCTCTCCCACGCCCTGACCACTTGCGCTCGCCCGAGAGGGAGCTCAGGCCACCGCCAAGCACGACCCCGGTGTGGTTTCGCCGCCCGGAACGTCCGGTGGCGCTGGTCGACCTCGCCCGACTGAAGGCCGACTCGCCGGCCGCCTCTCCGGGGCGCGAAAAGAGCGCTGAAGTAGGACAGGTCCTACGGCGCGCCTGGGGTGCATCGGCCATCATGGTCAACCTGTATCCACCCGGCGACAGTTCTTGAATCTTTGAAAGGCCGCCGGGTCAGAATTCAAACAACCCGGAGACGTGCGATGGGAGGCCCGATCAGCACGCTGCAGGGACTGCCGCCCAGTCGCCCGGGGGTGGCGGGTCCGCGGCCGGACCGCTCGACCATGGCGCAGCTTGCGCGCCAGACGCTCGCGGTCGTCCTCGCCGGCGGACGCGGTACGCGCCTGGGCGCGCTCACCGACGCCCGTGCCAAGCCCGCCGTTCCTTTCGGCGGCAAGTTCCGCATCATCGACTTCGCGCTCTCCAACTGCCTGAACTCCGGCATTCGCCGCATCGGCATCGCCACGCAATATCAATCCCATGGACTCATTCACCACGTGCAGCGCGGCTGGAGCTTCCTCGACGGGCGTTTCAACGAGTTCGTCGAGCTGCTGCCCGCGCAGCAGACCGAGAACACCGACTGGTACAAGGGAACCGCCGACGCGGTCTTCCAGAACTTCGAAGTAATCCGCCGCCACGACCCGAAGCTGATCCTGGTGCTCGCCGGCGATCACGTCTACAAAATGGACTACACCTGCATGCTCCACGAGCACGTCGAGCGCGGCGCGGACATGTCGGTAGGCTGTGTCGAGGTGCCGCTCGCCGAGGCCGCGGGCCAGCTGGGCGTGATGGAGGTCGATCGCGAGTTTCGCGTGGTGGGCTTCGAGGAGAAGCCCGGGCAGCCCAAGCCCGTGCCCGGCCGCGACGAGATGGCGCTGGGCAGCATGGGCATCTACGTCTTCAACACGGAATTCATGATGGACGAACTGAGGGCCGATGCCGCCAACAGCGATTCGACGCACGACTTCGGCCACGACCTCATCCCCAAGCTGGTGGGCCGCGGCGCGCGCGTCTTCGCGCATCGGCTGCAGGACAGCTGCGTGCAGGTGAACGAGGGGCGGCCGTACTGGCGCGACGTCGGTACCATCGACGCCTTCTGGGAGGGGAACCTCGAGCTCACGCGCGTCTCGCCCGCGCTCAACCTCTACGACCAGTCGTGGCCGATCTGGACGCACCAGGAGCAGCTGCCGCCGGCCAAGTTCGTGTTCGACCTGGAGGACCGCCGCGGCGCGGCGATCGATTCGATGGTTTCCGGCGGCTGCATCGTGAGCGGCTCGACGGTGCGCAACTCCATCCTCTTCTCCAACGTCCGCGTCCACAGCTACTGCGACATCCGCGACGCGGTGATCCTGCCGGAGGTTTCCATCGGTCGAGGCGCGAAGCTCAAGCGCGTCGTCGTCGACCAGGGTTGCCAGATTCCCCCCGGGCTCGTCGTCGGCTACGACCCCGTGGCGGACCGCGAGCGCTTCCACGTGACCGAGCGCGGCATTACCCTCATCACCCCCGGGATGCTGGCCCAGTACCTGCACCAACTCCATTGAGATCCGGGGTCGGGTTACTCCCGTGGCGCGCTGCCGATATCGACCTGCACGTAACCTGACCCCATGCTGACCGAGCAGGACATCTATCTCTTCAAGGAAGGCACCCATGCGGCCCTTTACCGCAACATGGGATGCCAGCTGCTGCCCGCCGACAAGGGCGCGAGCTTCGCCGTATGGGCCCCGAATGCGCGCGCGGTCTCGGTCGTGGGCGACTGGAACGGCTGGAAGCGCGGCGCCGAGCCCCTGGAACCGCGCTGGGACCACTCGGGCATCTGGGAGGCGCGAGTCGCGGGCGTGAAGCGCGGCCAGGCCTACAAGTACGCGATCACCAGCGCGCATGGCCAGGTCGAGGAGCGCGCCGATCCATTCGCCTTCTGCGCCGAGGTGGCGCCGGCCACCGCCTCGCGCGCGTGGACGCTGGAATACGAATGGGGCGACGGCGTGTGGATGGCCACGCGGCGCGAGAAGAACGCGCTCGAGGCCCCCAACGCCGCCTACGAGGTGCACCTGGGGTCGTGGCGGCGCAACGGGGACGACACGCTGCCCACCTACCGCGACATCGCGGTCGGGCTCGCCGAGTACGTTCGCCAAATGGGCTTCACCCACGTGGAGCTGATGCCGATCACCGAGCACCCGTTCTACGGCTCGTGGGGCTACCAGACGACCGGCTACTTCGCGCCCACCTCGCGCTACGGCACGCCGCAGGACTTCATGTTCCTGGTGGACACGCTGCACCAGCACGGCATCGGCGTGATCCTCGATTGGGTGCCGTCGCATTTTCCCGACGACCGCCACGCGCTCGCGCGCTTCGACGGCTCGCACCTCTACGAGCATGCCGACCCGCGCCGCGGCTTCCACCCCGAGTGGAAGAGCAACATCTTCAACTACGGACGCCACGAGGTCCGCGCCTTCCTCATCTCGAGCGCGCTCTTCTGGCTGGAGAAATACCATGTCGACGGTATCCGGGTGGACGCCGTGGCCTCGATGCTCTACCTCGACTACGGCCGCAAGGCCGGCGAGTGGATCCCGAACGTGCACGGCGGGAACGAAGACCTCGAGGCGATCGAGTTCCTGAAGGAGCTGAACATCGCGATCGGGCGCGACTACCCCGATACGTGCGCGATCGCCGAGGAGTCGACCTCGTGGCCGTCGGTGTCGCGCCCGGTGTTCGCCGGCGGGCTCGGCTTCTCGATGAAGTGGAACATGGGTTGGATGCACGACACGCTCGACTACCTGGCCCACGATCCGATCCACCGGCGCTACCACCACAACGAACTTACCTTCTCGATCTGGTACGCGTTCACCGAGAACTTCGTCCTGCCCCTGTCGCACGACGAGGTGGTGTACGGCAAGAAATCGCTGATCTCCAAGATGCCCGGCGACCGCTGGCAGCAGTTCGCCAACCTGCGGCTGCTGTTCGGGTGGATGTGGGCGCACCCGGGCAAGAAGCTGCTCTTCATGGGCGGGGAGTTCGGCCAGTGGCGCGAATGGCGCCACGATGGGCAGCTCGATTGGGCCCTCACGCGCGAGGGGGACCACGCCGGCGTGCAGCGCTGGCTCGCGGACCTGAACGGCGCCTATCGCACGCAACCGGCGCTGCACCAGCGCGATTTCACCGCCGACGGATTCGAGTGGATCGACGGCAACGACACCGACAACAGCGTGCTCACGTTCCTGCGCTGGCCCGCCGAGGGCCCGCCGGTCCTGGTCGCCTGCAATTTCACCCCCATGGTGCGCGAGAACTATCGCGTCGGCGTGCCGCTCGCCGGCGCATGGCGCGAAGTCCTGAACAGCGACTCCCAGGCGTACGGCGGCAGCGGCGTCGGCAACCTCGGGCGCGTGGTGGCCGAGAAACAGGCGTGGCACGGCCGCCCGCAATCGGTGAGCCTCACGCTCCCGCCGCTCGCCATGGTGATGCTGGTGCCGGAGCACGCCGCATGAGCCGGAGAAAAAACGATTCCACCCTCTCCCCGACCCTCTCCCACGCCACGTTCCACTCCCCGGGCGCGCGAGGGAGAGGGAGAAACCTGTCGGTCGCCATCATCGAGGACGTGAAGCCGCAGGTCGACGGCGGGCGCTTCCCGATCAAGCGCGTGGTGGGCGAGGGCGTGGCGGTGACCGCGGCCTGCTTCTCGCACGGCCACGAGCGCGTCGCCTGCGCCGTACGCGTCCGCGGCCCGGACGACGAGGCGTGGCGCGAGACGGCGATGGAAGCGCTTGGCAACGACCTGTGGCGCGCGGTCTTCGCGGTCGATCGCATCGGCGCCTGGGAGTATTCGGTCGCGTGCTGGGTCGATCACCTGACCGAGTGGCGCGACGATTTCGCGCGTCGCATCGACCCCGGCGACATGCGCCTGGCGGCGCGCATCGGCGCGGAGCTCGTCGAGCGCAGCGCCGAGGGCTGCGAGATCGCGGACCGCGCGAAGCTCGACGCCTGGATCCGGGTGCTGAGGCAGCAGGACGATATCGAGCAACTGCGGATCGCGGCCCTCGATGCCGAGCTCTTCGCGCTGGCCCGCGCCCGCGAGCCGCGCGATGCCCTCGCCGAGACACGCCCGTTCGCCGTGACCGTCGACCGCGAGCGCGCGCGCTTCAGCACCTGGTACGAGCTCTTTCCGCGGTCCGCCGGCGACACGCCCGGCGTTCACGGCACCTTCGCCGACGTGGACGAGCGCCTGGACGAGATCGCCGCGATGGGCTTCGACGTCCTGTACCTGCCGCCGATCCATCCGATCGGGCGCGACAAGCGCAAGGGACGCAACAACGCGACCGCGGCGGCGCCCGACGATGTCGGCAGCCCATGGGCGATCGGCGCGAAGGAGGGCGGCCACACCGCGATCCTGCCGGCGCTGGGCACCGCGGCCGATTTCCGCCACCTGGTCATGGCCGCGCGTGCGCGCGACATGGAGATCGCGCTAGACATCGCATTCCAGTGCGCCCCCGACCACCCGTGGGTGAAGCAGCATCCCGACTGGTTTCGAAAGCGCCCCGACGGATCGATCCAGTACGCCGAGAACCCGCCGAAGAAGTACCAGGACATCTATCCACTCGACTTCGAATCGGCCGACGCGAAGGGGCTGTGGGAGGCTTTGCGCGACGTGTTCCTCTTCTGGGCGAAGGAGGGCGTGGCGATCTTCCGCGTCGACAACCCCCACACCAAGCCCTTCGCCTTCTGGGAGTGGGTGATCAAGGAGGTGAAGGCCGCGTACCCCGAGGCGCTTTTCCTGTCGGAGGCTTTCACTCGCCCGCACGTGATGCACCAGCTCGCGAAGCTGGGCTTCACCCAGTCGTACACCTACTTCACCTGGCGCCTCACCAAGGTGGAGCTCACCGAATACTTCACCGAGCTCTCCCGCGAGGATTCGCGCGAGTACTTCCGTCCCAACTGCTGGCCCAACACGCCCGACATCCTCCCGTACCACCTGCAGAACGCGAGCCTCGGCGCGTTCCGCCTGCGCCTGGTGCTCGCCGCCACGCTCGCCGCCAACTACGGCATGTACGGCCCGGCCTACGAGCTTGGCGAGAACCGGCCCCGCGAGGCCGGCTCCGAGGAGTACCTGGACAGCGAGAAATACGAGCTGCGCCACTGGAACCGCGCGGACCCGGAAAGCCTCGCACCCCTCATCACCGAGCTCAATGCCCACCGCCACGCGCACCCCGCGCTGCAGTCCGATTGGAGCCTTGCCTTCCACCCGACCGACAACGACCAGCTGCTGTGCTACTCCAAGCACACCGGTGACGACCGCGTGCTCGCCGTGGTGAACCTCGATCCGCTCAACGTGCAGAGCGGCTGGGTGGACGTCGATTGCGCGGCGCTCGGCCTCGACCCGGCGTCGGCCCTCACGATGCACGACCTCCTGGGAAGCGCGACCTATTCGTGGCGTTCGGGGCGCAACTTCGTGCGGCTCGACCCCGCGGATTCTCCGGCGCACCTCTTCTCGATTCGCTGACATGGATACGCGCCACCACCCGACCGGAGCCCATCCCGCCCTGCAGACGGCGATGCCCGACGATCCGCTGTGGTTCAAGGACGCGATCATCTACCAGGTGCACGTGAAGGCGTTCTTCGATTCCGACGGCGACGGCATCGGCGATTTCCGGGGCCTCACCGAGAAGCTCGACTACATCCGCGACCTGGGCGTGAACACCATCTGGATGATGCCGTTCTACCCGAGCCCGATGCTCGACGACGGCTACGACGTCGCCAACTACGAGGACGTGCACCCGCCCTACGGCACGCGCGCCGACTTCAAGCGCTTCGTGCGCGAGGCCCACGACCGCGGCCTCAGGGTCATCACCGAGCTGATCGTCAATCACACCTCCGACCAGCACCCGTGGTTCCAGGCGGCGCGGCGCGCGCCCCGCGACAGCCCCAAGCGCGACTACTACGTCTGGAGCGACGACCCCAACAAGTACGCCGGCACGCGCATCATCTTCACCGATACCGAGTCGTCGAACTGGGCGTGGGACCCGGTCGCGCAGCAGCATTACTGGCACCGCTTCTTCAGCCACCAGCCCGACCTCAACTTCGACAACCCGCACGTGCTGCGCGCGGTGCTGCGCACCATGCACTTCTGGCTCGACATGGGCGTGGACGGCTTCCGGCTCGATGCGATCCCGTACCTGATCGAGCGCGAGGGCACGAGCAACGAAAACGTCCCCGAGACGCACGCGATCGTGAAGCAGATCCGCGCCGACCTCGACCGCCACTACACCGGCAAGCTGCTGCTGGCGGAGGCGAACATGTGGCCCGAAGACGTGCGCCAGTACTTCGGCGACGGCGACGAATGCCACATGGCGTACCACTTCCCGATGATGCCGCGCCTCTACATGTCGATCGCCATGGAGGACCGCTATCCGCTGGTGGAGATCCTGTCGCAGACCCCGCCCATCCCCGCCAACTGCCAGTGGGCGATCTTCCTGCGCAACCACGACGAGCTCACCCTCGAGATGGTCACCGACCGCGAGCGCGACTACATGTACCGGATCTTCGCCGCCGACGCGCGCATGCGGGTCAACGTCGGCATCCGCCGGCGCCTCGCGCCCCTCATGGAGAATAGCCGCCCGAAGATCGAGCTGATCACGTTCCTGCTGATGACGATGCCGGGCGCGCCGATCCTCTACTACGGCGACGAGATCGGCATGGGCGACAACATCTACCTCGGCGATCGCAACGGCGTGAGGACGCCGATGCAGTGGAGCCCGGACCGCAACGCCGGGTTCTCGCGCGCGGATCCGCAGCGCCTGTACCTTCCGCCGGTGATGGATGCGGTCTACGGGTACGAGGCGGTGAATGTCGAGGCGCAGCTGAGGAGCGCCTCGTCGCCGCTGCAGTTCACGCGCCGCCTGATCGCCACCCGCCGGCGCTACCGCGCCTTCGGCCGCGGCGCCATCACGTTCCTGCAGCCCGGCAATCGCAAGGTGCTCGCGTTCCTGCGCGAGTTCGAGGACGAGGCGATCCTGTGCGTGGCGAACCTTTCGCGCGTGCCGCAGGCAGTGGAGCTCGACCTCGCGCGCTTCGAAAAGCGCGTTCCGGTGGAGCTCTTCGGGCAGGAATCCTTCCCGCCGATCGGCAAGCTGCCCTACCTGGTGACGCTGAATGGCCACGGCTACATGGCCTTCCGCCTCGCAGCCGATGCGAAACCTCCCGGCTGGCACGAGGAGCGCCTCACTCCTCCGCTGCCGGTGCTGGTGCTGGCAAGCGGCTGGCAGGAGGCGCTCGCGCGTGCCGGCAACCCGCCCGACCTCACGCGCCTCTTCGTGCACGTCTCGGCCGAGCGCCTGCGCGACGAGGTTCTCCTGCCGTACCTGCGCGGCCGTCGCTGGTTCGCCGCGAAGAACGAGCCCATCCGCGAGGCGCGCATGACGCTGCTGGCGCCGTGGAAGACATCCTCGGCCACCTGGCAGGTCTCGTTCGTCGACGTGACGCTCGATTCCGGCGAGAAACAACGCTACTTCCTGCCGCTCGCCCTCGACTGGGAGACGCGCACCAACGACCCGTTCGAGCGCTTCGGCGCCTTCGCGCTCGCCAAGGTGCGCCATCGCGATCGCGTGGGGATCGTCTACGCGGCCTTCGCCCATCCCGATTTCGCCCGCGATATCGCGCGCGCGATGTCGCAGAACCTGGAAGTGGACCTCGGCATCGGCCGCCTGCGCTTCTCTTCCACCGGCGTCCTCC
>JANMYH010000222.1:0-2047 GCA_031381925.1 Burkholderiales bacterium | reverse complement strand
GTGGATGTGGTCAATGGCGCCGGGTCCCACGTGTGCGTGCCCCTCCAGGGCAGCGGCACGTTCTCGGTGGAGGCGGCGATCGCGAACCTCGTTCCCCGCGACGGCAAGGTGCTGGTGCCGCAGAACGGCGCCTACTGCCAGAGGATCGTGAAGATCCTCAAGTACCTGGGACGCGAGCATGCGGCGCTCGACCTCGCCGAGGACCAGCAGGCGACGGGAGCGATGGTCGAGGAAGCGCTCGCGCGCGACGCCGCGATCACGCACGTGGCGCAGGTGCATTGCGAGACCGGTACCGGCATCCTCAATCCGCTCGCGGACATCGCCGCCGCGTGCGCCCGGCACGGCAAGGGCCTGATCGTCGATGCGATGAGCTCGTTCGGCGCTATCGACATCGATGTCGCGAAGTACCCGATCGACGCGGTAGTCGCCGCCTCGGGCAAGTGCATCGAAGGCGCGCCCGGGATGGGCTTCGTGATCGCCCGCCAGGCGATGCTCGAGAAGTCCCAGGGAAACTCGCACTCGCTCGCCATGGACCTCCACGACCAGTGGACCTACATGCAGAAGACGACGCAGTGGCGCTTCACGCCTCCGACCCACGTGGTGGCCGCGTTTCGCGCGGCCCTCGACCAATTCAAGGCCGAGGGCGGCACGGCGGCGCGCGGCGCCCGTTACCGGAAAAACTGCGACACCCTGGTCGACGGCATGGCCGCACTCGGCTTTCGCACCTTCCTGCCGCGCAACCTCCAGGCGCCGGTGATCGTCACCTTTCACGCGCCGGGCGATGCCAACTACGCGTTCAAGCCGTTCTACGAGAAGGTCAAGGCACGCGGCTACGTCCTCTATCCCGGGAAGCTCACCAAGGTCGAGACGTTTCGCGTCGGCTGCATCGGGGCGATCGACGCCAACGAGATGCGCAACGTCGTCTCCGCGATTGCCGAGACCCTCCGGGAAATGGGCGTGAAGCAGGTCGCGCCCGCGAAGGCCGCCGCGTACGCCTGAGCCGCCTAGCCCCGCCCGAACACGAAGTGCCCGAAGAGCGCGTCCCACGCGGCGCGCTGCTCGGGGCTCGCGTGCCGGAAGGTCTCCACCGAGCGGTGCAGGCAATCGAAGGCCGACGGTGCCTCGGCCGGGGCGTCGGGCTCACCCTTCCACCAGTAGTTCACCAGCGCGTTCAGCCGCTCGAGCGATTCCACGTGGTGCCACCAGAGCGGCGGGATGTAGATCGCGTCGCCCGGCTCGAGCTCGGCCACCAGGGATGCGGCGATCGCTTCGCGGAATCGGGGGAAACGCGCGAAGTCGGGCTCGCGGAACGAGACCAGGCTGATCGGGGTGCCCGTCGGCGCGAAATCGAGCGGGCCGATATAGAGGTTGGCGACCTGCGCCGGCGGCAGGAGCGTGAAGCGCCGGCGCCCGGCGACCACGCACGCCACGTTGCTCGACTCGTCGAAATGCGCCGGGGTGACCACCGCCGATCCCAGCCAGATGCGCCCTCTCACCGACGGGTGCAGGAGCGTGAGCACGTTGTCTGCAGCGAAGGCCGGCAGGCACTCGGCGATGGAAGCGCTCTGCGCCGCCACCGCCGGGGGGTTGCCCATCGCCGCGTACTTCACGATGCGCTCGAGCACCTGCGAGATCGTGACGCGCTCGCGGTCGAAGTTGAAGCCGGTGAGTGCCTCGTTGTAGAAGATGCGTCCCTTGGCGCTCGGCGGCGTTCGCAGCGCGTCGACCGCGGCGCCGGAATCGCGTTCGGCGAGGTAGGTGCAGAAGAGCGCGGGCGATTCGCGCGCGGCCCGCACCGCGGGCCAGTCGGCGACCACGCCGCGAAGCACGGCGGGCTCGTAGCGCGTCGCCACCTCCTCGCGGAAGGTACGCGCGTCCACGCCGTGCAACTCGCGGATCGGTCGGACTTGCGGTTCCATGGACGGCGCTCCGGTTAGAATCCCCGGCAGACACCGGGAGTTGCCTGATGAATCCAATCAAACGTGCGTTCGCGCTCGGGCTTGCAGCCGCCGCGACCTGCATTCCAGCCCTTGCCCAGGAGCCCGTC
>JANMYH010000210.1:0-6782 GCA_031381925.1 Burkholderiales bacterium | reverse complement strand
CGCGCTGGCACAAGAAATTCGCCCGGCGGCTGCGCGACCCGCGCCCACTCACGCAAGCCGAATACGACGAAGGCTTCGCCTGCTTCGGCACCGAGGACTTCCAGATCGGCTACCAGGCGTTTCTCGCGAAGACCAAACCGGAATTTCGCGGTAGATAGCAGGGCGCGAACTTGAGATGCGGAATTGGAACGCAGAGGTACGCAGAGGGGTCGCAAGAGGAAAACCGGCTTGGGATTCGAGATTCTGCTCGCAGATTCGTAGACAGCCAAGGTTGTCCTCTCGCGTATCCTCTGCGACCCCTCTGCGCACCTCTGCGTTCCAACACCACGTTTCACCATCCCCTCTAACTGACACAAGCAGAGACAAATGGGACCGCTGAAGGGAATCAAGGTCATCGAGCTCGCCCAGATCATGGCGGGCCCGACCTGCGGCATGCTGCTCGCCGACATGGGCGCCGACGTGATCAAGGTGGAGAAACTGCCGGGCGGGGACGATACCCGCAGCTACTCGGAGCCCTCGATCAACGGCGAGTCGGCCGCCTTCATGATCCTCAACCGCAACAAGCGCGGCATGGCGGTCAACCTGAAGATCGCGGGCGGCCTCGAGGTGGTCAAGCGCCTCCTCTCCGACGCCGACGTGGTCACCGAGAACTATCGCAAGGGCACGCTCGAGAAGCTCGGCCTCGGGTACGACGTGCTGCACGCGCTCAACCCGCGCCTCGTCTACTGCGCGGTGTCGGGTTACGGACGCACCGGTCCCTACGCCGACAAGGGCGGCTTCGACCTGATCGCCCAGGGCTTCGCGGGCCTCATGAGCATCACCGGCGAGCCGGGCGGGCCGCCGGTGAAATCGGGGACTTCGATCGCCGACATCAACGCCGGCATCTTCGCCGCGCTCGGCATCGTGTCGGCGCTCCTCGCGCGCGCGCAGACCGGCCGCGGCCAGATGGTCGAAACTTCGCTCATGGAAGCGGCGATCCAGCAGACCTACTGGCAATCCGCCATCTTCTTCGCCACCGGCGTGAATCCCGGCCCGTCCGGGTCGGCGCACATCCTGACCGCGCCTTACCAGGCGTTCCCCACCGCGGATGGCTGGATCAACGTGGGCGGGGCGAACCAGTCGAACTGGGAGCGCATCGTGAAGGTGATCGGCCGCCCCGAGCTCGCCCGCGACCCACGCTTCCTGACCAACGGCGATCGCATGCGAAACCTCGCCGCGCTCACGCAGCTTATCGCGGAGCGGCTGCGCACGCAGCCCTCGGCCCACTGGATCCGCGAGTTCGACGCGGCCGGCGTGCCGGTGGGCCCGGTGAACCGCATCGGCGACATGCTCGCCGACCCGCAAGTGGCTGCGCGCGAGATGGTGGTGGAGGTCGAGCACCCGCGTGCGGGGACCACTCGCGCGCTCGGGCTCCCGATCAAGTTCTCCGACACCCCCGGGTCGGTCACGCGCGCCGCACCCCTCCTCGGCCAGCACACCCGCGAGATCCTTGCCACGCTCGGTTACTCCGGGGCCGAAGTCGACGCCCTGTTCGCCACCGGCGCGGTTGCCTGAGGAACGCTTTGGGCGCAAGGCGGTCTGTGATGGGTGAAGAAGCTGACCGTTCCCAAAATCCTCTTTCTGGTGCTGCTCGGGGCGCTATTGACCCTGCTCGCCGTGAACTTCATGTCCGACAAGGAAAAGCAGGTCCGCAAGCACATCGAGCATCGCTATGCGGTGGACGACCCGCAGTTCGTCCGGTCGATGGGTGTGCTCCTCGGCCCGGCGATGGTCGACGGCAATCGCGTCGAGACGCTTCTCAACGGTGACGAAATCTTTCCTGCCATGCTCGCCGCGATCCGCGGCGCGCAGAAGACGCTCACCTTCGAGACCTACATCTATTGGTCAGGAAAAGTGGGCAAGGAGTTCGCCGATGCGCTCGCCGAGCGCGCGCGCGCCGGCGTCAAGGTGCATATCCTCCTGGACTGGGTGGGCAGCCAGAAGATGGAAAAGCCGCTGCTCGACCAGATGGAGCAGGCCGGCATCGAGATCCAGCGCTACCACCCGCTCACCTGGCATAGCCTCGATCGCGTCAACAACCGCACGCACCGGAAGCTCCTTGTCGCCGACGGCAAGGTGGGATTCACGGGCGGCGTGGGCATCGCCGACGACTGGAGCGGCCACGCCCAGGACAAGGACCATTGGCGCGACACGCACTATCGCATCGAGGGTCCCGCGGTCGCCCACATGCAGGCGGCGTTCAACGACAACTGGCTGAAGGTGAGCGGCGTGGTGCTTCACGGGGACGCCTATTTCCCGCCGATCGCGTCCTCGGGGCAGCACCTTGCGCAGATGTTCAAGAGCTCTCCCGACGGAGGCGCCGACAGCATGCACCTGATGTACCTGCTGTCGGTGGCGGCGGCTACCAAGACCATCGACCTTGCGATGGCCTACTTCGTCCCCGACGACCTCGCCCTCGAGGCGCTCGAGGCGGCGCTGAAGCGGGGCGTGCGCGTGCGCATCATCATGCCGGGCAAGCTCACCGATTCGAAGTCGGTACGTGGCGCATCGCGCGCTCTCTGGGGCGATATCCTGAGGGCGGGCGCCGAGCTCTACGAGTACCAGCCGACCATGTACCACTGCAAGGTGCTGGTAGTCGATGGGCTGTGGGTGTCGGTGGGCTCGACCAATTTCGATGTCCGGTCGTTCCGGCTGAATGACGAGGCCAACCTCAACGTCTACGACCGCGAGTTCGCCGCCCGCCAGCGGGTCGACTTCGAGAGCGACCTCAAGCGCTCGCGCCGCATCACCCTCGAGGAGTGGGAGGCGCGCCCCTGGAGGGAGAAGGCCGTGGAGCACTTCCTCGCGCTCTTCCGCTCGCAGCTGTAGCCGCCGGCGCCTTCATCATTCGATGCCAGAACGGCGCGCACAACGCGCTGCTCGACCTGGAAGAGCTGGAGGAGGAAGACCTGGAGAAGTTTCGCGAGAGCTATCTCGCCCTCGCCGAGCAGGCCCGGCAGAGGCTCGACCAGGGGCTGCCCGACACCGATGTGCCGGAGTCGCCCGGACGCTTACCCCAGGATCTCGGCGATGTGCTCGCGATCGGACACGTCGTGCTCGAGCTCGTTGAGTTCCAGCGGTAGGGCGTCGCGCATGGACACCACTCCCACGGCGCGCCCGTGCTCAACCACCGGCACATGGCGATAGCCGTGCTCGCGCATCAGGATGAGGGCGTGGCCGAAGGGCTTGTCGGGCGAGAGGCTCTGAGGATTCGGCGTCATCACTTCCGCCAGGGGCGTGTGCGCCGGATCGCGGCCTTCCGCCACGACGCGCGTGAGCACGTCACGCTCGGTGAAGATTCCCACGAGATGGTCCTTGCGCAGCACCAGGATCGCGCCCACGCCGGCCTCCTTCATGAGGCGCGCGGCTTCACCGACGGTCGTGTGCTCGGTCGCTTTCACCACGCGTTGCTTGCGCATGATCTCGCCAACGGGTCGATTCGGCATGGGGCACCTCCTCAGGGAATTCGACAGGGGTAAACCCATTGTAGGAGTTTCCCGATTCCGAGGGAACCCGCGGGCGGACGCGACTCCGCAAGCCGCGCTGATTACCGGAATTCGACCGCGGTCGTATTGGCCCCGCAGAGCAACACACCGACCGACTGGCCCCGCCGCGGCTTCCAGGCGCCCGAGATGAGCGCCGCCAGCGCGGCCGCCCCGCCCGGCTCGGCCACGATGCGCAAGGTCTTCCAGAGCGCCTTCTGCGCGTCTCGGATGGCCTCGTCGGCGACCAGCACCGTGCGGATGTGCCTGCGCGCGATCGGGAACATGAGCTCGCCCACGCGTTTCGGCGCGAGCGAATCGGCGGCAATTCCGCCGGCCGGCGCATCGACGGGTCGGCCGGCCTGCAGCGCGCGCGTGAGGGTGGGGGCCTCCTCGGGCTCCACGCCGATGATCGCAGTGCGCCCTGCGTACCACGCGGCGATGCCCCCCGCGAGTCCGCCGCCGCCGACGGCGACCAGCAGCGCATCGAGCGCCGGGGCCTGCTCCTCGAATTCCAGCCCGACCGTCGCCTGGCCCTGGAGCGTCTCCCATTGGTCGTAGGCATGGATCGCCGCCGCGTGCGATCGCTCGACCCAGCGCTCGCTCGCGAGCAGTGCGTCGCTGTAGCGCTCGCCGGCGATCTCGAGCCGCGCGCCATAGCCGCGGATCTGCTCCATCTTCGCCGCAGAGGCCACGCTCGGCACGAATATCGTCGCGGGAATGCCGCGTTTCATCGCTGCGTAAGCGACCGCCGCGCCATGATTGCCGCCCGAGGCCGCTACCACCCCCGCGGCGGGAATCGCCCGCGTGAGCAGATTGTTGAAAGCCCCGCGCGCCTTGAACGATCCGGAGTGCTGCAGGAACTCGAGCTTGAAGACGAGGCGCACGCCGCCAAGGCCGAAGTCGGCGCCATCGACTTCCAGGACCGGCGTGCGGCGAATATGGGGAGCGATCCGGACGGCCGCGGCGCGGATCGCGGCGGCTTCCAGCAGTGGGGCGTCCATGCGCCCAGTGTACTTGCGCGCCTAGTGCCGGACGATTGGCCCTGGAGGGGACTCGGGGTCGGCGAGGATCGACTTGAGGGTCCCGACGTCGGCGGGCTTCACGAGGTGATAGTCGAACCCCGCCTCGTGGGTGCGGCGGCGGTCCTCGTGCTGGCCCCATCCGGTCAGTGCAACCAGCGTGATCTCGCCGCTCGCCACCTGCTCTCGCATCCGGCGCGCGACCTCCAGCCCACTCATGTCGGGCATCCCCAGGTCGAGGAGCACGACAGCGGGCTTGAAGGTCTTCATGGCTTCGAGCGCCGCCCGCCCGTCGTGAGCCACGGCCACATCCGCACCGAGGAGCTTCAGCAGCACACCGAGGCTGTCGGCGGCATCACGGTTGTCGTCGACGACCAGGACGCGGCGCAGCCGGCCCGGCGTTTCGGCCGCAGCGGCCAACACGCTGTCGTCCTGATACGGCTCCTGCTCGGCGAGCGGCAGGCGCACGCGGAACTCGGAACCCGCTCCCTCACCCGCGCTCGACGCCTCGATGGTGCCGCCATGCAGGTGCACGAGCGTGCGAGCCAGCGTGAGGCCGATTCCCAGTCCGCCCTGGGCGCGGTGGCCGGTGTTGACCTGAGTAAACATGTTGAACACGCGGCCCAGCATCGCGGGCGCAATGCCCTCGCCGTTGTCCTTCACGCTGATCAATGCCCTGCCCTGCCCCGCGGTGACCCGCACCGCGATCCGGCCGCCCTCTGGCGTATATTTCGCCGCGTTGTTGATGAGGTTGGCGAACACCTGCGACAGGCGCACCGGATCGGCATCGAGCACGAGGGGCTCCTCGGGAATCTCGACGGTCAGCACATGCCTGCCGGCCTGGATCAGCGGCAGGCTGGTGTCGACGGCGCTGCGCAGGATGCTGGCGAGCTCCACGCGCTCCGGCCGCAACTCGATCTTGCCGCGGCTGATGCGCGAGACCTCGAGGAGGTCGTCGACCATGCGCACCATGTGCTGGACCTGGCGCTCCATCATGGCGGTGACCCGCTCCACGGTGGGATCCTGCACGCCCGCCATCCGGAAGATATGGAGCGAGTTGCGGATCGGGGCGAGCGGGTTGCGCAGCTCGTGCGCGAGCGTCGCGAGGAACTCGTCCTTGCGCCGGTCCGCCTCCCGCAAGTCCTCCTCGGCATGCTTGCGCTCGGTGACGTCCTCGATGACCGCCACGACGCGGGATTCCTGGTCGTCGCGCTCACCGGCAAGCGAGATGGAAAGCTTCACCCAGAGAGTCTCGCCGCCGCGGCGCATGAAACGCCGCTCGCCGACAAAGGTCGGCTGCACCCCGGCCACGAGCAGCCGTAACGCGCTCGCGACGTCGTCACGGTCGCCTTCGTGGAGCACGTTCGCCATCGGCACGGACAGCAAAGCCTCCCGTTGCTCCCCTAGCAACCGGCACAGCGCATCGTTCACCAGGGCGAAGCGACCTTGGTGGGTGAGCTCGGCGATCCCGACAGCCGCATTGGCAAAGAGCGCCTTGAGTCGCCCCTCGCTTTCAGTGAGAGCGTGCGCGGCGCGGTCGAGGTCCTGCAAGTGCTCGCGGGCATGGTACTGGCGCTGGCGCGCGCGCAACGCCGTCTGCGCCGCCGTCACCAGGGCGGAGACGCGAACCGGCCTCTCGAGGAGGGTCACGTTGCCGAGCGTACGCACCGCCTTGCGAACTGCGCCCGAATCCGCACCGTGGTGGGCGAGCATCAGGATCGGAAGATCGGACCAAGGGGGCTGCCGGGCCAGCCGTTCGCCGAGGTAGTTCAGCTCGATCTCCGAGGCCAGCGCTTCCTCCGACAAGAGCAGCGCCCCTGCGCCGGCGGCAAGCTCTTCCATGAGCGCACGCAAGTCCGTACAGACGGCGGATCGCATGCCCGCATCAGCAAGAACCTCCTGGGTGAGCTGCGCGTCGCGTCCGGTCGGTGTGAAGATCAGCACCCGGCGTTCGTTGGAAGCGGGCGGCGCGCCTATCATTTGCCGTCGCGCTGCTCGGAGTGTTCCTCCGGCTGGTAGAACGGCATCCCAGTGAGCACCCCGCGAAACTCGCTGAGCGGCTCGCCGACGTGAATTCCGCCAGGAACGAGGCTGAATTCGCGAATGGTGCGCTCGTGGTTGCCGCCACGCTTCTTCATCACCGAGATGGCCTGGCGCACGTGCCCCCGGGCCTCGAAGTAGCGCATCAGGATGACGGCATCGGCCAGATAGCTCGCATCCACAGGCGTGTGCATTTGCG
>JANMYH010000186.1:0-2212 GCA_031381925.1 Burkholderiales bacterium | reverse complement strand
GTCGCCGCCACGGTATCCGAGCCGGTTCAGCGCCCGGCTGTCCGGGGCAAGTTCCTCTTCATCGGGGATGAGAAGATCTACGTGAAAGGTGCCACTTACGGGGCATTCAAGCCTGATGAGTCGGGAGAGGAGTATCACGATCTCGACAAGATCGACCGCGATTTTGCAGCGATGGCGGCCAACGGGATCAACACGGTGCGTATCCCGCACACCATGCCGCCGCGTGTGCTCCTCGACATTGCCGCCCGTCACGGGATGTATGTCATGGTGGGGCTCTCCGCCGAGCAGTACGTCGGCTATCTGATCGACCGGAAGAAAAAGGAGGGACGCGACACGCCCGATATCGTGCGGCGTAAAGTGCGCGCGGTGGCGGGACACCCAGCGCTCTTGTGTTACGCGATCGGCAATGAAATTTCCGCGCCCGTCGTCCGGTGGCTCGGTGCGAAGAGGGTGGAGCGCTACCTGAAGTCGATCTACCACGCGATCAAAGCCGAGGATCCTGAGGGCCTGGTGACTTATGTCAATTACCCGACCACGGAGTATCTGCACCTGCCGTTCCTGGATTTGGTCTGCTTCAATGTTTACCTCGAGTCCCCGAATGTGCTCCGCGCATATTTGCTGCGGTTGCAGAACATCGTGGGCGAGCGGCCTTTGATCATGAGCGAGGTGGGACTCGATGCGCGACGCAACGGCGAGGAAAAACAGGCCGCCGTGCTCTCGTGGCAGATCCGCACGGTGTTCGAAGCTGGGTGCGCAGGTGCGATTATTTTCTCGTGGACCGACGAGTGGTTCCGCGCCGGAGAGTTCGTGAGTGACTGGGCCTTTGGATTGACCGATGCGCAACGCCAGCCTAAGCCCGCCCTCCATGCCGTGAGGAAAGCTTTTGATGACGCACCTTTTGCCCGCGACGTGACTCCTCCGCGCTGCTCAGTGGTAATATGCACCCATAATGGAGCGCGGACGATTCGCGATGCCCTCGATGCGCTCTCCCGGCTGAAGTATCCCGACTTTGAAGTGATCGTGGTCAACGATGGATCGACCGACGCGACGGAGCGCATCGCGAAAGAGTACAATGTCCGCCTGATCTCGACGGTGAATCTGGGGCTGAGCAACGCCCGCAACCTCGGATGGCAGGCCGCGACGGGTTCCATCGTGGCGTATCTCGACGACGACGCCTACCCGGACCCCGACTGGCTGAGCTACATGGCGATTTCATTCGCGGGCAGCACCCACGCCGGAATTGGCGGGCCGAACATCGATCCCGCCGGCGATGGATTCATCGCTGACTGCGTGGCCAATTCGCCAGGAGGTCCGGTGCATGTGCTGCTTACCGACGAGGTGGCGGAGCATATTCCGGGCTGCAACATGGCGTTCCGGAAAGACGCGCTGGAGGCGGTCGGCGGTTTTGACACGCTGTTCCGTGTCGCGGGTGACGATGTGGATATCTGCTGGAAAATGCAGGCGCGTGGCTGGACGCTCGGCTTCAGCCCGGCGGCGATGGTCTGGCACCACAGCCGAAATTCGATCCGCACTTACTGGAAACAGCAGCGTGGCTACGGCCGGGCGGAGGCGCTGCTCGAGGCCAAATGGCCGGAGAAATTCAATTCTGCTGGGCATCATACGTTCAGCGGCCGGATTTACGGCAAGGGCTTTGAACATGTGATGGGTGTCAGGCCGCGAGTTTATCACGGAGTGTGGGGCGGTGCTCCGTTTCAGGGGCTTTACCACCAGTCGCCTGGCACCGTGTTGTCGCTGCCGATGATGCCGGAGTGGTACATGGTCATCGGATTTTTCGTCTTTCTCGCCGTGCTGGGGCTGTCGTGGGCGCCTCTTCTTGTCACCGTTCCGCTGCTCGTGCTGGCCGTGGTGCCGACCGTGGTGCAGGCGGTGCGTGGCGGCTTCGGTGCCAGCTTCCACATTCCTTATGATGCGAAGCTGACGAAGTTCGCGCTGCGGATACTGACGGTGTTTCTCCACCTCATGCAGCCCCTGGCGCGACTGGTGGGTCGTGTGCAGCACGGGCTCACGTTCTGGCGCCGCCGCAGCACCGCCCGGTGCACCTTTCCCCGGTCGCGGGAGACGGCGTTGTGGACGGAGGACTGGGCCGAGCCCGTGCAGCGGGTCGCGACGATACTGGCACACCTTCAAAGCAACCGCGCCATCGCATTGAAAACGTCGTTGCACACCCTCACCAGACTGGCCGGCAAGGTGA
>JANMYH010000185.1:0-17568 GCA_031381925.1 Burkholderiales bacterium | reverse complement strand
CGGGTTCACGCCCGTCGGAATCTATCGCGAGGCGGGCTACAAACTGGGCGCGTGGCGCGACACCGGGTGGTGGCAGTGCCGGCTGGGCGATGCTCCGCCCGATCCGCGGGCGCCCGTTGCCTTAAACCAGCTCGGGCCGGGGATACTCGACAAGCTTTGAGGCGCGCAGCTCGAAGGCATCGCGCTTCGCAAGCAGGCGCTCCTGGCGCCGGGTGATGAGCGCGAAGTGGCGAATCGCCACCAGCCGGTCGTGCGTCACCCAGCACGAGCGGGTATTGGTGACCCACTCCGAGGGTTCGATCCTGCGCATGTCGAAGGAAACGGAATAGCTGCGCAGCGTCTTGTGGCCGCGGCGGTTGGAGTACTCGTGGAAATAGGACAGCGCCAGCTCGCGCAGCGACCGGTAGATCGGATCGCGGTAGCGCAGCGGCGCCCCATTGGTCTTCGAGATCGCGCCCCACGCCCCATGGCGCTTGAAGAGTGCGATCACGTGAGGATAGTCGCTCTCGTGGCAGTCGAGGTGCATCACCAGCGGCGGATCGCCGTTCACCCACAGCGCGCACGCGGCGAACATCGCGCCCTCGATGCAATGGGCGCGCCGCTGGCGGATCACTTCGCGCACGGAGAGCACCGTCTCGCCGCCGATCTCGTGGTTGATCGGCGTGGCATTCAGGAAGGCCTGGATCTTCTCCGGCGATGCGAGGCGCTTCAGGACCGCGTACTCCCCCAGGTTCAGGCCCAGGTCCCCGCGGCGTGCGAATCGTCGTTCATTCATGGGCTTCGATCTCCCGGCGGCATCTCAGGCGGCCGCGGCCGGCACGCAGACGCGGCGGGGCCCCGCCGCGGTGGGGACGTCCGCAACGTGGATGGTGACACCATAAACGCGGGTGAGGTTTTGCGCCGTCAGAACCCCGGCGGCGTCGCCCAGCGCCAGCGCCTGGCCACGGTCGAGGAGAAGCGCGCGATCGGCGATCGCGAAGGCGTGGTCGGGATCGTGGCTGCACAACAGGATTGCGATCCCGGCGCCGGCCATTCGCGCGATCTCGCGCAGCACGCGCGACTGGTTTGCGAAATCGAGGTGCGCGGTCGGCTCGTCCATGACCATGCAGCGCGCCTCGGAGGCGAGGGCGCGTGCGAGGAGTGCCAGCTGGCGTTCGCCGCCGCTCACCGCGCCGAACGGCCGGTCCGCAAGATCGCCGATGCCGAGGCGCTCGAGGGCCGCGCGCGCGCCGCGCCGGTCGCCTGCCGACGGCTGGGCGTAGGCCCCGAGGTGCGCCGCGCGGCCCATCTCGACCACCTCCTGGAGCGTGAAGTCGAAGGCGATGCCCGAAGCCTGCGGCACGTAGGCCAGCGCGCGGGCAACCTGCGCGCGGTCGAGGGACGCGAGGTCGCGCCCATCGAGGCTCACGCGGCCCGCGAGCGCCGGCAGCAGCCCCAGCAGCGTTCGGAAGAGCGTGGTCTTGCCGGCGCCGTTGGGGCCGAGGACGCATAGCACCTCGCCTTCGCGCATCGCGAGGTCGAGGCCGCGCCCGACCACCCGGCGCGGATAGCCGAAATCGAGGCCATGGGTGGCGAGGGTCATGGCGAGCGCCGCGCGCTCGCGGCAAGCAAGGCGATGAACGCCGGCGTGCCGACGAGCGCGGTAATGACACCCGGGGGGATCTCGGTGGGCGCGACCACGCGGCACAACGTGTCGACCACCAGCATGAAAGCGGCGCCGAGGATCGCGGCCACCGGCAGCACGCGAGCGAAGGCCGGGCCCACCAGCAGGCGCGCGGCATGCGGCACCACGAGACCCACCCAGCCGATGATGCCGGCAATGGCGACGGCCGCGGCGGTTGCGAGCGTCGCGGCTGCGATCACCACCAGGCGCAGGCGGTGCACGTCGAGACCCAGCGCGCGCGCCTCGTCCTCCGAGAGCGCGAGCACGTCGACGCGCCAGCGCAGTGCGATGAGCGGTGCGATGCCGAGGAGCATCAGGGGCAGCGCGAGCGCGAGATCGCGCGGCAGCACGCCGGCGAAGCTTCCCAGCAGCCAGAACGTGATCGCCGGAAGCTGGTTGTAGGGATCGGCAATCGTCTTGGCAAACGCGACACCTGCGCTGAAGAGCGAGCCCACCACCACGCCCGCGAGCACGAGCGTGAGGACCGGATCGGCCCCGCGAACGCGCGCGCCGATGGCGAGCACCAGCCCCGCCGCGGCCAGGCCCCCGGCGAATGCCAGGCCTTGCATCGCCGCGAGCGGCAACCCGAGGAGGATGCCCACCACGGCGCCCAGCGCGCAGCCGCTCGATACGCCGAGGATGTCGGGCGACACCAGGGGGTTGCGGAAGACGCCTTGCAGCGCCGCCCCCGCGACCCCCAGCGCCATGCCCACCGCGAGCGCGGCCGCGATGCGCGGGCCGCGGATCTCGAGCACCACCGCGCGCGCGGCGTCGGTGGATGGGGTCCCACCGCCCAGCGTCTGCCAGATCACTCGCGCGATGTCGCCGGGCGCGAGCGGATAGGCGCCCATGGCCACGCTGCCCACCACCAGCGTCGCGAGGAAGGCGATGCCGAGGACGAGGGCCAAGGGCAGGCGGGAGCGGGTGATGAGCACGGAGGGTTCGACGGGCCGGGTGCTAAGATTCCGACCGATTTTACCGATCCTCGAAGGACTCCATCCACGATGAAATTTCCCTCTCTTTTATTGGCATTGTTGGCGCTCGCGCTCCCGGCCGCCGGCGCCGACGGCATGCTGCGCCTCGCGACGACCACGAGTACCGAGAATTCCGGCCTGCTGCGTGTGCTCGTGCCGCGTTTCGAGGCCGCGAGCGGCTTGAAGGTGCAGGTGATCTCGGTGGGGACGGGCAAGGCGATGAAGCTGGGGGAGAACGGCGACGTGGACGTGGTGCTGGTGCACAGCCGCCCCGACGAGGACCGGTTTGTGGCCCAGGGATTCGGCGTGAACCGCCAGGATGTGATGTACAACGATTTCGTCGTGGTGGGGCCGAAGGCCGATCCGGCGAAGGTGGCGGGGATGAAGGACGTGATCGCCGCCTTCCGCCGGATGTTCGAGTCCAAGGCGGTGTTCGTGTCGCGCGGGGACGATTCGGGCACCGACAAGATGGAGAAAGGCTATTGGGAGGAGGTCGGCCACCGGCCCGAGGGGCGGCAATACCTCGCGGCGGGGCAGGGCATGGGCGAGGTGCTGACCATGGCGGACAACCTGGCCGCCTATACCCTGGCCGATCGCGCGACCTACGGCGCGTACCGCTCGCGCATCGCGCTCGAGATCCTCGTCGAGGGCGACCGCAGGCTTTTCAATCCCTACGGCGTGATCGCGGTGAATCCGGCGCGCTACAAGGACGTGAACTACCGCGGCGCGACCCAGTTCATCGAGTGGCTGACGGGCGCCGGGGGCCGCAGGTCGATCGCGGAGTTCCGCATCAACGGCGAGCAGCTCTTCTTCCCCACGCCGCGCTAGATGCGCCGTGCGCTGATCGCTCTCTGGTCGCTGGCCGCAACCGTTGCGTGCGGCGCGGAGCTGCGGCTCGGTGCCACGCATACGCTGCAGGATTCCGGCGTCCTCGCGGTGATCCTCCCCGCCTTCGAGGCGACTAGCGGAGTGAAAGTGAAACCGATCGTCGCAGGGACCGGCCAGGTGATGAAGTACGCCGAGAACGGGGACGTGGACGTGGTCTTCACGCATAGCCGGGCGGACGAGGAGCGGCTCATCGCGCGCGGCATCGGACGCGTGCGCGTGGACGTGATGTACAACGACTTCGTGATCGCGGGGCCCACCGCGGATCCGGGGCGCGTGCGCGGATTCGCGGATGCGGCGGCGGCGCTCGCGCGCATCCGTGAATCGGGTGCGAAGTTCATCTCGCGCGGCGACGACTCGGGCACCCACAAGAAGGAGCTGCAGCTCTGGGCCGCGGGCGCGGGTCTCAAACCGTGGCCGGGGTATCTTTCGTCGGGACAAGGTGCGGGCCGCACGCTGATGATGGCCCACGAGCTCGACGCCTACGATCTCGTCGATCGCGCAACGCTGCGGCAGCTTGCGCGCAAGCATCCCCTCGCGATCCTGGTCGAGGGCGATCCGCGGCTGCTGAACGAATACGGCGTGACGACGCTCAAGCCGGGGCCCGGGAGGCCGGTGAATGAGGGCGATGCGCAGAAGTTCGCGGCGTGGATCGTGTCCGCGTCGGCGAAGCGGCTGATCGCAGGCTTCCGGATCGACGGCGAGGCCGCGTTCAAGCTCCGATGACCCTCCTCGACGCGACCAACGAGGCCTTCGCCCGGCTCTTCGCGGGAGATCGCGAGCTCTGGTCGGTGATCTGGATCTCGCTCAAGGTCTCGCTCACGGCGCTCGCGATCGCGACCCCGTTCGCGGTCGCGTTCGGATTCTGGGTGGCGTCCAACCGGTTCGCGGGGCGGCGCGTGGTGATCGTCATGCTCCAGGGCCTGCTCAGCTTCCCCACCGTCGTGGTGGGACTGGTGCTCTATCTCCTCTTCTCGCGCAGCGGCCCCCTCGGTCCGTGGCACCTGCTCTTCACCCAGGACGCGATGATCGTGGGCCAGGCGATCATCGCGTTCCCGGTGCTCGCGGCGTTCACGCTCGCCGCGGTGCAGGGCGCCGATCCCCGGCTGCGCGAGACCGCGACGAGCCTGGGCGCGGGGCCCTGGCGCTCGGCGATCACCAGCCTCTTCGAGGTGCGTTTCGCGGTGATCGCGGGCGTACTCAACGGTTTCGGGCGGGTGATCTCCGAAGTCGGGTGCTCGATGATGGTGGGGGGCAACATCGCGGGCTACACGCGCAACATCCCCACCGCGATCGCCCTCGAGACCAGCAAGGGCGATTTCGCCCAGGGCATCGCGCTCGGCGCCGTCCTGATGGTGATGGCGCTCGGCGTGACCGCGTTGCTCGCGATGGTCCAGGAGAGCGGGCGGCGATGAGCGCGCTCGTGGAAGTCGGACAGGCGACCCGGAATTACGGCGAGAAGGTGCTCCTCGCCGCCGGCCCGCTCACGCTCGCCTCCGGGGACCTGATCGTTCTCACCGGAGACAATGGGAGCGGCAAGACCACGTTTCTCAAGATGCTCGCGGGACTCGAGCGCGGCGGGCGGCTGCAAATGCGTTTTGACGGCATCGAGGCCAACGAGCGCGCGTACCCGCGCGAGCTGCGCCGCGCGATCATCTACGTGCACCAGCATCCCTTCCTTTTCAACACGTCGATCGCCGACAACATCCGCTACGGCCTGCGACTTCGCGGCCTGTCCGTGGGGGATCGGGAACGCCGCGTGGCCGATGCGATGGCGTGGGCGGGCGTCGCACCGCTCGCCGGGGTCGAGCCGCGCCGCCTATCTGGCGGGGAAAAGCAGCGTGTGGCGCTCGCACGTGCCAAGGTGCTCGAGCCGCGCGTGCTGTTGGTGGACGAGCCGACGGCGAGCCTGGATGCGCAGGCGCGGACGCAGGTGATCGAGCTGCTGCGCAAGACTGCGACCGGCGACAACTGCGTGGTCGTCGCCTGCCACGATCGGGAACTGATCGAGCTGGAGGGCGCCCGGCGCTGGCACCTGGAGAACGGGAAGATCAGCAACTGACCCTCTCCCCGGCCCTCTCCCAGGGGAGAGGGAGAACAGCAGCAAGGCCTTGCCGGCGGTCGAGACGAGGTTCTGCAGCTCGCCCGACTGGTACATCTCTTTCATGATGTCGCAGCCGCCGACGAATTCCCCGTTGATGTAGAGCTGCGGGATCGTCGGCCAGTTGGCGTAGGTCTTGATGCCCTCGCGGATGTCGGGGTTCTGGAGCACGTCGACGGTGAACACGTTGTCGGCCCCGCACATCTTCAGAAGCTGCGTGGCGGTCGCCGAGAACCCGCACTGGGGCATCTGCGGCGAGCCCTTCATGTACAGCACGACGGGGTGGCCCTCGACCTGCTGCTTGATCTTTTCCTGGACGTTCGTTTCCAAATTGCCTCCGTTTGCGGGTTGAGCGGCGCTCGCGTCCGCTCCAACCCCGCGGTTCGATCACAACTCCATTTTACCGCCTGCCACCCTGGGAATGCCGGCGAGGTCGGGAATCGACGCCAGGTCGCGGAAGCCCACCGCCTCCAGCAATCCGGCCACCGCGCTCTGCTGATCGTAGCCATGCTCAAGCAGGAGCCAGCCGCCCGGATTCAAGTGCCCGCGGGCGCCCGCCACGATCGAGCGGATCGAATCGAGGCCATCGCGGCTGCCGTCGGTGAGCGCATGGGGCGGCTCGAAGCGCAGGTCGCCCTCGGCGAGGTGCGGGTCGCCGCCGGCCACATAGGGCGGGTTGCTCACGATCAGGTCGAAACGGCGCCCGGATACGGGGGCGTACCAAGGCCCGTTCAGGAGCTCCACGCGCCGTGCGCAGCCCAGCGATTCGGCGTTGGCGCGAGCCACCGCGAGGGCCGCCTCGCTCGCATCGGTGGCGGTGACCGCGATGTCAGCGCGCTCGCAGGCGAGGGTCAGGGCGATCGCGCCGCTCCCGGTCCCCAGATCCAGGACTTCGACGGGGTTCCCGACGGAGCCTGCCCCCGAGCGCTCCAATCGGGGGCGACAATGACGCAGCCGCTCGAGGGCGGCTTCGACCAACGTCTCGGTTTCGGGCCGCGGGATCAGCACGTCGGGACCCACCCTGAAATCGCGGCTGTAGAACTCGCGCGTGCCCACGAGGTATGCCACCGGGCGGCCCATCTGGCGCTGGGCGACCAGCATGTCGACGCGCGCGTCCTCGCTCTCGGTGAGGACGCGCATGGGATTGGCGACGAGGTAGGCGCGGTTCACGCCGAGCAGGTGGGCCACGATCACCTGGGCGTCGGTGCGCCCGATCGCCGCCGCCGCCTCCTCGAGCGCGGCCTTGAGCGTGAGCATCAGCTATCCGCGAGGCTCGAGAGCAGCCCCGCCTGGTGCTCGGCGGCGAGGGCGGAGGTGATCTCGGCCAGGTCGCCGTCCATGATCGCGTCGATCTTGTGCAGCGTGAGGTTGATCCGATGGTCGGTCACCCGCCCCTGCGGGAAGTTGTAGGTGCGGATCCGGTCGGAACGGTCGCCGCTGCCGACGAGACTTTTCCTCTCGCTCGCCTCCTTCGCCTGCGCCTCGCGCATCTGCTTGTCCTTGATGCGCGCGGCGAGGATGCGCCACGCCTGCTCGCGGTTCTTGTGCTGGCTCCTCGCGTCCTGGCACTCGACCACGATGCCCGTGGGCGCGTGGGTGAGGCGCACGGCGGAATCGGTCTTGTTGACGTGCTGGCCGCCAGCCCCGCTCGCGCGGAATGTGTCCACGCGCACGTCGGCCGGATTGATCTGCACGTCGGAGGCGTCCTCGTCGGCCTCGGCCATCACCGCGACGGTCGCGGCCGACGTGTGGATGCGCCCCTGCGTCTCGGTGGCGGGGACGCGCTGCACGCGGTGGCCGCCGGATTCGAACTTGAGCTTCGAGTAGGCGCCCTGGCCGACGATGCGCGCGATCACTTCCTTGAAGCCGCCCGCGTCGCCGGCGCTCTCGGAGACGATCTCCACCTGCCAGCGGTTGCGCTCGGCGAAGCGCGTGTACATGCGGAAGAGATCCCCCGCGAAGAGGGCGCTCTCGTCGCCGCCCGTGCCGGCGCGCACTTCGAGGAACAGGTTGCGGTCGTCGTTGGGGTCGCGCGGGAGCAGCATGCGCTGCAATTCCTCCTCGAGGATGGCCATGCGGCTACGCCCGCTCTTCAGCTCCTCGTCGGCGAAGTCGCGCATCGCCGGGTCGCGCGCCATCTCCGCGGCGGCGGCCACGTCGCCCTCGGCACGGCGATAGGCGCCGAACGCCTCGACCAGGGGCTGGATCTCGGCGCGCTCCTGCGAAAGCTTGCGGAAGTTGTCGCGCTGGTGGACGACCTCGGGATCGGCCAGGCGGGCGTCGATCTCCCGCAGGCGCGAGTCGAGCCCCGCCAGCTTGCCCGCGATCGAGGCTTTCATCATTCGGGAGGCGGGTCCCCGGGTTCCAGCTCCGGGTAGAGCGCCTCGATGGCCCGCATGAGGGTCTCGCGTTCGCCGTCGGCCGCCTTCGACAGCGCCTGGCTGGGGTGGTGGAGGAACTTGTTGGCGATGCCCTTGGCGAGCGCTTCCATCACGTCGGCGGGATCGTCGCCCCGGGCGAGCCGGTGGCGGGCACGGGCGAGCTCCGCCTCCCGATACTGGTCGGCGCGGCGGCGCAGCTCGACGATGGCCGGCACTGCGGCGCGCGCGTCCTGCCACGCGCGAAACACCGCGACCTGCTGGATCACGATCGCCTCGGCCTCGGCCGCCGCCGCGCGGCGGCCCTCGGCGCCGGCTTGCACGATCGAGCCCAGGTCGTCGATGGTGTAGAGGAAGACGTCCTCGAGCGTGGAGACTTCGGGCTCGACATCGCGCGGGACGGCGAAATCGACGATGAACATCGGGCGGCGCTTGCGCGCCTTGAGGGCGCTCTCGATCAAGCCGAGGCCGAGGATCGGCAGCGTCGATGCCGTGCCGGTGATCACGATGTCGAACTCCGCGATGCGCGCAGGCAGCTCGCCCAGGGCGATGGCTTGCGCGTCGAAGCGCTCGGCAAACGCCTTGCCGCGGGCATGCGTGCGGTTCGCGACTACCACCGACTGCGGCCGTTGGGCGACGAAATAGGTTGCCGCGAGCTCGACCATCTCGCCGACGCCGACCAGCAGCACGCGCGTTCGGGAGAGGTCGCCAAAGAGATTCTGGGCGAGCTTCAGCGCGGCGGCGGCCATCGAGATCGACTGCGCGCCGAGCGCGGTCTGGGTGCGCACCTGCTTGGCCACCGTGAACGCCTGCTGGAAGAGGCGTCCCAGCAGCAACCCCAGGGTGCCGGCGCTTTCCGCCGCGCGCACGGCCTGCTTCACCTGGCCCAGGATCTGCGGCTCGCCGAGCACCATCGAGTCCAGGCCCGCGCCGACCCGGAAGGCATGGCGGACCGCCTCGGCGTTGCTGTGGCAATAGAGGAGGCCTGCGACGTCCACGCCGGCGCGGGCTCCAGCCTCGACCAGCCAGGCCCGGGCGGAGGCGGCGTCATCGGCGCGGCAGTAGACCTCGGTGCGGTTGCAGGTCGACACCAGCACGGCCTCGGCCACGCCCGGGCGCGCGGCGAGCTCGGTCAGCGCGCCGGGCTGGGCTTCGGGCGCGAACGCGAGCTTCTCGCGAATTTCGAGCGAGGCGCTATGGTGGTTGAGGCCGAGGACGTGAAGAGGCATGGGGTCGAAAATTATATCCGAAGAGCGTCATCCCATCTTTACAAGGAAAACTAAAAAGGCGCATTATGGTATTGATTTAAAACAAACTTGCCTTTCATTTCAATGGCTGCCCAGCCCACCACCTTCAGCGCCCTCGGGCGCGCCCTCGTCCAGCAAGGCCGGCTCGTCCAGGCCGACGCGAACGCCATCCAGATCGAGGCGGCGAAGGAGGGCCTGTCGTTCATCCAGAAGCTCGTCCAGACCAAGAAGCTCTCGGCGAAGGACGTCTCGCAGTTCGCCGCCCAGACCTTCGGCTACCCGCTGCTCGATCTCAACGCGGTCGACCTCGAGCACCTGCCGCTGAACCTGATCGACGCCAAGCTCGTGACCAACCATCGGGTGATCGCGCTCGGCAAGCGCGGCAACCGCGTGTTCGTCGCGATGTCGGACCCTTCCAACGAGCAGGTCCTCCAGGAAGTGAAGTTCGCCACTGGCCTGAACCTGGAGCCGGTGGTCGTCGAGGACGACAAGCTCGAGCGGGTGGTCAAGAAGCTCACCGACTCCTCGGCCAAGGCGATCGACATCGCCACGGAGGACGTCGACCTCTCGGGAATCGAGGTGGCCGACAGCGAGGCGAAGACCGACGTCGCCACCGAGGAGATCGACGACGCCCCGGTGGTCAAGTACGTGACCAAGATCCTGCTCGACGCCATCAACGGCGGCGCCTCCGACATCCACTTCGAGCCCTACGAGAAGTTCTACCGCATCCGCTACCGCACCGACGGCATCCTCTACGACGTGGCGCAGCCGCCGCTCGCGATCAAGGACAAGCTGGTCTCGCGCATCAAGGTGGTCTCGCGCCTCGACATCTCGGAGAAGCGCATACCGCAGGACGGGCGCATGAAGCTGGTGCTGTCGAAGACCCGGGCCATCGACTTCCGGGTGTCCACCCTGCCGACGCTCTTCGGCGAGAAGATCTGCATGCGCATCCTCGATCCCTCGAGCGCCACGCTCGGGATCGACGCGCTTGGCTACGATCCCGACCAGAAGGAATTCCTGATGGCGGCCATCAGCCGGCCGTACGGCATGGTGCTGGTCACCGGGCCCACCGGCTCGGGCAAGACGGTGTCGCTCTACACGTGCCTGAACATCCTCAACAAGCCGGGGATCAACATCTCGACCGCGGAGGACCCCTGCGAGATCAACCTGCCTGGCGTGAACCAGGTGAACGTGAACGACAAGCAGGGCCTCACCTTCGCCGTGGCGCTGAAGGCGTTCCTTCGCCAGGACCCGGACATCGTCATGGTGGGCGAGATCCGCGACCTGGAAACCGGCGAGATCTCGATCAAGGCGGCGCAGACCGGGCACATGGTGCTGTCGACGCTGCACACCAACGACGCGCCCTCGACCCTCACCCGCCTCATGAACATGGGGATCGCGCCCTTCAACATCGCCTCGTCGGTGACGCTGATCACCGCCCAGCGCCTCGCCCGCAAGCTCTGCACCTGCAAGAAGCCGGTGGATATTCCCGAAGAGGCCCTGAAAAGGGCCGGTTTCCGCGACGATGATCTGGACGGCACATGGCAACCGTTTGGTCCCGGCGGCTGCGAGGTGTGCAAGAATACCGGCTACAAGGGTCGTGTCGGCATCTACCAGGTGATGCCCATCTCCGACGAGATGGCGCGAATCATCATGAAAAACGGAACCGCAATCGACCTGTCGGACCAGGCAAGGCGCGAGGGGGTCAAGGATCTCAGGCAGTCCGGCCTCATCAAGGTCAGGAAAGGCCTGACGTCGCTCGAGGAGATCGAGGCCGTCACCAACGAGTAGGGAGAGACCACATGGCAGCCGTTGCAAAAAAGCCAGCGCAGGACGTCAAGCAGTACAACTTCACCTGGACCGGGAAGGACAAGGCCGGCAAGGTGATCAAGGGCGAGACCCGCGCCGGGGGCGAGTCGATCGTCGCCGCCAACCTGCGACGCCAGGGCATCCAGGTCCAGAGCATCAAGAAGGTCCGCCTGAAGGGCGGCAAGAAGATCACCGAGAAGGACATCACCATCTTCACGCGCCAGCTGGCGGTGATGATGAAGGCGGGCGTGCCGCTGCTGCAGGCCTTCGACATCGTCGGCCGCGGCCACTCCAACGCATCCGTGGGCAAGCTGCTCCTCGACATCAAGACCGACGTCGAGACCGGCTCGTCGCTCGGGCAGGCATTCCGGAAGTACCCGCGCTATTTCGACGCGCTCTTCTGCAACCTGGTGGCCGCGGGCGAGCAGGCCGGTATTCTCGATAGCCTCCTCGACCGCCTCGCGACCTACAAGGAAAAGATCCTCGCCATCAAGGGCAAGATCAAGAGCGCGCTCTTCTATCCGATCTCGATCGTCGTCGTGGCCCTCGTCGTGACCGCGGTCATCATGATTTTCGTGATCCCGGTCTTCAAGGACCTCTTCAAGAGCTTCGGCGCCGACCTGCCCGGCCCCACGCTGGTGGTGATGGCGATATCGGACTGGTTCCTGGCGAGCTGGTGGTGGCTCTTCCCCGGCATCTTCGGCGGCATCTGGTTCTTCTTCTACTCGTGGCGGCGCTCGGTCACGATGCAGCGCATCATCGACCGGTTGATCCTGCGCGTGCCGGTGTTCGGCGACGTGATCCGCAAGGCATCGATCGCGCGCTGGTGCCGCACGCTCTCCACGATGTTCGCCGCGGGCGTGCCGCTGGTCGAGTCGCTCGACTCGGTGGCGGGTGCCGCCGGCAACTTCGTCTACTACGACGCCACCAAGAAGGTCCAGAACGACGTCTCGAGCGGCACCGGACTCACGATCTCGATGGGCAATACCGGCGTCTTCCCGAGCATGGTGCTGCAGATGGTGGCGATCGGCGAGGAGTCCGGCGCCCTCGACGCGATGCTCTCCAAGGTCGCGGACTTCTACGAGCAGGAGGTCGACGAGGCGGTCGACTCGCTCTCCTCGCTGATGGAGCCGATGATCATGGTGGTCCTCGGCGGCCTGATCGGCGGCATCGTGGTCGCCATGTACCTGCCGATCTTCAAGATGGGCCAGGCGATCTAGGCACGCGGCGCGAGCACGGCAGCCAAGGGCGCGGGAGGTCCGCGCCCTTTTGCTTGGTCGCTGGAACAACAAAGCCTTCCCATGGATTTCCTTCGCGCGCTCGAGTCACACCCCGCCTTTCTCTGCATCGCGGTCGCTTTGCTGGGACTGTGCGTGGGCTCGTTCCTCAACGTGGTGATCTACCGCCTGCCGAAGATGATGGAGGCGCAGTGGCGCGCTGAATGCGCCTCGCTCGCGGGCGAGGAGCCCGCGCCGGCCGAGCCCTTCAACCTCATGCAGCCGCGCTCGCGCTGCCCGTCGTGCGCGGCGCCGATCACCGCATGGCAGAACGTGCCGGTGGTCAGCTGGGTGGCGCTGCGCGGCCAGTGCGCCGCGTGCAAGGCGCCGATCAGCGCGCGCTACCCCGCCGTCGAGCTCGGCGCGGGGGCGCTCGCCGCGTTCCTCGCTTGGCGGTTCGGCTATTCGGGCGCGCTCGCGTGGGCGCTGTTGTTCGGCTGGGCGCTCCTCGCGCTCACCGTGATCGACCTCGACACGCAACTCCTGCCCGACGACATCACGCTGCCGCTTCTCTGGGCGGGCCTCATCGCCAACACGTTCGGAACCTTCACCGACTTGCGCTCGGCCGTGCTCGGCGCGGCCGGCGGCTACCTGCTGCTGTGGACCGTGTACTGGGGATTCCGGCTCATCGCCAGGAAGGAGGGCATGGGCTACGGGGACTTCAAGCTGCTCGGGGCGCTCGGCGCCTGGCTGGGCTGGCAGGTCCTGCCCTTCGTGGTGGTGGTCTCGGCGGGCGCGGGCGCGATCATCGGCGGGTTCCTGCTGTGGCGCTCGCGCCGTGGGATCGAAACCCGTATCCCCTTCGGCCCGTACCTCGCCCTCGGCGGTATCGCGGGGCTGCTCTGGGGGCGCCAGGCGGTCATCGCCTGGATCGGCCATTTCCCGGCGTGAAGCCGGTTGTCGCGCTCACCGGTGGCATTGGCTCGGGCAAGTCGACCGTGGCATCCCGGCTCGAGGCCCTCGGGGCGACGGTGGTCGACACCGACGAGATCTCACGCGCGCTGACCGGGCCGGCGGGGGCCGCGATGGCCGAGCTTCGCGTGGCATTCGGCGCGCGCTTCGTCGCGACCGACGGTTCGCTCGACCGTGACGCGATGCGCGCGCTCGCCTTCGAGGACGCGGCCGCGCGCGCGCGGCTGGAGGCGATCCTGCATCCCGCGATCCGCGCAGCCGCCGACGAACGCCTCGCCCGCGCGACCGGCCCGTACGCGCTGCTCGTCGTACCGCTGCTCTTCGAGACGCGCGGCTACCTCGACCGGGTCGCCCGCACGCTCGTGGTCGACTGCCCCGAGGAACTGCAGGTGGCGCGCACCATGGCGCGCTCGGGGCTCGACGCTGCACAGGTGCGCCGGATCATGGCGACGCAGTGGCCGCGCTGGCGGCGCCTCCAGATGGCCCGGGACGTGGTCTGGAATGGCGGCGCGCCCGGCGATCTCGGGCCCCAATGCGAGCGAATCCACCGCGAGTACGCGCGAGCCGCGGGAGATCGGCCTTGAATTCTGGCTTTGGGCGGGGAATTGCCCCACAATCCCGCCCAACCGACGGCGGGGTCCGGTGATCACCTACGAATATCCTTTGAACGAGCGCATCAGGACGCTCCTGCGTCTCGAGGACCTTTACGACCGGGCGCGATTCTTCCTCGACAAGGAAGCGTTCCACGATCACCACGCGTGCCTAACCGCGATGTTCGAGATCCTCGAGGTCGCGAGCCGCGCCGACCTGAAAAGCGACCTGCTGCAGGAGCTCGACCGGCAGCGCACCTTCCTCGAGGCGTTGCGCCACAACCCCGCCATCTCGGAGGCCAAGCTGAACGGCGTGCTCTCCGAGATCGAGGCCGCATTCGCCAACCTGCATGCCACCTCGGGCAAGACCGGCCAGAGCCTGCGCGAGAACGAGTGGCTGATGGCGATCAAGCAGCGCGCCGGCATCCCGGGCGGCACCAGCGAGTTCGACCTGCCCTCGTACCACGCTTGGCTGAACCACCCCGCCGAGCGCAGGCGCGCCGACCTGGCCGGGTGGCTCAAGCCGCTGCTGCCGGTGCACGCGGCGCTGTCGATCGTGCTGCGGGTGCTTCGCGAGAGCGGGCGCACGACTGCCCTCATCGCCTTCCAGGGCGTCTACCAGCAGACGCCGGCGGAGAAGCCCGCGCAGATGCTGCGGCTCGCGCTCGCCGACGACCTGCCGTGCGTCCCCGAGATCAGCGCCAACAAGTACGCGCTCAACGTGCGCTTCCTGCTGCCCGAGGGCGTGCAGAAGACGCGCGTCTTCGACCAGGACGTCCCGTTCGAGCTCGCCTTCTGCAACCTGTGAGCATTCCCCCGAAGTCGGCGCGCAGCGTGCCGTGCCCGGCCTGCGGCAAGCCCGCGCTCTTCGCACCCGCCAACCCCTGTCGGCCGTTTTGCTGCGAGCGCTGCCGCCTGACCGACCTGGGGGCCTGGGCCGCCGAGGCGTATCGCATCCCGGCCAAGGCCGATGACCACGACGAGTCGCCGGACCTGCCGGAGCCCGGTTCGCCGGCGGCGAAGCAATGAACCCAGGGGGTCCAATTTCGGGGCCCATCAAGCCTCACGAAGACAGCGCGCGCTTTAATCGGGATCCGACCCCGTGCAGGCGTTTCGCCGCTCGGCTAAAATAGCGCGGTTTGGAGCGGCTCCTCCGATGGCTCCCTTCGCGGACTCCCTGCCGTTTGTGCACCTGTCGAAGCCCAATCGTTCACTGGGCATCGCGGCGCGGCACTGGGTTCTCGGGGCGATAGCCGCCACGACGCTCGGCGTCGCGGCGGGCGCCACCGCCTTCGGAGCGTGGCCGGTGATGCCTTTCGCCGGCCTCGAGGTCGCCGTCGTGGCGTTTGCATTCCGCGTGCTGCGCGAGCACGACGCGGATTACGAGCGACTCGAGATCGGCGAGCACGAGGTGCGGGTGGAGGCGCGCGATGCGAAGAGCGTCACGCGCTTCGTGGCGCACCGGCCGTGGGCGCGGGTGCTCATGCGCGAACGGGGGACGTGCTGTACGCTGCGCCTCGTGTACGCCGGACGCACGGTGCCGTTGGGGAGATTGCTGTCGGACGAGGGGCGGCGCCGGCTTGCGGAGAGTCTTCGCGGGCAATTGCCGGTTACCGCGAACTAGAGAAAAACCTGCACAAAAAAGGTTCTGGCCATGTTTCTGAAACACCTGCGCGCCCCTGCCACACTCGCAACGACGCTGCTCGCCTGCGCCAGCGCGCTCGCCGATTACCAGATGGACATCCTGCCGCCGGCTTCTCCCATGGCGCAGGATGCGTACGACCTGCACTTCGGCGTGCTGTGGGTGTGCGTGGCGATCTTCTTCATCGTGTTCGGCGCCATGTTCTGGTCGATCTTCAAGCACCGCCGTTCGGCGGGCGCGCAGGCGGCGCAGTTCCACGAGAACACCACCATCGAGATCATCTGGACCGTCGTGCCCCTGGTGGTGCTGGTGGCGATGGCCTGGCCTGCCACCCGGACGATGCTCGCGATGAAGGATGCGTCGGCGGCCGACATTTCCATCAAGGTCACCGCCTACCAGTGGCGCTGGGAATACGACTACCTGCAGGAAGGGGTGCGGTACTTCTCGAGCCTCGCGACGCCGCGCGACCAGATCGACGAGCGCGAAGGACCCGGCAAGAAGAAGAACGAAAACTACCTGCTCGAGGTCGACCGCCCGATGGTGGTCCCGGTGGGCAAGAAGGTGCGGCTCCTCATCACCTCCAACGACGTGATCCACGGCTGGTACGTCCCGCAGCTGGGCGTCAACCAGTACGGCATCCCGGGGTTCGTGAAGGACGCGTGGTTCACCGGCACGAAAGTCGGCACCTTCCGCGGCCAGTGCAGCCAGATCTGCGGCAAGGAGCACGCCTACATGCCGATCGTGGTCGAGGTGAAGTCGGCCGAGGATTACGCCAAGTGGGCGCAGGCCGAAAAGGCGAAGATGCCGCCCCCCGAAGCCCAGCAGGTGGCCGCGGCCGCGCCGGGCGCCGCCGCCCCGGCCGACGATCCGAACAAGAAATGGACGCCGGACGAGCTGAAGGCGAAGGGCGAGCCGCTGTTCGTCGCGACCTGTGCCGCCTGCCACCAGGCCACGGGCAAGGGCCTGCCCCCGGCATTCCCCCCGCTCGCAGGCTCCAAGGTCGTGAACGGACCGAAGGCGGGCCAGGTTGCGATCGTGCTGAAGGGCAAGCCCGGCACCGCGATGGCGTCGTTCGCGCACCTCCCGGACGCCGACCTGGCCGCGGTCATCACCTACACGCGCAGCGCCTGGGGCAACAAGGGCGATGCGGTCATGCCGGCCGATATCAAGGCCGCGCGCTAGCAACCGAATACCAGAAAGCGGAGCACACCATGTCCAACGCGACCCACACCCACGACCACGGCCATGGTCACGATCACGGCCACGACCAGGCCCACGACCACCACGGCCCGCCCGCGGGCTTCACGCGCTGGATGTACACCACCAACCACAAGGACATCGGCACGATGTACCTGTGGTTCTCGTTCACGATGTTCCTGATGGGCGGCTCGATGGCGCTGCTGATTCGCGCCGAGCTCTTCCAGCCGGGCCTGCAGATGTTCGATCCGCAGTTCTTCAACTCGCTCACCACCGTGCACGGGCTGGTGATGGTGTTCGGGGCGATCATGCCGGCGTTCGTGGGGTTCGCGAACTGGCTCGTACCGATGCAGATCGGCGCGGCGGACATGGCATTCCCGCGGATGAACAACTGGAGCTTCTGGCTGCTGATCCCCGCGGCACTGCTGCTGGTGGGCTCGTTCTTCGTGCCCGGCGGGGCGGCCGCCTCGGGCTGGACGCTCTATCCCCCGCTCATCATCCAGCAGGGCATGTCGGTCGACATGACGATCCTCGCGGTTCACATCCTCGGGGCCTCGTCGATCATGGGCTCGATCAACATCATCACGACCATCCTCAACATGCGCGCGCCCGGGATGACGCTGATGAAGATGCCGCTCTTCGTGTGGACCTGGCTCATCACCGCCTACCTGCTGATCGCGGTGATGCCGGTGCTCGCCGGCGCGGTCACGATGCTGCTCACCGACCGCCACTTCGGGACCAGCTTCTTCAATGCGGCCGGCGGCGGCGATCCGACGATGTTCCTGCACATCTTCTGGTTCTTCGGGCACCCGGAGGTGTACATCATGATCCTGCCGGCGTTCGGGATCATCTCGCAGATCATCCCGGCCTTCGCGCGCAAGCCGCTCTTCGGC
>JANMYH010000019.1:0-1722 GCA_031381925.1 Burkholderiales bacterium | reverse complement strand
GGGCTTGCTGTCGAACACCCACTTCATCGTGAGGATCGCGTGCAGCAGGTAGCCGCCGGTGGAGTGCTGCACGCCCTTGGGCTTGCCGGTGGAGCCCGACGTATAGAGGAGGAATAGCGGGTGCTCGGCGTTGACCGGCGTGGGCTCGCAATCCATCGCCTGCCCGCGCACCGCGTCGTCCCACCACTGGTCGCGCCCCGCCTTCATGGTGACCTTGCCGCCGGTGCGCTTGAAGACCACGACGTTGCGCACCCCCTCGCAGCCTTCCATGGCGAGCGCCTCGTCGATCGCCGGCTTGAGGGCGATCTCCTTGCCGCCGCGGTATTGCCCGTCGGCGGTGATGACCGCCACGGCGCCCGCACCGACCACGCGCTCCTGCACGCTCTTGGCCGAGAAGCCGCCGAACACCACCGAGTGGGTCGCGCCGATGCGCGCGCACGCCTGCATCGCCACCACCGCCTCGATCGCCATCGGCATGTAGATCAGCACGCGCTCGCCCTTCTGGATGCCGAGCGACTTGAGCGCGTTGGCGAACTGGCACACCCGGTGATAGAGCTCCTTGTAGGTGACCTTCGTCACCTTGCCGTCGTCGGCCTCGAAGATGATCGCGATCTTGCCGGGCTGGGTGCCCAGGTGCCGGTCGAGGCAGTTGTACGAGGCGTTCAGCTCGCCGTCGTAGAACCAGCGAAAGAAGGGGGCTTTCGACTCGTCGAGCGTCTTGGTGAACGGCTTGGTCCACTTGAGCTCGGCGCGTGCGTGCTTCGCCCAGAAGCCCTCGAAATCACGCTCGGCCTCCGTGCACATCGCCTGGTAGGCGGCCATCCCCGGGATGTTGGCCTGCTTCACGAATGCGTCGGGGGGCGGAAACGTGCGCGTCTCTTGCAGCACCGACTCGATGGTGGACATTTTTTGCGCCTCCTCAGTGGATGCACCGATTTATAGCATAAGGGAGCGCACGTCGCTCCCCTCGGGATCCGGGACAACCCTGGGTTCCGCGAACCGTGCTAGCTTGGAGCGCATGAGCGCCGTCGCCTCCACACCCGTCGCGAACGCGGCTGCGGCCGCGGGCTCGGTCGACATCCTCGGCGACTACTGGCCGGGGATCCAGATCTACTACCCGCCGGTCAAGTATGCGCCGTCGCTCGGCATCTACGAGGACCTCGAGGGCGCCGCGCAGCGCTTCCGCAAGCACGGCTGGTTCACCACCGCCCACACCCTGCTGTTCGACCTCGAGGACGGCTGCCGGCAGAAGGAGATGAGCCGCGAGCTGCTGCGCCGCGAGCTGCCCGGCATGCCGCGCAAGAAAGAGGTCCAGGTCGCGGTACGCATCAACCCGTTCCGCACGGCCGAGTACGAGCTCGACCTCGGCCTGGTACGCGACCTCGCGGACCACTTCGACGTGGTGATGCTCGCCAAGGCGGGCGAGGCCTACGGGGCGCCGGAGATCCGCGACCTGTCGGCGGTGCTGGCAGGGTTGAACCACCGCATCACCATCCAACCCATCATCGAGCACCCGAAGTCGCTCAAGATCAGTCCGGACCTGATGCAATATTCGACCGTCAAGCACGTGGTCTTCGGCATCCACGACTTCTCCAAGGCGATGGGCATCCAGATCACGCCACGCAACTGGACCGAGGAGCTCAAGTTCTACCTGCACGACATCCTCTTCGAGGCACGCATCGCGGGCAAGGGCGTGATCGGCGGCGTGGAGACCCTGATCGG
>JANMYH010000174.1:0-38950 GCA_031381925.1 Burkholderiales bacterium | reverse complement strand
TGGCGCTGGGGCTCGGCGTCGGCTTCGCTCGCGACGACACCGATGTCGGCGCGAATTCGCGCTCGAAGGCCACCGGCGGATCGCTCGCGGCCTACGGCAGCTACCAGCCGTCGCCGCGCACCTTCATCGACGCGTTGCTGGGCTATGGCCAGCTGCGCTTCGACAGCCGCCGCTTCGTCGAGCCCACGGGGGAATACGCGAGCGCGCGTCGCAAGGGCGGCCAGGTATTCGGATCGGTGGCCGCGGGCTACGAGTACCGCGACCGCAACCTGCTCGCCTCGCCGTACGGACGGATCGATTTCTCCGCCGATCGCCTCGACGCGGTTTCCGAGAGCGGCGCGGGCTCCTACGCGCTCACCTACGCCGAGCAGACGCAGCGAAGCGTCCAGGCCGCGGCCGGCGTGCGGGTCGAGTCCAAGCACGAGACCGAGTTCGGCTTCGCGGTTCCGCGGGCGCGCTTCGAGTACCGTCGCGAGCTCCAGGGCCCGCAAAGCGCGAGCCTTTCCTATGCGGATCTCTTCGGCGGGCCGGAATACACGGTGCGTCCCGCAGGCACCAGCCGCAACTCGCTGCTGCTGGGCGTCGGTGCCGATTTCGTCTTCCGCAGCGGCCTGCGCCTGGGAGTCGACTACACCGCCCAGCGCGCCTCGGGCGCCTCCAACGTACAGGGCGTGCGCCTGCTGGTCTCGCAGGAGCTCGACGCCCGCGGATCTCCCGGGTGGCGTTGGGAACCGACGCTCGGCAAGTACCCGCTGAATGTCGACGCGGGCTTCTCGTGGGACGACAACGTGACCCGCGGGCGGGAGGCCGGCGACAAGCTCTCCGATCGCATCTACAGCCTCGGGGTGAGCCAGACACGGCCATTCGCCCTCGGGACGAACGTGCGGCTGCAGGTTACGGGGCTCGCGAGCGGCGAGAAGTTCGATCGCCACGCCGGCCTGGGGCGTTTCTCCGGGGGCCTGCAAGGCGAATTGCAGTACCGCGCTTCGGGCGCCTTCGACGCGACCACCTTCGGCTTCGTCGGCCGCGCGGTGTACGAGCAGTACGAGTCGCGGCTGCGCACCGGGCCGCGTTACTTCGTGGGCGTGAACGCGCGCCGCGCGATCACCGACCGCATCGACGTCTTCGCCGAGATCGGCGCGAATGCGCGCAGCGCCCGCAGCGAGGTGTTCACCTGGCGCGACTGGTCGGCCAAGCTGAACCTCGACTACTCGCTGGGCCGGGCGGGGGTCGTTTACTTGACGGGCGAATACCGCCGCGGCGACACCGTTTCGACCGGCCATCCGTCGCTGGTCAACGTGGGATTGGCGGAGGTGTTCGCGCCCGACGATGCGTTCGACGGCGCGGACCTGGTCGCGTACCGGTTCGAGGCGCGCACGCTGCTCGGCACCGTCGGCTACAACTATCCGCTCGGCGCCCGCGACTCGATCGACTTCTCGCTGCGCCGCGTGCAGGCCACGCCGCTCGGGCGACCGAGCTTCGATTTCTCGGGCTCGATGCGCTACATCGAGAACCAGTACTCCATCGTCTACCTGATGCGCTTCTGAGGATTCGAGTCATGCATTACGGAAGTCTCGCCGCACGCTGGATTGTCCTCGCCGCGCTCGCCGCGCTGTGGGGCTGCGGGGGCGGCGGCAGTCCCACCGACACGCGGCCCGGCCAGGGGACTCCCCCAGTGGCCGAGGGCCCGAAGAGCTTCCTGCTGTTCCCGAATCCCCAGAAGCAGGCCGACGGCAGCCTGCAGATGGATACGCCCGAGTACGCCGAGGCGTATTACCGCGCGATCGACCCGCAGAACGCCCGCGACACCCTCGCCAAGTGGAAGGCCACCAACGGCTTCGAGACCGGCACCGGCAACGAGGTGAACGTGGTGTTCGGCGACCGGCGCGACCTGGGCTACGGCCGGCGCATGTACGCGCGCCAGAATCCCGACGGCACCTTCGCGTTCTACGTCGAGAACTACCTCATCGAAGCCGGCGCGGGGTACGCCTATTCGCCGCTCAACCTCGATGCGGCGATCGTGCGCGACACGCGCTGGATGGTCGGCATCAACGCAATCGAGTTCAGCCCCGGCCCCGCGGGCGGGGTGAGCTTTCCGAAGTTCTACAACTTCAATCCCGAGGGCGTGCGCCAGCTCGCGGTCAACCTCGACGGGCAGGGGCTGAAGGCGATGCCGGGCCCGTGCATCAGTTGCCACGGGGGTCGCGGCGACGCGCTCACGCCACCCGACGCCAGCGGCAAGCGCCTCTTCGCCGTGGTGCAGAACTCGGTCTCGCAGCATCGCGGCGACGTCCAGGCGCGCATGCATGGCTTCGAACCCGATGTGTTCGACTTCTCCACGACGCGCGCCGGATTCTCGCGCGCCGAGCAGGAAGCGTCGATCAAGGCGATCAACCGGATGATCCTGTGCACCTATCCGCTCGCCGAGGCCTCGTCGGCGCCCGAGGACTCGTGCCGGCGCCCGGCCGGCGCGAGTGAATGGCAGGGCACGGTGGCGGCGGTGATCAAGGCGGCCTACGGCGGGGACGGCTTGCCCAATGCACAGTTCGTCGATGACTTCGTGCCATTGTCCTGGCAGGCTGCGGGGCAATCGACGCTCTACCGGGATGTGGTCGCCACCTCGTGCCGCACCTGCCACATCATGCGCGGGACCATTGCGCAGTCCGACATCGATTTCCACAGCTACGAAAAGTTCGCCGCCTATTCGGAGCGCATCAAGCATCACGTGATCGACCGCGGCAACATGCCGCTCGCCAAGATCGTGTACGACGCTTTCTGGGGATCGAACCGCCCGCAGCTACTGGCCGCCTTCCTGCAGGGCCAGGGACACGCGGTGCGGGATTCGTCGGGTGCAGTGTTGCGCCCCGGGCGGCCGATCGCCGACCCGGGTCCCGACCGCGTAGTGCTGCCGGGCGCGGCGACACTCTCCGCCTCGGCGAGCCTCTTCGCGAACGGCTACGCGTGGACCCTGGTTTCGGGGCCCGCGGGCGCGACCCTCGCGGGGGCGACGTCGGCGCAGGCAACACTCACCGCTTCCGTGGCAGGCTCCTATGTATTGCAGCTGGTCGCCAGCAACGGCGGCGTGCAGAGCGCCCCCGTCCAGGTGCGCGTGGTCGTAGCCGCGGCCCTATCGCCCGCACCCGCGGCGATCCGCTTCGCCGACATCAAGGCGGTGATGCAGGGCAACAACCTGTGCACCCAATGCCACAGTCCGACGGGCACCGTGCCGCATCCGCCGGTCTTCTATTCGCAGGAGGATCGGAATGGGGACGGCACCGTGGGCGATGCCACCGACGACCTCTGGTTCTACAACGAGGTTCGCGGCCGCATCAACTTCACCGACATCGCGGCGAGCCCGTTGCTGCGCAAGCCCTCCGGTAACCATCACAAGGGACTGCGCATTGCGGGATTCGATGCCTCGGCCGCCCCAGGCGAGGCGGCGCGCGCTCGCTACGACCTGTTCCTCAACTGGATCCTCAACGGCGCCCCGAACTAGGGACGGGGCCGGGGTGAGGGTCAGTAGTTGCGCCGCGGCCCCGTGTAATCGCTCTTCGGGAAGACGAAGGGCGGCGTGCGCCCGACCAAGGTCTCGATCAGCATGAGCTCCTGGTCGGTGTGGTTGATGAAGGGCGCATTGCGGATGTTCTTGCCGGGCTGCTCGTTGCCGAGGATGTAGAGGGGGCGGTCGTGGTGCGTGGCCGCCACGGTCTCCTTGCTCTGCGGATCGTTGGTCGCGGCGACGTCGGCGACCCCGTAGCAGGTGCAGAAGTAGGTCTGCTCGGGATCGGACTCGAGGTACACGCCGGTGCCGCGAATGCCGATGCTCGCGACCTTGGTCGTGAGCGTGACCGGGCGGCGGCTGGGAAAGACCGATAGCAGCTTGCCGGAGAGGAGCTTCAACCCCGTGACGAGGACGGAGTCCTTCGCGGTCTCGATGACGATCTCGGTATTGGGACGCGCGATGTACGCGCTCTCGCCGACCACGTAGACCAACTCGCTGTCGCGACCGGTGCGGATGGTCGAGCCGCCCGCGATCTTCGATTCAAGCGTGCCGCGCGAACCGTCGATCTGGACCTCGCCGGAGATGCGGTAGACCGACTTGCCCGGCGGGAGCTTGGACGGCGGGCTGCCGAGGATCTGGGCGAGCGCCAGGTTGGACGCCGTGGCGCCGCCGCCGAAGAGTCCCGCGGCAAGCATCTGGATTAGCTTGCGGCGTCGCGGATCGTCAGCTTCGTATTTCATTTGTCTGGCCCCTGAGCACGGTCAATCGAAGGATTGTACTGAATACGTACGCCGCTAGCCGCGTCAGCTCGGATATCATTGCCACGAATGCCCGAGTGATGGAATTGGTAGACATAAGGGACTTGAGCAATTTGAGCCCTTCGAGGGAAACCCCGGAGGTGACACTCGTCAAAGTCGGCGAACGCCCTGGAGTTACTTCCGAGCCAATGCCGAGCCAAGCCTCCGAGCGGAGGAAGGTGTAGAGAGCAGACGGCGGGCGCCTAAGGCTTCAGGCTAAGGCGAAGGCGTGCTCCAGACCACGAACGACGCGTGCGTCGGCGGCGAAAGCCGAGGTGGTACGAAAATCCCTCGGCCTCACGGCCATGCCGGTTCGACTCCGGCCTCGGGTACCAGTAAAGCAAGACAGCGCGGAGGCGCGCACAACATCAGGCCGTGACCCGCTCCGGCGCCATCGCGTTCGCCATCCGCTCCACCGCCTTCTTGATATTGTCCATCGAGGTCGCGAACGAGATGCGCAGGTAGCCCTCGGCGCCGAACGCCGAGCCCGGCACCGCGGCGACGGCCAGCGGCTGGGCGAGCAGGTAATCGCACAGCGCGATGTCCGTCGGAGAAGCGATCTTGCCGGCGGCGTGCAGCTTCCGGATCGCCTCGCGGCAGTCGGGGAATGCGTAGAACGCGCCCGCGGGCGGCAGGCACTTCACGCCGGGAATGCGGTTCAGTCCCTCGGAGACGACCTTGCCGCGCTCCTTGAACGCGGCCAGCATCGGATCGATGCACGACTGGTCGCCGTTCAACGCCGCCTCGGCCGCGTACTGCGAGATCGACGACGGGTTCGAGGTGCTGTGGGACTGGACGTTCTCCATCGCTTCGATCAGCTCGGCAGGACCGCCGCCGTAGCCGATGCGCCAGCCCGTCATCGCGTAGGCCTTCGAGACCCCGTTCATCGTGACGGTCTGGGGATAGAGGTCGGGGCACACGTTGAGGATGTTCACGAACTTCGAGCCGTCGAGCACGATGTGCTCGTACATGTCGTCGGTGGCGATCACGATGCGCGGATGCTTGCGCAGCACCTCGCCCAGCGCCCCGAGCTCCGCGGCGGTGTAGACCGCGCCGGTGGGGTTGGAGGGACTGTTCAGCCACAGCAGGCGCGATTTCGGCGTGATGGCGCGATCGAGCTGCTGGGGCGTGATCTTGAAGCCCTGCTCGACCCCGGCGAAGACGAACACCGGCTTGCCGTCGGCCATCATCGCCATGTCCGGATACGACACCCAATACGGGGCCGGGATGATCGCCTCGTCGCCCGGGTTGAGGAGCGCCATGCACAGGTTGAAGGAGGTCTGCTTGCCGCCGCACGACACCAGGATCTGGCGCTCGGTGTAGTCGAGCCCGTTCTCGCGCTTGAATTTGGCGGCGATCGCCTTCTTGAGCGAGGCCGTGCCGCCCGCGGGGGTGTATTTCGTGTGGCCCTTGTTCATCGCCGCGATCGCCGCGTCCTTGATGAACTGCGGGGTGTCGAAGTCGGGCTCGCCCGCGCCCATGGCGATCACGTCGCGGCCTTCGGCCTTGAGCTTGGCCGCCTTGGCGGACACGGCCAGCGTGGGGGAGGGCTTGATGACCTTGAGGCGGTTGGCGATGAGCGACATGGGCTTCTCCGGACGGGGTTGGAACGAGGGTGCGTTGTCCCCATTTTACCTTGTAGAATCTTCTGTTTGCCCGACGCAATTCCCCCCATGGAAGTCATCACTTTCCCGAACAGCCCCTTTCGGCTGCACCAGTCGTTCCAGCCCGCCGGCGACCAGCCCCAGGCAATCGACAAGCTGACCGAGGGCATCAACGACGGCCTCGCCTACCAGACGCTCCTCGGCGTCACGGGCTCGGGCAAGACGTACACCATGGCCAACGTGATCGCTCGCATCGGCCGGCCGGCGCTCGTCATCGCGCCGAACAAGACGCTCGCCGCGCAGCTCTACTCCGAGTTTCGCGAGTTCTTTCCCGAGAACGCGGTCGAGTACTTCGTTTCCTACTACGACTACTACCAGCCCGAGGCGTACGTGCCCTCGCGCGACCTCTACATCGAGAAGGACTCGTCGATCAACGAGCACATCGAGCAGATGCGCCTGTCGGCGACCAAGAGCATGCTCGAGAGGAACGACGCGGTGATCGTGGCGACGGTCTCGTGCATCTACGGCATCGGCGATCCCAGCGACTACCAGGACATGCGCCAGATCTTTCGCGAGAAGGATCCGGTCGGCCAGCGCGACCTGCTGGCGCGCCTCGCGGGGATGCAATACACACGCAACGACATCGACTTCCGCCGCGGCACGTTTCGCGTGCGCGGGGACACCATCGACATCTTCCCGGCCGAGAACAGCGAGCAGGCCCTGCGGGTGTCCCTCTTCGACGAGGTGATCGAGTCGCTCACGCTCTTCGATCCGCTCACCGGCGAGCTGCTGCAGCGCATCCCGCGCTTCACCCTCTACGCCAAGAGCCATTACGTGACGCCGCGCTCCACCGTCCTGCGCGCCATCGAGGCGATCAAGGTGGAGCTGCGCGGGCGCCTGGACGAGTTCCAGGCGCAGGGCAAGCTCCTCGAGCTGCAGCGCCTGCAGCAGCGCACGCATTTTGATCTCGAGATGATGAACGAGCTCGGGTTCTGCAAGGGCATCGAGAACTACACGCGCCACCTCTCGGGGCGCGCGCCCGGTGAGCCGCCGCCCACGCTCATCGACTACCTGCCGCGCGATGCCCTGATCGTGATCGACGAGAGCCACGTGACAGTGCCGCAGATCGGCGGAATGTTCAACGGCGACCGTTCCCGGAAAACCGTGCTGGTGGATTACGGCTTTCGACTTCCCTCGGCGCTCGACAACCGGCCGCTCAAGTTCGAGGAGTTCGAGCGCCAGATGCGCCAGGCGATCTTCGTCTCCGCCACGCCCGCCGAGTACGAGCGCACCCACGCCGCCCAGGTGGTCGAGCAGGTGGTTCGGCCGACCGGGCTCATCGACCCGGTGCTGATCCTGCGGCCGGCATCCTCGCAGGTCGACGACCTGCTCTCCGAGATCAGCAAGCGCGTCGCGGTGAACGAACGCGTGCTCGTCACCACGCTCACCAAGCGGATGTCCGAAGACCTCACGGACTACCTCGCCGAGCACGGCGTCAAGGTCCGCTACCTGCATTCGGACATCGACACGGTGGAGCGCGTCGAGATCATCCGCGACCTGCGCAAGGGCCTCTTCGACGTGCTGGTCGGGATCAATCTGTTGCGCGAGGGCCTCGATATCCCCGAGGTCTCGCTGGTGGCGATCCTCGACGCCGACAAGGAAGGCTTCCTGCGCTCCGGGCGCTCCCTCATCCAGACCATCGGCCGGGCGGCCCGCCACATCAACGGGACCGCGATCCTCTACGCCGACCAGATGACCGACTCGATGAAGCTCGCGATCGGGGAGACCGACCGGCGCCGGGCGAAGCAGGTGGCATTCAACCTGGCGCACGGCATCGAGCCCAAGGGCATCTCCAAGCGCATCAAGGACATGATCGACGGCGTCTACGATCCGGACAGCGCGAAGGAAACTCGCAAGGCCGCGCAGGAGGAGGCGCGCTACGACGCGCTCTCGGAAAAGCAGCTTGAGCAACGTATCCGCAAGCTGGAGAAGGAGATGCTGGATGCCGCACGCAACCTCGAATTCGAGCGCGCGGCCCAACTGCGCGACGAGCTGAAGACAATGCGTGATCGCATGCTCGTGGTGGGCGGGCCGGGGTGAGGCCGGCGAGTCACCCGCTGGCGCGGGTCCCGCTTATCGGTCAGTCGAACCGGTAGAGCAGGCGCACTCGCAGGCTCGTCAGCGCGTCGGTCTGCGTGGCCGCAGCGAGGTCCCGCTGGACACGCAGCGGAACATGAAGGACTTCCACGCCGACATTCCAGCGGCGATCCAGGTCCCGGCTCGCGCCCAATGCGGCGAACGGCCACGAGCCGTGCGCAACGAGGCGCGAGCGGTTGCGGACCTCGAAGGTCAGGGCGTCCACCTTGGCGACCAGCTCGGTACGCGCGGCTCCGACGGTGGCATGGGCTTGCCAGGGCCCGGTCGACCACGTCGATGACACGTCGAAGCCGTAGTGGTTGAGGACGATCTGGTCGTCCGAGGGCGCGCGACACCCGAACGGATTGGCGTCGAGGTCCGCTCCCGCGAGACGTGCGGGGCAGGCGATGTCGCCCTGGGCCCGGCCGTGCTGGCCGAAGGCTCGCACCGACACCGCGAAGCCCTCGCGCTCGAATACGCGGCGGCCGAGTGCCAGGGCGAACAGATCGCGTGCCCGCGAGCCGCGGATCGAAAGCGGCGGCGTATATCCGAGGTCCGCGACGAACCCGACCGGCAGGCCCAGCGTCAGGCGCAGCCGGCCGAACACCGGCGACTTGTTGAGATCCTCCTGCTTCACGCCGCCGAGCCCCACGCGCCGTTGCGATTCGCTCAGCCGGGGGACATGGCCCAGGTCGAGCGCGGCGCGCCAGTGCCAGGGGGCGAGCACCGGGGGCGCGCCGAACGCCGTCATCAGCGTCGATGCGGCCACATAGTTCATCGCCCACGCCTCCGGGCGGCGCGGGTCCAGGGTCTCGTCGTCCTGCACGACCGGCTGTGCACCGGCACTGCCGTGGACAAGGAGCAATGCCACCGCGAATCGAAGCGCTGCCGCCAGGGACACGCGGCGCGCCTTGGATCCCTTGCGCACGGCGCTTGTCAAGAACAGGAAGGCAGGGGGCTCGCAAATTCCTGCCGGATGATCTGCTTGGTCACCATGGCGCGCCCGGAAACACGAACGTCCGGGTCACGCCGGACTGCGAGGCCGTCAGCGCATGCCCGCCCGGCAGGTGCTGGCCATTGGCGTTCGCCGCCTCGTGCAGGACGACGAACTGGACGGTGCCCGCGGCGTTCGAGAAGACCTGCTTGATCGCGAACGTGTGGAACGTCGCGAGGGCGGCGCCCGACTGGAGCAGCAGGAAGAGGGCTAGCCAGCTGCGCAGGGAGTGCTCCATCTCTCGGCCTCCGGAAGGGATCGCTCAGGGAAGGGAACAGCATTGCGGGGCGGGTATTCCACCCTCCCGCGCCGCGCCTGGTCGCGCCCGTCGCCTATCATACGGAGTCCTCCAGCCAGAACGCGCCCGCCAACAATGAACCCGCGACGCCTCCGCGTGCTCGTCGTATGTACCGGCAACATCTGCCGCTCGCCCACCGGCGAGGGCGTGTTGCGCCACAAGGCGGCCGAGCGCGGGCTCGCGGATCGCGTGGAGATCCGCTCCGCCGGCACGCATGACTATCACGTCGGCGAGGGCCCCGATCCGCGCGCGGTTCGCCATGCCGGCACTCGCGGCTACGACCTGTCGGCACAACGCGCTGCCCAGCTCACCGGCGCGGATTTCCTTGCATTCGATTACATCCTGGCCATGGATCGCGGGCACCTGCGCATCCTGCGCGGCCTCGCCCCCAAGGACGGCCGCGCGCGGCTCGGAATGTTCCTGGAGGCGAGCGCTCGATGGCGCGGCGAGGACGTGCCGGACCCGTACTACGGCGGCGCCGAGGGTTTCGAGCGCGTGCTCGACATGGTGGAGGAGGCGGCCGAGCGCTGGCTCGACCGCATCGAGGCCGAGCTCGACCCGGCCGCCTTCAGGCTGCAGAACCCGCGTTGACGACCCCGAAGATCCCCGAGCTCGACGGGCTGCGCGCCCTTGCCGTGCTTCCCGTGATCGCCTTCCACTTCTCGTACCTGAAGTGGGTCGTCGGCGGCTACCTCGGCGTCGATCTCTTCTTCGTGCTGAGCGGATTCCTCATCACCTCGCTGCTGCTCGCCGAGCAGCAGCGAACCGGCGGCGTCAGTCTCCGGGACTTCTACGCGCGGCGCGCGCTTCGCATCCTCCCGCCCCTTGCGGCCTGCACCGTCCTGGCGCTCGCCATCGTGCCGTCGACCACGTGGCAGGGCGCGGCTGCGGCCTTCTTCTTCGCGGCCAACATGGTCGACAGCCGCCTGCTCGGCGGTTTGCTCCACACCTGGTCGATCGCGGTCGAGGAGCATTTCTATTTCGCCTGGCCGCTCCTCTTCATCGCGCTCGGCGGGCTGCGAATGCGCTTCCTGGGCTGGACGATCCTGCTGGTCCTGGCGATCCGGATCGCCGTGCTGTCGATGAAGATGGACGTGTACACGCCGACCTACACGCGCGCCGATTCGCTCGCGATCGGCTGTTGTGCGGCGCTGTGGCTCGCGCGCGGCAAGCCCTCGTGGAACGGCTGGGTGGGCCCCACGGCGCTTGCCGCGATACTGGCGTGCTTCCTGCTGGTGCCGTGGATGAACTTCGCGATGCTGTCGTTCGGCTTCACGCTCTTCGCCGGGCTTTGCGCGGTGGCCATCGTGGCGTCGATCGCGACGCGCAGCATCGCGAATCCGATCCTGTCGTGGGCCCCGCTGCAGTACGTGGGAAGGCGCTCGTACGGGCTCTACCTGTACCACATGCCCGTCTTCCTGGCGCTCGAGCCGATGCGGGTGGATGGCGATGCCGGGAGCATGGCCGTCACCACGCTCCTTCGCGTGGTCGCGACCTTCGCGATCGCGGAGCTTTCCTATCGGACGATCGAGGCGTGGGCGGCGCGCTACAAGTCGCGCTTCCGGCCCGATACACGTTGGGCCGCGGAAGTGATGGACGGGGCTACCAGCCCCCGGTCCTGATCCAGTCCTCGACCATCGACATGCGGTCGACGCCCCAGAAAGGCTCGCCGTCGACCACGAAGAATGGGGAGCCGAAGACGCCTGCGGCGATGGCGGCATCGACCTCGCGCTTTCCGCGCTCCTTGACGGCGGGATCTTCGAGCGCGGCGGCAAGCGCGGCGGTGTCGATGCCCACCGTCCTGGCGACTTCCACGACCGTGCCAGGCGCACTGATGTCGTGACCATCCACGAAGTAGGCGCGCAGCAACGCCTTGGCGAGCGACTGGGCCTCGCGCGCGTTGCGGTCGTGCACCCAGTAGAACGCACGCATCGCGGCGACCGTACCGATCGGGAATTTCCCGGGATGGCGATACGTGACCTTGTGCAGCCTCGCGGAGCGCGCGAAATCGCGCCTCGCGTATTCGCCCTTCATCGGGATGTCGATGAGGGGCGGCTGCCCGGTGATCTTGAATACCGGCCCGAGCAGGATGGGGCGCCAGACCACCGGGCGCCCCACTCGCCTCTCGAACTCATCGACCCGCTCGGCCGCGATGTAGCCGTACGGCGAGGAAAACTCGAAATAGAAATCGATCGGGTTCCCCGCGCTGCTCATGGCATCGGCGGCGCGTCGGACTGCTCCTTCGCCTGCGTCTCGACCAGCTTGAGCGGAGCGTCGTCCATCGGAGCCGAGCGACGGCGCCGCGGCTTCGAGCGGCGCGGCGTATCGTCGTCGACGCCGAGGGGCGGCGTCTCGGCCTGGGTCTCCACCAGCTGCAGCGGGGCCGACGCCTCCGCGGCCGCCTCGCCATCCGCATGCTTGCGGCGGCGCGCCGGGCGATGGGATTCCTCGGAGGCCAGCATGTCGTGCTCGCTCACTGCATGGAACGCGACTGGTGCGGCCGCGGGGATGAAAGGCTTCGGCGCCGGCGCCGCTTCGCGCGGAGCGGGCTCGACGTCTCGCATCGACGCTACCGACGGCGGGGTGGCCTCGAGGAAGCGCCGCGGCCCGGTGGGCTGGGGCGGCTCGGAGTATCCGGTGGGCTCGACCATGGGGCTCGGCTCGCCCGAGGCCGCACCGGCTTCGAACAGCTCGCGGTTCTGCGCTTCCGCCGCGAAGGGTTCGCGCGGCGGGCGATCGCCGCGTTCCGGGCGCTCCCCCCGCTCACCGCCACGGCCACCGCGACGGCGGCGGCGCTTCCCCTCGCCCTCGTCGGCCTGGGGCGCGTGGGTGTCGGGAGCGGCCCGGGGTTCTCCGGATGCATGCACGTCACCGGACGTCTCGCGCACCGACTCCGGGGCGGGACGCGGCGGACGCTGCGGACGATCGCCGCGGTCGCCGCGAGGCTCGCTGGTGCGAGGCTCGCTGGTGCGGGGCTCGCTGGTGCGGGGCTCGCGCTCGCCACGGGGCTCCGTGTTGCGCGGCTCCCCGCGACCTTCCGTGTTGCGGGGCTCTCGACCTTCCGCATTGCGCGGCTCGCCGCGACCTTCCACGTTGCGGGGCTCGCCACCACGGCCGTCACGACGCGGTTGCTGCCCATCGGGCCTGCGCTCCTGGCGCTCGCCGCCGCGGCCACCACGGCCCTGGCCGTCACGGCTTGCCTCGCTGCGGGGACGATCTCCTCCGCGCGGACCGTCACGACGGCTGTCGCCGCGATCGCGGCCACGGCCGGAGCCGCGTTGCGCATCGCGCGGCGGGCGATCCTCGAGCGCCGGCGTGGGTGTCGGGAACGATTGGCGAACTTCCATCTTCGGGGACTCGGCGGGCTTCTTGAACCACCCGAAGAGGCGGTCGAGAAGTCCCGGCGAGCCGTCCGAGGCTGCCGCGCGCGCGGCTTCCTGCGCTTGCGGGGCGGGGCGGCGCGGGGCGGGCGCCACCGGGGCGGCGGGGGTTCGCGCAACCGAGATCGGCGCGGGCTGGTCGGGACGAATGCCCTTGACCAGCGGCTCGGGGCGCGGCGGCTTGGCGTCGGCGTTCTTCGAGGAGAGCGCCGGGGCCTCTTCGGCCGGGGCGGTTACCATTTCGTAGCTCGGTGTCTGCGCGTCGAGCTGCGGTGCATCGTGGCGCAGGCGCTCCACCGAGTAGTTCGGCGTTTCGAGGTGCGGGTTCGGGATGAGGAGCACGTTGACCTTGAGGCGCGCCTCGATCTGGAAGATCTCGCTGCGCTTCTCGTTGAGCAGGTAGGTGGCGACATCCACCGGCACCTGCGCGTGGATCGCGGCGGTGTTTTCCTTCATCGCCTCTTCCTGCAGGATGCGCAGGACGTGCAGCGCGGTCGATGCCGTGTCGCGGATGTACCCCGTTCCATGGCAGCGCGGGCAGGGCGAGTGCGTCGTCTCCTCGAGGGAGGGTTGCAGGCGCTGCCGGGACAATTCGAGCAGGCCGAACCGCGAGATCTTGCCGATCTGCACGCGCGCGCGGTCGTGGCGCAGCGCGTCGCGCAGGCGGTTCTCGACTTCGCGCTGGTTCTTGGTGCTCTCCATGTCGATGAAGTCGATCACGATCAGGCCGCCCAGGTCGCGAAGGCGCAACTGGCGGGCCACCTCGTCGGCGGCCTCGAGGTTCGTGTTGAACGCGGTCTGCTCGATGTCGTGGCCGCGCGTGGCGCGCGCGCTGTTCACGTCGACCGAGACCAGCGCCTCCGTGTGGTCGATCACGATCGCGCCGCCCGAAGGCAGGGTCACGTCGCGCCGGTAGGCGCTCTCGATCTGGTGCTCGATCTGGAAACGCGAGAAGAGCGGGATGTCGTCGCGGTAATGCTTGACCTTGTCGACGTTGGCCGGCATCACCGTGCTCATGAACGACACCGCCTGCTCGTAGATCGAGGGCGTGTCGATGAGGATCTCGCCGATGTCGGGCTGGAAGAGGTCGCGGATGGCGCGCACCACCAGGCTCGACTCGAGGTAGATGAGGCACGGGCCCTTTTCTTCCTCGGCGGCCTTCTCGATCGCGTGCCAGAGCTGCAGGAGGTAATTCAGGTCCCACTGGAGCTCCTCGGCGCTGCGGCCGATGCCCGCGGTGCGGGCGATGAGGCTCATGCCCTCCGGCACCTCCAGCTGGTCCATCACCTCGCGCAGCTCGTTGCGGTCCTCGCCCTCGATGCGACGCGAGACGCCGCCGCCGCGCGGGTTGTTGGGCATCAGCACCAGGTAGCGGCCGGCGAGCGAAATGTACGTGGTCAGCGCCGCGCCCTTGTTGCCGCGCTCGTCCTTGTCGACCTGGACGATCAGGTCCTGGCCCACGCGCAGGTGCGTGGCCATCTTCGATCGGCCGAACTCGCCGCCGTCGTTGACCATGAACTGCTTGGCGATTTCCTTGAAGGGCAGGAAGCCGTGCCGCTCGGCGCCGTAGTCGATGAAGACGGCCTCGAGGGAGGGCTCCACTCGGGTGATGAGGCCCTTGTAGATGTTGCTCTTGCGCTGCTCTTTGCCAGCGGACTCGATGTCGAGGTCGATGAGTTTCTGACCGTCGACGATTGCGACCCGGAGTTCTTCCGCCTGGGTCGCGTTGAATAGCTTGCGTTTCATCGTTCTTCTCTCCCGCGCTCTGCCACGGAAGAGGGCCCCGTCGTCCGGGGCCCGGATCGACGAGTTACTTCAGAAGTCGGTTGGTATGCATCACGTTGAGGTGAGCGAGAAGGACGATTTCTGGTTTTCTTCGTCTGGCGCCTGCGGGCTCATGAGAGCGGGCAGGTGCGTGGAATTCGTGGAGCGTCGAGCGCGTGTGATTCGTTTACCATCGCTGCTGGGTCTGACAGGCGAGCGACGTTTGCCTGTTCGTGCGCCTTTCGTGGCGCACCCGTAAATGTTGATTCCTTTGGAATTCTTCGTAATCAACCACATACAGTATACCTCGCATGCCGAGTGATGGCAAAGACGCTTCGCCCGCCGCGCCCGCGGTTCGCTGGATCGAGGTCGCCGAGGAAGAGGCCGGCCAGCGCGTCGACAACTACCTGCTGGCGCGCCTGAAGGGCGTCCCGAAGAGCCATGTCTACCGGATCCTGAGGAGCGGGGAAGTCCGCATCAACAGCAGGCGGGTGGACGCTTCCCAGCGGGTTGCGACCGGCGACCGCATCCGCATCCCGCCGGTGCGCGTCGCGGCGGAGTCCGACGCGGCTCCGGCGCCGCACTTCAAGCTGCCGGTGCTCTTCGAGGACGACGCGTTCCTCGCTATCGACAAGCCCGCGGGCCTCGCGGTGCACGGCGGCAGCGGCGTGGCCCACGGCGTGATCGAGTCGCTTCGCGCGATGCGCCCCGAGGCGCGATTCCTCGAGCTGGTGCACCGCCTCGATCGCGACACGTCCGGTGTGCTGCTGGTGGCCAAGAAGCGCGCGAGCCTCACGGTGCTCCACGAGATGATGCGGATGCGCTCGATCGACAAGCGCTACCTGGTAGCGGTCTCGGGCCGGTTTCGCAACGAGATGCAGCGCGTGCGCGCAGCGCTCGCCAAGAACGTGAACGCCGAGGGGGAGAAGCGGGTTTCGATCTCCGAGGGCGGTCAGGAAGCCGAGACCGTTTTCCGGCGCATCGCGCGGGGCGCCGAGTTCAGCCTGCTCGAGGCCGAGCTCCTCACCGGGCGCACCCACCAGATTCGCGTCCACCTCGCGTACCTCAAGCACCCGGTGCTCGGCGACGACAAGTACGGCGACTTCGAGCTGAACAAGAGGCTGCGAAAGGAGGGCTTGAAGCGGATGTTCCTCCACGCCCGCTCGCTCGGGTTCGATCACCCGCTCACCGGCGAGGCCGTCGTGCTCGCGTCGCCCCTGCCGTCCGACCTCGAGGCATTCGTAGCGAGACACATCGCGGCGGCGGAACCGGGGACAGACCCCAAACCAGGCCAAGGCGTGAACCGGGGTCCGTCGCCTTGAGCTACGAACTGGTGATCTTCGACTGGGACGGGACCCTCATGGACTCGACGCGTCTCATCGCGCGCAGCCTGCAATGCGCGTGCCGCGACATCGGCGCGGCGGTGCCGACCGAGCGCGAGGCGCTCTTCGTGATCGGCCTGAATCTGGTCGACACGTGCAACCACGTGGCGCCCCAGCTCGACGAGGCCGGCCGCGCGCGGCTCGCGGAGCGCTACCGCCACCATTTCCTCGCCAGCGAGCACGAGGCGCCGCTCTACGACGGCGTTCGGGAGATGCTCTCCGACCTGCACGGGCGGGGCCGGCGTCTCGCGGTGGCGACCGGCAAGGCGCGGCGCGGCCTCGAGCGCGCGCTCGACGAAACCGGGCTGAGGCCGTGGTTCGAGGCCACGCGCTGCGCCGACGAAGGATTCGCCAAGCCCCACCCCGGGATGCTGATGGCGCTACTCGAGGCTACCGGCGTGGCGCCCGCACGCGCGCTCATGGTGGGCGATACCACCCACGATCTCGAGCTCGCAGCCAACGCGGGCGTGGACGCGGTGGCGGTGTCCTATGGCGCCCATCATGAGGAGCTGTTGTCGACGCGTCCCGCGCGTGCGCGCGTCGCAAGCGTAAGCGAGCTGCATCGATGGCTGGCGAGCCGCGACTGATCTGCTCCTCGGAGGCGCTGGTCGAGGGCGCCCAGGGAGTGCGCTTCGAGCTTCCGACCGGCTCGCAGGCGTTCGCCGTGAGGCACTGCGGAGCGGTGCGCGCGTACGTGAATCGCTGCCCGCATTCCGGCACCGAGCTCGACTGGCAGCCGGGGGAGTTCTTCGAGGAGACTGGGCTATACTTGATCTGCTCGACTCACGGTGCGCTTTTCGAGCCGGGCAACGGGTTCTGCGTCGCCGGCCCCTGCCGCGGCGCCTCGCTCGAACCCGTCGCAATCCGCGAGCGCGGCGGCCAGGTGACGACCCTGGTGGATGAGGCCCGCGCGAACGACAACCCGAAGCCGAGACGCGATGACTGAATCTGCCCCCCCCGACTGGGAACGCGCAGTGCTCGAGAAAGTGGCCCTCCAGGCCGTCCAGGAGCAACGCCGCGCACGTCAGTGGTCCGCGCTCTTCAAGCTGCTCTGGTTCACATTCGCATTCCTGGTGCTCGCCGGCCTGCTGGGATGGATTGGCCGCCCCGACAAGGACGCAACGATGTCGGTGGGCCGCCATACCGCGGTAGTGGACGTGGAAGGCGTGATCGGCCTGGAGGCGAAAGCCTCGGCCGAGCGCGTCATCAAGGGCTTGAACCGCGCCTTCAAGGACACCAACACGGTCGGCGTGGTCTTGCGCATCAACAGCCCCGGGGGGAGCCCCGTGCAGGCGGGCTACGTGAACGACGAGATTCGCCGCCTTCGCGCCAAGTATCCCGACATTCCCCTGCACGCCGTAGTCCAGGACCTGTGCGCCTCGGGCGGCTACTACATCGCGGTCGCGGCCGACAAGATCTACGTGGACAAGGCGAGCCTGGTGGGCTCCATCGGCGTGATCATGGGCGGCTTCGGCTTCGTGGGCGCCCTCGACAAGCTCGGCATCGAGCGCCGCGCTTACACCTCGGGCGAGAACAAGGATTTCCTCGACCCGTTCCAGCCGGAAAACCCGGCGCATCGCGAGCACGCGAAGAAGATGCTCTCCGAGATCCACGAGCAGTTCATCAAGGTGGTGCGCCAAGGCCGGGGCGCGCGCTTGAAGGAGACCGCGGAGACCTTCTCGGGGCTGCTCTGGACGGGCGAGAAGAGCATCGAGCTGGGCCTCGCCGATTCCCTCGGCAGCACCGAGTTCGTCGCTCGCGAGGTGATCAAGGCCGAGAAGATCGTCGACTACACGGTGGAGGAGAACTATTTCGAGGTGCTGTCGAAGCGGCTCGGCACGAGCTTCGGCGCGACCTTCGCCCGCGCCGCCGCGCAAGCCGCCGCCCGCGCCGCCCTGGAGGTTCGCTAGGAATCCATGAGCGCCGTGGCGGACCAGACGACGCGCACCGAGTTCGACCTGATCCGCGATGCGTTCGACCGCACGGCGGTGGGCCTCGCGGTGATCTCGCCCGATGGCGTCGTGCGGCACGTGAATCGCGCCTTCTGCCAGATGCTTGCAGGGGACCGCGCGGCGATCGAGGGCAGGGCGTTCCGTGCCTTCACCCCGCCCGAAGAGGTCGGACGCGACGAGGAGTTCCTGCGCATGATCCGCGCGGGCACCGATCCGCCGGCCACCGTGGACCTGCGGGTGATCCGGTGCGACGCGGTCGAGGTGGCGCTGAGCTGCAGCTGCGTGGTGGTGCGCGATTCCGCGGGCCAGCCCCGCTACCTGGTCTCCTCCTTCATCGACTTGACGGAGCAGCACCAGAAGGACGTGGCCCTGCAGCGCGCGGCGAACGACCTCGAGCAGCACCTTCACTTCACGCGATCGCTGCTGGACGCCATCCCCAATCCGGTCTACTTCAAGAATCACGAGGGCCGCTATGGCGTCTACAACCGCGCCTTCGACGACCTGTTCGGCGGCGGCCGCGACTGGATCGGAAAGACTGCGCACGACATGTTCGACGTCGACACCGCGCGCGACCACCACGAGCGCGACCGGCCACTCCTCGAACGCCCGGCATCGACCGCCTACGAGGTCACGGTGCCCACCGCCTCGGGCGAGCGTCGCCAGATGCTCTACAACAAGGTGAGCTTCGTGGATCAGCGCGGCGAGGTCGCCGGGCTGATCGGCATCATCACCGACGTGACCCGCTACAAGGAGACCGAGCGCGCCCTCGAGGCGAGCGAAGCGCGCTTCCGCGTGCTCACCGAAAGCTCGCTCGACCTCATCTCGGTGGTCGACGCCGAGGGAGTGATTCTCTACCAGAGCCCCGCGCTGCGCAGCCTTCTCGGCTACGAGCCGGTGGAGACGGTGGGCCGCAACGTCTCCGACCTGGTGCACGGCGACGACCTCGAGCAGATGCGCGCCGCGCTCAAGCGCATCATCGAGGCGCGCCAGTCGATCGAGCCGATGGAGTTCCGGATGCGCCACCGCGACGGCATGTGGCGCACGTTCGAGTCGCTCGGCACCAATTGCCTGTCGAACCCCCACATCCACGGGGTGGTGTTCAACTCGCGCGACGTGACCGATCGCAAGGTGATCCAGCAGCGCATCCAGCACCTCGCATACCACGATAACCTCACCGGGCTGCCGAACCGCTCGCTGCTGCAGGACCGCCTCGCCCACTCGATCGCGCGCGCCGAGCGCTCCAGCCGCAAGGTCGCGGTGCTGTTCATCGACCTCGACAACTTCAAGAACATCAACGACACGCTCGGCCATGACGTGGGCGACGAGCTGCTGCGCCAGGTCTCCCGGCGGCTGTCGGAGTGCGTGCGCCTGGAGGACACCATCGCGCGCCAGGGCGGCGACGAGTTCATCGTGCTGCTCGACAGCCTCGAGGACAGCCGCGGCGCCTCGGTGGTGGCCCAGAAGATCCTGAATGCGCTGCGCCAGGCCTTCATGCTGAGTGGCACCGAGCAGCACGTGAGCGGTTCGGTCGGCATCGCCCTCTATCCCGAGGATGGGCGCGATGCGCAGACGCTGATGAAGAGTGCCGACACGGCCATGTTCCATGGCAAGGGCCAGGGCAAGAATACCTACCAGTACTTCACCGCCCAGATGAACATCGCGGTCAAGCGCCGCATGACGCTCGAGTCGGCGCTGCGCCGCGCGGTGCTGCAAAAGGACTTCGTGCTGCACTACCAGCCCCAGATCGACCTCGAGTCGGGCCGGATCGTCGCGGTCGAGGCGCTGGTGCGCTGGAAGACCGAGGACAGCGGCACCGTGATGCCGGGCGACTTCATTCCGCTCGCCGAGGAGACCGGCCTGATCAACGACATCGGCGAGTGGGTGCTGCGCGAGGGATGCCGCCAGGCGAAGGTGTGGGAGGACATGGGCCTCGAGCGGCGCCGCATGGCGATCAACCTGTCGGCGCGCCAGTTCAGCGACCGCGGCTTCCTCGACATGGTGACCCGCGTGCTCGCCGATACCAAGCTCGACCCCGCATGCCTCGAGCTTGAGATCACCGAAAGCCAGGTGATGCGCCAGACCGAGGGAATGATCATGCTGCTGAACAAGCTCTCCGAGATGGGCGTGCTGCTCGCGATCGACGACTTCGGCACCGGTTACTCGAGCCTTTCGTACCTGAAGCGCCTGCCGATCCAGAAGCTCAAGATCGACCAATCGTTCGTGCGCGACATCACCGTCGATCCCAACGACACCGCGATCGTGGTGGCGATCATCAACATGGCGAAGAGCCTCGAGCTCGAGACCATCGCCGAGGGCGTCGAGACCGCCGGGCAGCTCGCCTTGCTGCGTTCCAAGGGCTGCGGCACGGGGCAGGGCTTCTACTTCTCGGCGCCGGTCAGGGCCGAGGTCCTCTACCCGCTGCTCAAGCAGAACAATTTGTATGTGAAGTGAAGCGGGTACAGCGGGAACGGCGTTGGAGCGGACGCAGGGCGCCGCTCAACGCCGGCAGGCAGGTTATTCCAGTTAGGCTCATGCGAGCAGCAGGAAGATCGCCGGTCGCTTGCCGATCACCTCGGCGCGCGCGCGCCATGCCTCGACGTGATCCATGCGGATCCATTCGCGCGGGCCGGTGAGCTCCGCGGCCACGGCGAGGCGGGTTGCGGGACGGCACGCCTCGATCAGGTCGGCCAGCAGCGCGTCGTTGCGGTAGGGCGTTTCGATGAAGACCTGGGTCTCGGCGTGGCGCGCGGACTGGCGCTCGAGATCGACGATCGCAGTGCGTCGCTTCGCCGTTTCGGCGGGAAGGTAGCCGACGAAGCGGAAGCGCTGGCCCTCGAGACCGCTCGCCATGAGCGCAAGCAGGATCGAGGAGGGGCCCACCAGCGGCACCACCGTGACCCCGCGGGCATGCGCTTCGGCGACCAGCTTCGCTCCCGGATCGGCGACCGCCGGCACCCCGGCCTCGGAAAGCAGCCCGAGGTCACGCCCTTCGAGCGCCGGGAGGAGCATCGCGGCCACCGCATCGCGCGGCGTGTGTTCGTTGAGCTCAACCATGGCGATGTCGCGCATCTGCAGCGGATGGCCGCACTCGGCCAGGAAGCGCCGCGCGGACTTGGCGTTCTCCACGACAAAGGCATCGAGGGCATGGATTCGAGCCAGGACGGGAGCCGGAACCACGGCGGCGGGCGCGATGTCTTCCGAAAGCCACGCCGGGACCAGGAAAAGGCGTCCGGCAGGCATCAGGGAACGTCGAAGCCTTCGGCGCGCAACATCGAGGCGAGCGCGATCAGCGGCAGGCCCACGAGCGCGGTGGGGTCCTCGCCGCCCAGGCGCGACAGCAGGCTGATGCCCAGCCCTTCGCTCTTGGCGCTGCCCGCGCAATCGAGCGCATGCTCGCGTTCGAGGTAGCGCTCGATCTCCGCCTCGGTCAGGCGGCGGAAGGCGACGTCGGTGGTGACGAGGCGCTCGTGGCGCCGCTCGAGGCGCGCGTTCCAGACGCAGAGCGCCGTGTGGAAGAGCACCGAATGCCCGCTCACGTCGCGCAGCTGCTGGCGTGCGTTCTCGAAAGTGCCGGGCTTGCCGAGCGGGCGGCCGTCGAGGTCGGCGACCTGGTCGGAGCCGATGATCCAGGCGCTGGGAAATTTTCGCGCGCCCGCCTCGGCCTTGACGCGGGCGAGGCGAATCGCCGTTTCCCGCGGAGGCTCCGACGGCCGGGGTGTCTCGTCGACGTCGGGGGACCACGATTCGAACGGTACGCCGAGTCGTTGGAGCAGCTCCCGGCGGTAGCGCGAGCTCGATGCTAGAATGATTGAATTGGTCGCCAAATCAGTAGATTACTTCTAATATTTAACCTAAATTCTAGCACACTTCCATGGACGACGAGTTTCTGATCCACCCCGATCGGCTGTCGGACAAGCCGCAGGTCTTCAAAGGCACGTTCTCGCCGGGCGAGCTGGACCGCCTGGAGGACTCGCTCGCGAACGGCGAGGGCGAGCTGCATTACACCGTCACGGCGCGCCTGGACCCGCTGCGTCGCAAGGTGGTGTCGTGTATAATCGAGGGCTTCGTTTTTCTCACGTGCCAGAGCAGTTTGGACGCGTTCAGGTTCGCGATTTCAGTCGATGACCGGTTGGTGCTGGTCGGGGCAGAATCGGACCTTCCGAGCATCGAGGAGGAAAGCGAAACGGAAGATTACCTCGTCGCAGGAGAGTCGCTGGACATCCGCGATGTGGTCGAGGACGCGGTACTCCTCGCGCTGCCCATGGTGCCACGCAAGCCGGGGCTGGATGGGCAGGCGGCGAAGGGTGGGGAAGTCGTGCGGAAGGAATCGCCTTTCGCGGCTCTCGCGAGCCTCAAGAAGGACAAATAACCGGAGAAACATCATGGCCGTCCAACAGAACAAGAAGTCGCCGTCCAAGCGCGGCATGCATCGGTCGCACGACCGCCTCGGAAAGCCCGCGGTCGCGGTCGAGGCGACAACGGGCGAGACCCACCTTCGCCACCACATCTCGCCGTCGGGCTACTACCGCGGCAAGAAGGTCCTCCAGACCAAGGACTGACGCCTTGGCGATGACGGTTATAGCCGTCGACGCCATGGGAGGGGACCACGGGCCTTCGGTCACGGTGCCCGCCTGCCTCGACTTCCTCGCCGCCAATGCCGACGCCCAGTTGCTCGTGGTCGGGCTCGAGGAGCCGCTCGCGCGCGAGCTCGCGCGGGCAGCCTCACCGCATAAATCGCGCATCACGCTCGTCCCGGCCACGGAAGTCGTCGGCATGGACGAAGACGTCCGCACCGCCATCCGCACCAAGAAGCGCTCGTCGATGCGCCTCGCCATCGACCTGGTGAAGGAAGGGCGCGCCCAGGCCTGCGTGAGCGCCGGCAACACCGGTGCGCTCATGGGCACCGCCAAGTTCGTCCTGAAGACGCTTCCCGGCATCGATCGCCCCGCGATCTGTGCGGTGCTTCCCACCCGCAAGGGCCAGGTCTATGCGCTCGACCTGGGTGCCAACGCCGACTGCACGCCGGAGCACCTGCGGCAGTTCGCGATCATGGGCGCCACACTGGTGCGCGCCATGGAGGGCAAGGCCGATCCCACGGTGGGCCTGCTAAACATCGGCTCGGAGGAGATCAAGGGAAACGAGGTCGTGAAGAAGGCGGGCGAGCTCCTGCGGCGCACGCCGATCAACTTCTACGGCAACGTCGAGGGCGACGATATCTACAAGGGCACCACCGACGTTGTCGTGTGCGACGGCTTCGCGGGCAACGTGGCGCTCAAGACCTCGGAGGGCCTGGCGAAGATGCTGGGCGATTTCCTCAAGGAGGAGTTCACGCGCACCTGGGCCACGCGGCTGCTGGCGCTCTTCGCGTATCCCGTGATTCGCCGCTTCCGCCGCCGCGTGGACCACCGGCGCTACAACGGGGCGGCCCTCCTGGGACTGCGCGGCATCGTAGTGAAGAGCCATGGCAGCGCCGACCGCCTCGCCTTCGCCACCGCAATCCAGCGCGCGGCGAACGAGGCTCGCCACGGACTGATCGAGCGCATCGGCGAGGATGTCACGCGACTGAATGCGCTGACGCCGCCCGCTCCCGGCCCCTCCAGGACTCAGGAGGCCGCATGACAGCCGCCGGCACCACGATCCACTCGCGCATCACGGGAACCGGCAGCTACCTTCCCGTCCAGGTGCTCACCAACAAGGACCTCGAAACGCGGGTCGACACCACCGACGAGTGGATCGTCTCGCGCACCGGGATCCGCCAGCGCCATATCGCGGCCGACGACCAGTTCGCGAGCGACCTCGCGCTCGAGGCCGCGCGCAGCGCGCTCGCGGCCGCAGGCCGGAGCGCCGCCGACGTGGACCTCATCATCCTCGCCACCTCGACGCCGGACATGGTGTTCCCATCGAGCGCGTGCCTGCTGCAGGCCAAGCTGGGCGTGAAACGCGGCGCCGCCTTCGACGTGCAGGCGGTGTGCTCGGGATTCGTCTATGCCCTGGCGACCGCCGACCTCTACATTCGCGCGGGACGGCATCGCTGCGCGCTGGTCGTCGGCTCCGAGGTGTTCTCGCGCATCCTCGACTGGAAGGACCGCGGCACCTGCGTGCTGTTTGGCGACGGCGCCGGCGCGGTCGTCCTCGAGGCCTCCGATCGGCCCGGCATCCTGTCCAGCCACCTGCACGCGGACGGCAGCCACGCGGGGATTCTCAACGTGCCCGGACATGTCTGCGGCGGCGCAGTGCAGGGCGATCCGACCCTCAAGATGGATGGCGGCGCGGTCTTCAGGCTCGCGGTGCGGGTGCTCGAGGACAGTGCCCGCGAGGCGCTCGCCGAAAACGGCATGGCGGTGGCGGATCTCGACGCCTACATTCCGCACCAGGCGAACGTGCGAATCATCTCGCATGTCGCCCGCAAGCTCGGCCTTCCCGAGTCGAAATGCGTGGTCACGGTCGATCGCCATGCCAACACGTCGGCCGCCTCGGTACCGCTCGCGCTCGACGCCGCGGTGCGCGACGGGCGTATCCAACCCGGCCACCTGGTGCTGCTGCAGGGCGTGGGCGGCGGGTTCACATGGGGCTCCGTGCTCCTCAAGTACTGATGACCGATGCCATGAGCGACACCGTCTTCGCGATCGTCTTCCCCGGCCAGGGCTCGCAATCGGTCGGGATGATGAACGGCTTTGCCGGGGATCCGGTGGTCGAGCAAACGTTCCGCGAGGCCCACGACCTCGTCGGCGTGGATTACTGGACGATGATCCGGGAGGGTCCGCCGGAAGCGCTCAACCAGACCGTCAACACGCAGCCGCTGATGCTCGTGGCCGGCGTGGCCACATGGCGCGCGTGGCGCGAGCGCGGCGGCGCGATGCCGGCGTGGTTCGCGGGGCACAGCCTCGGCGAGTATTCCGCGCTGGTCGCCGCCGAGGCATTGCGCTTCGAGGATGCCCTGCGCGTGGTTCGCTTTCGCGCCCAGGCGATGCAGGAGGCGGTCCCGGAGGGCGTGGGCGGGATCGCCGCGATCCTCGGCCTCGACGACGCAAGGCTTCCGGAAGTGCTCGCGCAGTCTGCCCAGGGCGAGGTCGTCGAGCCGGCCAACCTGAATTCCCCGGGCCAGGTCGTGATCGCCGGGCACCGGGGCGCGGTCGAGCGCGCCATGGCGGCGGCGAGGGAGGCGGGCGCCAAGCGCGCGGTGATGCTGCCGATGAGCGCTCCTTCCCATTGCAGCCTGATGAAGCCCGCGGCGGATCGCGTGCGCGAGCGGCTTGCCGCAATCGAGGTGCGCAAGCCCTCGGTGCCGGTGGTGCACAACCGCTTCGTCGAGGCTTTCGACGATCCAGCACGCATCAAGCTTTCCCTTGTAGAACAGCTCGACCACCCGGTGCGCTGGATCGAGACGGTGGAATTCCTCGCCCGAAACGGGGTCAAGCGGATCGTCGAGTGCGCGCCCGGGAAGGTCCTGACCGGCTTGTCGAAGCGCATTGCCAGCGGCGTGGAGTGCATCGGGATCCAGGACTCGGCCGCGCTTGCCGCGGCGCTGCAGTTGCACTGAGGGCTCCATGCTGAACGGACAAGTGGCAATCGTTACCGGTGCTTCCCGCGGAATCGGCGAAGGGATCTTCATGACCCTCGCGCGGGCGGGCGCGACCGTGGTCGGCACGTCCACTTCGGACAAGGGCGCCGAGGCGATCTCGCGCAAGCTCGCCGAATCGGGAGCGAAGGGCGAGGGGATGGTCCTCGACGTGCGTGACGGCGCGCAATGCGCGGCCCTGGTCGAGAAGGTGCAGGCCTCGCACGGGCCGGTATCGATCCTCGTGAACAACGCCGGCGCCACGCGCGACAACCTGCTCGCCCGCATGAAGGACGATGAGTGGGACGACGTCCAGGCGACCAACCTCAAATCGGTGTTCGTGCTCTCGCGCGCGGTGCTGCGCGGGATGATGAAGGCGCGCGCAGGGCGCATCGTGAACGTGAGCTCGGTGGTGGGCTTCACCGGCAATGCGGGGCAGGCAAACTACGCTGCGGCCAAGGCGGGGATGGTGGGATTTTCCAAGTCCCTCGCGCGCGAGGTGGGCAGCCGCAACATCACGGTGAACTGCGTGGCGCCGGGCTTCATCGAGACCGACATGACGCGCGCGCTCGCCGACGAGCAGGTCAAGCGGCTGGTGGAAAACGTGCCGCTCGGGCGCCTGGGCCGGGTGGAGGATATCGCCCAGGCGGTCGCCTTCCTGTGCTCGCCCGCGGCCGCCTACATCACCGGCGCCACCCTGCACGTGAACGGCGGGATGTACATGGATTAGATGCTAGAATTACGCGCCTTTCCGCAGTACCCAAACCACTAGAAACAAGCTTGGAGGAAGTCGATGGACAACTTAGAAGCCCGCGTCAAGAAGATCGTTGCCGAGCAACTTGGGGTTGCCGAAGCCGACATCAAGAACGAGTCCTCTTTCGTCGAAGACCTGGGCGCGGATTCCCTCGACAACGTCGAGCTGGTGATGGCGCTCGAGGAGGAGTTCGAGTGCGAGATCCCCGATGAGGCGGCCGAGAAGATCACCACCGTCCAGCAGGCCATCGACTACGTCAAGAGCCACGTCAAGCAGTAGCACCCACACCGCTTCCCCCGCGGCGCGCGCCTAGCTCGCGCACCGCCACGCCAATCATGTCGAAGCGCAGAGTCGTCGTAACCGGGCTGGGCATCGTCTCGCCCGTGGGCAATACCCTCGCGCAAGCCTGGGACAACGTCCTGAAGGGCGTGAGCGGCGTGGGGCCCATCACCAAGTTCGAAGCCTCGATGCTGCCCACCCGCATCGCCGCGGAGGTGAAGGGTTTCGTCGCGACCGACTGGATGCACCCGAAGGAGACGCGCCGCTCCGACACGTTCATCCATTACGGCCTCGCCGCCACCCGCATGGCCCTCGACGACGCCGGCTTCACGATCGACGCCTCCAACGCCGAGCGCGTGGGCGTGAACGTGGGCTCGGGCATCGGCGGGTTGCCGATGATCGAGGACAACATCCGCGAGATGGTCGCCAAGGGGCCGCGGCGCCTGTCGCCGTTCTTCGTGCCCGGCTCGATCATCAACATGGTGGCGGGCCTGATCTCGATCCAGTTCAAGGCCAAGGGGCCGAACGTCTCGATGGTCTCGGCGTGCACCACCAGCACGCACTGCATCGGGGAAGCCGGGCGCATCATCGAGTACGGCGATGCCGACGTGATGATCGCCGGCGGCGCGGAGGCGTGCGTCAACCTTTCGGGCATCGGCGGCTTCTGCGCCTGCAGGGCGCTCTCGGAGCGCAACGACGATCCCGCCACCGCATCGCGTCCCTTCGATCGCGACCGCGACGGCTTCGTGCTGGGCGAGGGTGCCGGGATCCTGATCCTCGAGGAGCTCGAATACGCGAAGCGGCGCGGGGCGCGCATCTACGCCGAGCTCGCCGGCCTGGGCATGAGCGCGGACGCGAACCACATCACCGCCCCCGACATGGACGGCCCGCGCCGCGCGATGCTCGCGGCGCTGCGCAACGCGGGCGTCAATCCGGACGAAGTCCAGTACATCAACGCCCACGGCACCTCGACCCCGCTCGGCGACGCGAACGAGACCGCCGCGGTCAAGGCGGCGTTCGGCGAGCACGCCTACCGCCTCGCGGTGAACTCCACCAAGTCCATGCACGGCCACCTGCTGGGCGCGGCGGGCGGCGTGGAGGCGGTGCTCACGACGCTTGCCGTGCACCACCAGGTCTCGCCTCCCACCATCAACATAGTTACGCCCGATCCGGCGTGCGACCTCGACTACGTGCCGAACACCGCTCGCGAGATGAAGATCGAGGTTGCGCTCTCCAACTCCTTCGGATTCGGCGGCACGAACGGGACGCTCGCGTTCCGCCGCTTCCACTGACCCCCTCGGTCCTCGTCGACGGTTCTCCCGCGGGTTCGATCGCCGCGACCGACCGCGGCCTGGCCTTCGGCGACGGCGTGTTCCGCACGATTGCGGTGCGCGCGGGGCGCGCTCTCAACTGGACCTGGCATTACCGCCGCCTCAGCATCGATTGCGCGCTGCTCGGCATCGCGGCCCCCCCCGAAACGCTGGTCGCCGGCGAAGTGGCTAGGGTCGCGCGCGAAAGCGCCACGGTCAAGGTGATCGTGACGCGCGGCTCGGGCGGGCGCGGCTATGGCATGGCCCCGGGTGTCGCGCCGACGCGAATCGTCGCGGCCTTTGCGAGCGCGAGCGTCGATCCGGCGCGCGCGACCGAGGGCGTGACGGTGAGGCGCTGTGCGCTGGTGCTTTCGGAGCAGCCGCGCGTGGCGGGCGCGAAGACGCTCAACCGGCTCGAGAACGTGCTGGCACGCAGCGAATGGGACGATCCGTCGATTGCCGAAGGCGTGCTCGTGGATGCCGGCGGGCACGTGATCGAGGGCACCATGAGCAATCTCTTCCTGGTCAGGCGCGGGCGGGTCGCGACGCCGGACCTCGCCCGGTGCGGCGTGGTGGGCGCGCAGCGCGAGCGCGTGCGCGAGCTCCTGGCCCGCGCCGGGATCGATTGCGATGTGCGCGACATCGACTGGGCGGGGCTCGAGGATGCGGACGAGGTTTTCCTCACGAACAGCCTCATCGGCGCCTGGCCGGTCACGAAGCTGGGCGAGCGGCGCTGGGCGCCGGGCACAATCACGCGTCGCGTTCAGGCACTCATCGCGGAGCACGATGCGCGCGCTTAGGAACCTCGTCCTCCTCGCCTTCCTTGCGGCGGCCGCCGCGGCGGGCTGGATGTACTGGTTCAGCACGCGGCCGCTCGAGCTCCCCAAGGCGCCGTTCGAGTTCACCGTGAAGAGCGGGGCGAACGTGCGCGGCCTCGCCCGCCAGCTCGCCGAGCAGCAGCTCCTCGCCGAGCCGCATAGCTTCTGGATATTGGCCCGCGCGCTCGGCAAGGCGGGGGCGATCCAGGCCGGCACCTACCGCCTCGACCGGGCGCTCACGCCGGTGGAGCTGCTCGACAAGCTTGCACGCGGCGACGTGGTCCTCGCCGAGGTGCTGTTCGTCGAGGGTACGACCTTTCGCCAGTGGCTCGCGCAGCTGGCCAGGCAGCCGCGGGTGCGCGCCACGCTCGCCGGCAAGGACGAGGCCGAGTTGCGCTCCCTGCTCGCGCTCGGCGACCAGCCGCCGGAGGGCTGGTTCTTCCCCGACACCTACCGCTTCGCCCCGGGGACGAGCGACGTGGAGATCCTCAAGCGTGCCCATGCGGCGATGCAGCGCCGGCTCGCGGAAGCCTGGGCCGCGCGCGCCCCGGGTTCCCCGCTCAAGTCGCCCTACGAGGCGCTGATCCTCGCCTCGATCGTGGAAAAGGAAACCGGCGTGGCGGCCGAGCGCCCCGAGATCGCGGGAGTGTTCGCCAATCGGCTGCGGCGCGGCATGCGGCTGCAGACGGACCCCACCGTGATCTACGGCATCGGCGAGAAATACGATGGCAACATCCGCAAGCGCGACCTCACCACCGACACGCCGTGGAATACCTACACACGCGACGGACTTCCACCCACGCCGATCGCCATGCCCGGCGCCGGCTCGCTCGCCGCCGTGGCCAGGCCCGCACAGAACGAGTACCTGTACTTCGTCGGCAAGGGCGACGGCACCCACCAGTTCTCGCGCACGCTCGAGGAGCACAATCGCGCGGTGGCGACTTACCAGCTCAAGCGATGACACGGCGCGGGCGCTTCATCACGGTGGAAGGCATCGACGGTGCGGGGAAGTCCTCGCACCTCGAATACCTTTGCGAGCGGGTGCGCACCCTCGGCCACGAGGTGCGCCTCACCCGCGAGCCGGGCGGCACCGCCGTGGGCGAGCAGCTTCGAGACGTGGTCCTGCACCACGCGATGACCCCGCTCGCCGAGGCGCTGGTGATGTTCGGCGCGCGCGGCGCGCACGTCGCGACGGTGATCGAGCCGGCGCTCGCCGCCGGCGCCTGGGTGGTGTGCGACCGGTTCAGCGACTCGACCTACGCGTACCAATGCGGCGGGCGGGGCTTGAAGCCCCAGGTGGTCGCCAACCTCGAGGGAATCGTCCACCCCGACCTGCAGCCCGATGCCACATTTCTCTTCGATCTCGAGCCCGCGATCGCCTACGAACGCCAGCGCGCGCGCAGCCGCAACCCCGACCGGTTCGAGCGCGAACAGGCGGACTTCTTCGTGCGCGTGCGCGAAGCCTATCTCGAGCGCGCGCGCCAGCATGCCTACCGCTTCCACGTGATCGACGCGGCCGGCAGTCTCGACGAGGTGCGCGGGCGGCTTGCCGAAGCATTCGGGAAAGTTCCGCAATGACGCCCTTCCCGTGGCATCGAGCGGCGCTCGCGCGGCTGCTCGCCGATCGTGGGCAGCTGCCCCATGCGCTCCTCGTGCACGGCCCCACGGGCATCGGCAAGGCGGAGTTCGCGCGCGCGCTCGCCGCCGGTGCGCTATGCGAGTCGCCCCGGGCGAGCCTCGCCTGCGAGGCGTGCGTCTCGTGCCATTGGTTCTCGCAGGGCAACCATCCCGATTTCCGCGAGATCGTCCCCGAGGCGGACGCCGAAGACGATGGCGACGCGGCCGAAGTGCCGCCCGTGGCCAAGGCCGAGAAGGCGAAAAGCCTCGTCATCAAGATCGACCAGGTCCGCGCCGTGGCCGATTTCGTCGCGCTCAGCACCCATCGCGCCGGCTATCGCGTCCTGCTGGTCCATCCCGCGGAGGCGATGCATCCCGCGGCGGCGAACGCCCTGCTGAAGACCCTGGAAGAGCCGCCACCATTCACCCTCATCGTGATGGTGAGCGACCGGCCGGCGCGGCTGCTCGCGACCATCCGCAGCCGCTGCCGCCAACTGGCGCTTCCCGTGCCGCCGCCTGCCGAAGCGCTGCAATGGCTGCGTGAGCTGGGCGTAGCGCAGCCGCAGACGGCCCTCGCGGGTGCGGGAGGCGCGCCGCTGCTGGCCCGCGACCTCGCCGAGCCGGGTGAGGCGGAGCTGCGCAGGCGCCTCCTCGCGGAGCTCGCCCGGCCGTCCGGTGTCGACGTGGTCCTGTTCGCGGCGAGCATCGAGCGCGGTTCGGTGGAACGCATGATCTACTGGATGCAGACTTGGGTGCACGACCTCGTGCGCACGCGCCTCGCGGGCGGCGCCCGCCACCATGCCGATTTTGCCCAGGCGCTGCAGTCGCGGGCTCGCGCCTCGAACCTCGATGCGCTCTTCGAGCTCGAGCGCACCCTCAGCGAGGCGCGCCGCCTATCGGCCCATCCGCTCAACGCGCGCCTGCTGGCCGAGCACTTGCTCATGGCCTACAATCGGGCCACATCCGCAGGCGTGAGCCCATGAGCGAAGTCGCACTTCCCGAGGCATCCCAACGGCCCGGCGTCTTCACGCTGGTGATCCGTTCCAAGTCCGCCTTGTACGCGGCGTGGATGCCGCTGCTCAAGGGCGGGGGGATCTTCCTTCCGAGCAACCGCGCCCATTCGCTCGGAGAAGAGGTGCTGATCCTCCTCACGCTGCTGGACGATCCCAACAAGATTCCCCTGCAGGGCAGTGTCGCCTGGATCAACCCGGCCCACAGCGCGGGCAACCGTCCCCAGGGCATCGGCGTGCAGCTGGCGGAAAGCGACGTGGCGCGCGATCTGCGCAAGAAGGTCGAAGGCCTGCTCGCAGGCGCGCTCCAGTCCTCCCGCCCGACGCATACGATCTAAGCAGCGCCGCGATTGCTCGTCGATTCCCACTGCCACCTCGATTTTCCGGAGCTGAGCGCGGATTTGCCCGGCGTGCTGTCGCGCATGGGCGACAACGGCGTGACCCACGCGCTCACCATCAGCACCACGCTCGCAACCTATCCGGCCGTGCGCCGCGTGGCGGACGCCGGGACCAATGTCTGGTGCTCGGCGGGCGTGCACCCCGATGAGCGCGGCGACGAGCACGAGGTCACGGTGGACGAGCTGGTTTCCATGGCGGACGACGAGAAGGTCGTCGCCATCGGCGAGACCGGCCTCGATTATTTCCGCGCCGAAGGCGACACGGAATGGCAGCGCGACCGGTTCCGCAACCACATCCGCGCCGCGCGCCGCGCCGCGAAGCCCCTCGTGATCCACACGCGGGCCGCGGCCGAGGACACGTTGCGCCTCATGCGCGAGGAGGGCGCGGAGGAGGCCGGCGGGGTGATGCACTGCTTCACCGAGAGCTGGGAGGTTGCCGAGGCGGCGATGGCCATGGGCTTCCATATCTCTTTCTCCGGGATCGTCACCTTCAAGAACGCCGCGGCGCTGCGCGAGGTCGCGAAGCTCGTGCCCCTCGAGCGCATGCTGGTCGAAACGGACTCTCCCTATCTCGCGCCGGTCCCGCATCGCGGCAAGTCCAACCAGCCCGCATTCGTGAAACACGTCGCCGAGGAGATCGCGCGCCTGCGCGGCATCCCGATGGAGGCGGTCGCGCGGCGAACGAGCGAGAATTTCTTCCGCCTCTTCCGCCACGCGCGGCCGGCGTGAAGCCCGCCCGGATCCTCGTCTACTGCCGCGCGGGCTTCGAGAAGGAGATCGCGCAGGAGATGACCCTGCGCGCCGCCGAGCTGGGCGTCGAGGGCTTCGTGAGAGGGCGGCCCGACAGCGGCTTCGCGGTCTTCCACGCGCACCAGGACGCGATGGGGATCGAGCTGGGCGAGCACCTCGACTACGGCCGGCTGGTATTCGCGCGGCAGCTGCTGCGCGCGGGCGACCTGCTGACCGAGCTGCCCGAGGCCGACCGCGTGACGCCGATCGTGCAGGCATCGCGCGCCCTCGGCACCCGCTTCGCCGCGCTCTGGATCGAGATGCCCGATACCAACGACGGCAAGGCGCTCGCCTCGCTTGCCAAGCCGCTCACGCCGCACCTGGAGAAGGCGCTACGCAAGGCGGGCGTCGCTTTCGACGACCCCAATGAGCCGGAGCGCCTGCACGTATTCTTCGTCGGCGGGCGCGCGTGCTACGTGGGCGTTTCCACGGTAGCCAACAGCTCGCGCTGGCCCATGGGGATCCCGCGGCTGCGCACGCCCGCCGCCGCTCCCTCGCGATCGGCGGTCAAGCTCGCCGAGGCCCTGATGGAGTTCGCGCCTGAGCGCAGCTTCGAGCCCGGGCTTTCGGCCGTGGACCTCGGCGCCTCGCCGGGTGGATGGACTTGGCAGCTGGTGCAGCGCGGCTTCATGGTCACTGCCGTGGACAATGGCCCGATGGACGAGCGCCTCCTCGAAAGCGGCCAGGTGAAGCACCGGCGCGACGACGGTTTCCATTACCGGCCCGCCGACCCGGTGGCGTGGATGGTCTGCGACATGGTGGAGAGCCCGTCGCGCATCGCGCGCCTGGTCGGCAAGTGGGCGGCCGAAGGCTGGTGCCGGGAGTCGATCTTCAACCTGAAGCTGCCAATGAAGAAACGCTGGGAGGAAGTCGAGCGCTGTCGCGGAATCATCGACGAGGCGCTCGGCGGCGGCGGCTATTACCTGCGGTTCAAGCATCTCTATCACGACCGCGAGGAAGTCACCGGCTACCTCGCGCGGCGCGTGGGCCCGCCGGTACACTCGCAGGCATGAGCGATCGCATCGTGATCAGCGAGTTCATGGACGCGCCTGCGGTCGAGCGCCTGCGGGCGCGTTTCGACGTGGACTATCGGCCCAAGCTGGTGGACGACCTGGCGGCGCTCGAAGCCGCGCTGCCCCGTGCGGATGCCTGGATCGTGCGCAATCGAACCCCGGTGCGGGGGGCCCTGCTGCGCGCGGCCACTCGCGTGCGCGTGGTGGGCCGGCTGGGCGTGGGCCTTGACAACATCGATGTCGATGAATGCAAGTCGCGCTCGATCGAGGTGATCCCCGCCACGGGCGCGAATGCCGAGTCGGTCGCCGAGTACGTGGTGACCGCCGCCCTGATGCTGCTCCGCGGCGCCTATTTCTCGACGCGCGCGGTCGAAGCGGGAACGTGGCCCCGGCAAATGCTCTCGCAGGGCCGCGAGGCGGCCGGGAAGGTCATCGGCATCGTCGGCTTCGGCAGCATCGGCAGGCTTACGGCACGCAAGGCGGCGGCGATCGGCATGCAGGCGGTGGGATACGACCCGCAGGTGACCCGCGGCGATGCTTCGTGGGCCGCGTCGATGGCGGCGCCGCTCACCCTCGACGAGCTCCTCGTCCGAAGCGATGTCGTGTCCCTGCACCTCCCGCTGACCGACGCGACGCGCGGGCTCATCGGCCGCGCGCGCCTCGCGCTCATGAAGCGCGAGGCAATCCTGATCAACACGGCGCGCGGCGGCATCGTCGACGAGGCGGGGCTCGCCGCGATGCTGCGCGAAGGCCGCCTCGGGGGCGCGGCTCTCGACGTGTTCGAGCACGAGCCGCTCGCCGCGGGTTCCCCGCTTGTCGGAGCCCCGCGCCTCATGCTCACGCCGCACATCGCGGGCGTGACGCTCGAAGCCAACGAGCGGGTGAGCGCGCTCATCGCGGAGCGCGTTGCGCAGGTGCTCGAAAGCGCCCGCTAAAGCCGGCTCAGTCCTTGAAGACCTGAAACAGGTTGTTGAAGTCGTCGGTCCACAGCCGCCAGTCTGGCCGCGGGGCCACAGGCTCGGTGACCTCGACGATTTCCTTCTTCAGGATGAACGGCTTGTAGCGCGTGATCAGGACCCAGTCGCTGGTGGTGCCGCCGCTCTCGGCCGTCTCGTGCACGAACGCGTACTCGAGGCCGTGCTTCTCGGCGATCGCGAGCAACACGGGCTTGAGGTCCAGGAAGCGGTTCGAGACGTGGAAGGCGATTACTCCTTGCGGCTTCAGGTGGCGCAGGTACTCGGCGAACGCCTCGACGGTGATGAGATGGACCGGAATCGCATCGCCCGAGAATGCGTCCACGGCGAGCAGGTCGAAGCCCTGCGGGGGCTCGCGCTCGAGGGATAGCCGCGCGTCGCCCAGGACGGTCTCGATCTTCCCGTCCGAGTCCTTGAGGTAGGTGAACCAGGTGTTCGCCACCTCGATCACGGCGGGATTGATGTCGTAGAAGCGGTAGGTGTCGTCGGCATCCGCATACACGGCGAGCGATCCGGCGCCCAGCCCGATCACGCCGACCTTGATGGGCTTGCCGGCGAATAGCAGGATCGCCCGGCCGATGCCCGAGGAGGTCTTGTAGTAGGTCGTCGCCGAGCGCCGGTACTTCTCCGAGAGGTATTGCTCGCCGTGGAGGATCGCCCCGTGGACGAGCGAGCGGTACTTGGTGTCGATGTCGTCGATGCGCGACTGGTTCTCCTTCACGCGCAGGACGCCGTAGTGGTTGCGCTCGATGTGCAGCGTGTCTTCGGTGAAGGTGTGCACGCGATAGGCGAGGGCGGCGAAGGTGAAGCCGATCACCGCGACCAGCAGGACCACGACCGGGGCCGGTCGCCCCACGTTGGTCACCACCGCGAGGACCGCCACGATCACCAGCGCGATTTCGAGCTCGAGGTAGCCCGGGAGGGTGACCGGTGCGACGATGCCCACGAGAACCCCGCCGATCACTCCGCCCAGCGAGACGACCAGGTAGAAAAGGGTGAGATGCCTGGGGCCCGGGCGCAGCCGGGCGAGCTCGCCGTGGCAGAACATGCAGACGAAATACAGGCCGATGGTGAACACGGCGAGGTGCCACAGCAGCTCGAACTGCAGCGACTTGTCGGCGAGGAACCACGCCATCACGCACAGGATCCACACCAGGCTTCCCAGGTAGATGTCGCGCTTGTACCAGACGCGACCCTCGAAGCAGAGGATGAAGGTCAGCAGGTACACCGCGAGCGGGATCACCCACAGCAGCGGGATCGAGGAGATGTTCTGCGTGAGGTGGTTGGACACGCCGAGGAGAGTCACCGAGCCCATCGCCGAGAGAGCGAGCCACAGAACGATCGAGCGTGCACGGGGGGCGGGCTCCTCGGCATCGGCGACCATCTGGCCGCCCTCCACCGAAAGCGGCGGCAGGCCACGGCATCTCCAGGCGAGTGCCGCGCAGAGGAGGACGAACAGGGCATAGCCCGCCGACCACCACGTCGACTGCTGGGGGTTGGTGAACCACGGCTCGAACAGGAACGGGTAGCCGAGGAGCGCCAGCATCGAGGCGAAGTTCGACAGCGCGAACAGCCGGTACGGGCTCGATCCCGGATAGGCGCGCGCGAACCAGGCCTGCACCAGGGGGCTGGTCGAGGACAGGAGGAAGTACGGCAGCCCGATGGTCGCGAAGAGGAGCGCGAGGATGCGTACCACGGGATTGTCGTCCCCGGCGGGCTTCCAGCCGGCATCGGGCGCGATCGGCAGCAGGACGAGGCTCGCGACCAGCAGCGTCACATGGATCCAGCCCTGCTGGCGCGCCGGGACGCGGCTGCTCAGCCAATGCGCGTAGGCATAGCCCAGCAGCAGCACGAACTGGAAGAACACCATGCACAACGTCCACACGATCGCCGCGCCCCCGAACCACGGGAGGATCTGCTTGGCGAGGAGCGGTTGGACGAGGAAAAGGAGGAAGGCGCTGAGGAAGATTGTCGCGGCGTGCAGCGGCATCGGGCGATTGTATACTGCGCGCGCCGATGCTTGCCCACCTGGTTCGCCTCTCTCTCGTCCTCGAGCTCGCCGCCTACGCGGGGCTCGGTGCGTGGCTGCATGTCACGAGCGATTGGCCGGTGGTCGCCCTCGTGGCGCTCGCCCTCGCCGCCGGGCTGGCGGCGCGTTTCGCCCTCGTCTGCTTCAGCTCGGCCCTCGCGTGGGTCAACCGCTCGCCGCGCCCGCCCGAGCACCAGATCGGCCTCGCGGGCGTGCCGCGCTACCTGCTGGGCGAGTACCGCGCACTGCTCGCCGATAACCTGTTCTACCTGCCGTGGAAGTGGGCGCTGCGCCCCGATCCGCCCGTGCTGCCCGCGGCTGGCGTGCCGATCATCCTGGTGCACGGCTACTTCAGTAACCGCGGCTATTTCCGCTACCTCGCGCGCTGGCTCGACGCGCAGGGCGTGGGTCCCGTCTTCGCGCCCAATTTCCCGGTGGTGCTCAGCTCGATCGAGGCATTCGCGGCGAAACTGCACATCGAGATCGAGCGCATCGCGGCCGGCTGCGCCGTGGAACGCGTGATCCTCATCTGCCACAGCATGGGTGGCCTCGCAGCGCGGGAGTACCTGCGCTCGCACGGCACCGCGCGCGTGGCGAGGCTCATCACGATCGCGAGCCCCCATCACGGCACGGCCCTCGCTGCGATCGGCCTGGGAGCCAACGCGCGCCAGATGTGCCGCGGGTGCGAGTTCCTGGTGGGACTGGAAGCTTTCGAGGCGCCGGGGACGGCGCGCGTGGACACGGTGTCGGTCTACTCGCTGCACGACAACCTGGTCGCGCCGCAGGAGACGAGCCGCCTGCCGTGGGCGCGCCGCAACGTCGCCCTCTCGGGAATCGGACACCTGAAGATCATCGACGACCCGGCCACGTTCGCCGTGCTGCGCGAGGAGCTTGTGCGCTAGAGCAGCGCCAGCACCTCTTCGGCGTGACGTCCCACCTCGGGCTTGTCGATCACGTGGGCGATCCGGCCCTTCTCGTCGATCACGAAGGTCACGCGATCGGCCATGCCGGCCGCCGACTTGAGCTTCGAGAGGAGTCCCGGCCCGCCGATCGTGCCGTAGGCGCGGCCCACGGCGCCGTCGGTATCGGCAAGCAACGGGAAGTTGAGCTTGAACTTGTCGGTGAACTTCCGGTGGGAGGCCTCGTCCTGCGTCGACACGCCGAGGACCGCCGCGCCCTTGGCGACGATCTCGGCATTGTGGTCGCGCAGCGAGCACGCCTGCTTGGTGCATCCGGGCGTGTCGTCCTTGGGGTAGAAGTACATCACCAGCTTGCGGCCACGGTAGTCCTTGAGGGCGACTTTTTTCCCCTCGGTCGTGGTGCCGGTGAAGTCGGGAGCCGGGTCGCCGGCCTTGAGGGGGGTCGCCATCGTCGGGCTCCTAGGGAGTCTGCCACCACTCGGTTCCGGTTCGATCCAGGCACATCGCGACGCCCTCGAAGATCCAGCCGCGCGCGACCATCTGCTCGCCCAACTCGAGTCGGGTGACGAAGCGATGGTTCGAGTCATCGAACATCCACCGGTTGTTGTACAACCGATAGACAGAAGTGGTTTTCCCGGGACAGCCGGCATTCGCGGGAACCCCAAGGGCACCGAAGGCATCGCCTTCATACAACCAGCCCGGGTCGGTACGCCTGAGCAATCCGCATTCCGCCGGCTCTACGGTGAAGAAATGGGTGTTCGCTCCGTAGTTGTAGAAACGGCGAACCGCACCGCTGGCACCGCACGGACTGGGCTGGACGGTATGGAAAGTCTCGCCCGTTCGCGACCAGCCCGGGCCTGCTCCTCCGATATCGATGATGTCGTTCTCTTCCGCGGAGCTCGAAAGGAAATAGTGGTCGAGCACGGCGTTATGGTATTCGGTGATCGTGACCAGCGTCGGCGGAGGGTCCAGGGAGCAGATGCCTCCGTGGTTGGAAAATGCGTCCGTGATCCCCAATCCCCGGGCAACCGGATCGGCAAGGATGCTCGCGGCAATTTCGTACGTGTCCTGCACCTTGCTGAAACGCAGCATCAGGAAACCGTAGGCCTCGTAGGCGGATTGCGGACCCCAAAGGCGGTCGAACACCGCGGGATTTCGAGCGGGCAACTCGACGATGTCGCGGATCTGTTGGTTCACCGAAGGTGGGGCCTGGATCGCCACTTCGCCGATCCCGCCGAATCCCGAGAAGCAACTCTGCGTCAGGCGCTCGGCAGCAGCGGCCTGCGAGACCAGTGTCGCAAGGACCACCAGCAGGCGTCTCGCTCCATCCATGGCTACCAGTGTATGCCCTGGGTGATCTGCGCGAAGGCGACCTGCTCCGGAGTGAGCTCGACCTCCTTGGCCTCTTCCCCCTTCTTGCCCTTGGCGGCGCCGGAGTCGGGGAACATTCGGAAGGCAGTGTTCAAGAGGATCTGGGTCGCCTTGGGCGCCACCGCGTGGAGGATCTCGCCGAAGACGCCCAGGCGGGTGGCGATGCGCACCGGGCGGTAGACGATCGCCTCGACGACGAGGTCGGCGGCCTGCTCCGGAGTGAGCGTCGGCACGTGGTTGTAGAGCTTGGTCGGCGCGATCATCGGCGTCTTCACCAGCGGCATGTTGATGGTGGTGAAGT
>JANMYH010000142.1:0-7837 GCA_031381925.1 Burkholderiales bacterium | reverse complement strand
CTTCGTCACGCGCGGGCCCGGTGCCACGCAAGCGTCGGTGGGCGTGCACACCGCGTTCCAGGATTCCACGCCGATGATCCTATTCATCGGCGACGTGGGCAGCGACTTCCGCGATCGCGAGGCATTCCAGGAGGTCGATTTCTCCGCGATGTTCGGCCCGCTCGCCAAGTGGGTCGAGCGCATCGACGACGTGGCGCGGATTCCGGAGTACGTGGCGCGCGCATTCCAGATCGCGACCTCGGGCCGCCGCGGCCCGGTGGTGCTGGTGCTCCCCGAGGACATGCTGGCCAGGGAGGCGACCGTCCACGACGCGAAGCACTTCGTGCCCGCCGAGCCGCACCCGGGCGCCGACGACATGCAGAAGGTCCACAAGCTGCTCGCGGGCGCCAAGAGCCCGCTCGTGATCCTCGGCGGCAGCGGCTGGACGCGCGAGGCGTGCAACGACTTCCAGCGTTTCGCCGAGGCGAACCAGCTCCCGGTCGCCTGCGCGTTCCGCTTCCAGGATCTCTTCGACAACAACCATCCGAACTATGTGGGCGACGTCGGCATCGGCATCAATCCGGTGCTGGCCGAGCGCGTGCGCATGGCCGACGTGCTGCTGGTCGTGGGCGCGCGCCTGGGCGAGATGACCACCAGCGGCTACACGCTGCTCGAGTCCCCCGTGCCGCGCCAGAAGCTCATTCACGTGCATCCCGGCGCCGACGAGCTGGGCCGCGTCTTCCAGCCCGAGCTGGGGATCGTGTCGGCGCCGGCGCCTTTCGCGCTCGCGGCTGCCGCGCTGCCCGCCATCGAGAATCCTGCGTGGAAAGGCATCGCGCACGAAGCCCGCGCCGACTTCACCGCGTGGTCCGCGCGCCGCGAGATTCCCGGGCGCGTTCAGATGTGGGACATCGTGGACTACCTCAACCAGCACGCGCCCGATGCGATCTATTGCAACGGCGCGGGCAACTTCGCCACGTGGCTGCATCGCTTCCACCGCTACACGGGCTTTCGCACGCAGCTCGCGCCGACCTCCGGCGCCATGGGGTACGGCGTCCCCGCGGCGATCGCGGCCAAGCTGGTGCGCCCGGAGCGCACCGTGATCTGCTTCGCGGGCGACGGTGATTTCCTGATGTCGGGCGCCGAGCTCGCGACCGCGGTCCAGTACGACGCCCCGGTGGTGATCGTGATCGTCAACAACGGGATGTACGGCACCATTCGCATGCACCAGGAGAAGCACTATCCGGGGCGCGTCATCGGGACCGACCTCAAGAATCCGCATTTCGCCGCGTTCGCCCGGGCTTTTGGGGCCATGGGCGAGATCGTCGAGGACACCGCGCAGTTCGCCCCGGCCTACGAGCGCGTGGTGGCTTCCGGAAAGCCGGGCGTGATCGAGGTGCGCATCGATCCGCAGGCGATCTCGCCCGGCACCACCCTCGACAAGCTCCGCGCCTCCTCCCTCTCCCTTGGGAGAGGGTCGTAATGGAACTGTCACACTGTGCCCATATCCTGTGCGGAGCACCGCCATGACCGAACATATCTCAAAGCAGTACGACCAGGACCTCGAAGCCATCCGCTCGCGGATGATGCAGATGGGCGGCATGGTCGAGTCGCAGATCCGCTCGGCGATCGCCGGCTACCTCGACGGGGACGTCGAGCGCGCCACCCAGGTCATCGCCGGGGATGCGCGCGTGAACGAGCTGGAGCTCGCGATCGACAACGACCTCGGGCAGATCATCGTGCGCCGCCAGCCCGCGGCCTCCGACCTGCGGCTGATCCTGGCGGTGAGCAAGATCGTGACCGACCTTGAGCGGATCGGCGACGAGGCGGCCAAGATCGCGCGCATGGCCAAGGACCTCCACGGCAACGGCGCGATCCAGAGCCCGCGTCTGGTGGCGATCTCGCATATCTCGGAAGTGGCCATCGGCATGCTGCGCAAGGCCCTCGACTCGTTCGCCCGGCTCGATGCCGCGGCGGCGGCACGCGTCTGCGGCGAGGACGCGGCCATCGACGAGGAATTCCGCGCGATCATCCGCCAGCTGATCACCTTCATGATGGAGGATCCGCGCACCATCACCACGTCGCTGCAGCTGGTGTGGGTCGCGAAGGCGTTCGAGCGCATCGGCGACCACGCCAAGAACATCGCGGAGTACGTGATCTACATCGTGAAGGGCCGCGACGTCCGGCACATACCGCTTGCCGAGCTGGAACGCGAGGCCCTGAGCCGATGACTGCCTCGATCCTCGTCGTCGAGGACGAACCGGCCATCCAGGAGCTCATCTCGGTCACCCTCACCCGCAACGGGCACAGCGTGCGGCGCGCGGCGACCGCCGCCGATGCCTACGAGGCGGTGGCCGCTTCCCTCCCGGATGTGATCCTCCTCGACTGGATGCTGCCCGACGCCGCCGGGCCGTCGCTTGCGCGCCGGCTGCGCTCCGAGATCCGCTCGCGCGAGGTTCCCATCATCATGCTCACGGCCCGCGCCGGCGACGACGACAAGGTCGCGGGCCTGGAGAGCGGCGCCGACGACTACGTGACGAAACCGTTCTCTCCGCGGGAGCTCGAGGCGCGCATCCAGGCGGTGCTGCGGCGGCGCACGCCGCAGCTGTCGAAGGAAGAGGTCGCGATCGAAGGGCTGGTGCTGAACCCGGCGACCCGAACCGTGATGGGCGATCGCCAGAAGCTCAAGATGGGCCCCACCGAGTTCGAGCTGCTGCATTTCTTCATGACCCATACCGACCGCGTTTACGGGCGAGCGCAGATCCTGGACCAGGTGTGGGGCGACCACGTGTTCATCGAGGATCGCACCGTCGACGTGCACATCCGGCGCCTGCGCGACGCGCTCGAGCCCAGCGGTCACGACGACCTCGTCGAAACGGTGCGCGGCGCGGGCTACCGCTTCCGTTCCTCGCGCTAGGGACGATGGACGTCGAGTGGCTTTGGGCGGCGGCCTGTGTCGCGTTGCTCGCGTCCCTCGGCTACTACCGTCGCAAGCTGCGCAACCTCCTGCACTGGCTTTCCGATCCCGAAGCATCCGATCCGCCGCGCGCCCATGGTCTTTGGGACGACTTGCATGCGGCCCTGCATCGCGAGCGGCGCGAGTCGCGCAAGCGCGAGGCGGAGCTCGACCTCGCCCTGGCGCGCTGGCGCGCCGCAGCCCGCGCGTTGCCCGACGGCGTCGTCATCCTCGATGACGAACGGATTGCGTGGTGCAACGATACGGCGCGCACCCATTTCCAGATCGACCCGGCCACCGATGCCGGGCGACCGGTAACGCACCTGGTGCGAATCCCGGAATTCATCGGCTATCTCGAAGGCGGCGATTACTCGAAGCCGATCGCGTTGCGGAAGGCCGACGCGGCCGACCGCGTGCTGTCCGTCCAAGTGGTGCCCTATGGCGAGGGGCAGAGCCTGGTGCTCTCGCGTGACGTGACGCGGTTCGAGAAGCTCGAGTCGGTGCGCCGCGAGTTCGTCGCCAACGTCTCGCACGAGATGCGCACGCCGCTCACCGTCATTTCCGGTTTTTTGGAGACGCTGCGCGACGAGACGGATCCCGCCGCGCAGATGCGCTTCCTCGACATCATGACCGAGCAATCGGACCGCATGCTGCGGTTGGTCGAAGACCTCCTCACGCTTTCCTCGCTCGAGTCGTCCCCGCCGCCGCCGATGGAAGACGCGATCGACATGCGCGCGCTGGTCCAGCGGCTCGCGGCCGAGGCGCGGGCCTTGAGCGGCGGGCGCCATACGATCGAGGTGGTGGGCGACTCGGATGCGCAGCTCTCGGGCAGCGAGAAGGAACTGTCGAGCGCATTCAGCAACCTGGTGAGCAACGCGATCCGCTATACGCCCGCGGGCGGCACCGTGCGCCTGCGGTGGCACGCCACGCCCGACGGCGCGGCGTTCGAGGTCGAGGATACCGGCATCGGCATTCCGCCCGAGCACATCGGCCGCTTGACCGAGCGCTTCTATCGCGTCGACCGCGGCCGCTCGCGGGAGACGGGCGGCACCGGCCTCGGGCTCGCGATCGTGAAGCACGCCCTCGGTCGTCATGGAGCCACGCTCGCCATCACCAGCCAACCGGGCCACGGCAGCCGCTTCAGTGCCGGCTTCGCGGGCCCGCGCGTTCGGGCCTCCCCACGCGCGTAAGAAGCGAATCTTGCGTATTCTCCTTGGTGACTGGCACGGGGCCCACGTGAAATCGCCCGAGGGAGGCAAGCCTTGCACAAGCGGCCTGAGGCCGAAGGGACCGTCCTGACCCCCGAGAGCTCGTTCAAGGGCAAGACCGGCCTGGTACGCATTTTCAACGCGTTCTTCAACTCGCTCGCGGGATTCGCCGCCGCCTGGCGCCACGAAAGTGCCTTCCGCCAGGAAGTCGTCCTCGCCGCGATCCTGATCCCGATCGCCTGCTGGGTGCCCGTCACCCCCGTCGAGCGCGCGCTGCTGGTCGCGGTCGTGCTGCTGGCGCTGATCGTCGAGCTGCTCAACTCGAGCGTGGAGGCCGCGATCGACCGGATCTCGTTCGACCACCATTCGCTCTCGAAGCGCGCCAAGGACATCGGCAGCGCGGCCGTCTTCGTGGCCCTGGTGCTGTGCGTCGTCGTGTGGGCGATCGTGCTTGCGCCGGTGGTGCTCCGATGAATCCTCGTTACCAGGTTGCCGGGTCGACGCGGTAGAGGCGCGCGAGCTCTCCATAGAGCACGGGATGTTCGGCCGAGAAGCGCCGCGGCTGCTCGAAGAACACCTCGGAGACTACCGCGAAGAATTCCGCGGGATTGGTCGCGCCGTAGTAGCTGAAGAGCGACGGCTGCTGCAGGAGCGCATCGGACTGCAACTGGGCGAACGCTTGCCCTAGGACCTCGGGCCAATCGCGCGCCCGGTCCCCGCGCACCGGCGCTCCGTTGGCAAAGCCCTTCTGCTGGTCGAGCTGGTGCGCGAATTCGTGGATCACGACGTTGCGGCCGTCGTCCACGGTCGCCGCGCCTTCGAGGACGTCTTCCCAGGACAGGATCACCTGGCCGAGCGTCCACGATTCCCCCGACAAGGCCTGCCGCGTCTCCTGCAGTACGCCTGAAGGCTCGGCACGCAGGCGTTCCACCAGGAAGGCGCCGGGGTAGACGAGGACCTGCCGCAGGCGCGGGAAGTAGTGCGCCTTGCGATTGAGGATGAGCAGGCATGCCTGAGCGGCGATCGTCACGCGGACCTCGTCGGTGATCTCCTGGCCCCGGCAGCCGATGAAGTCCTTCTCCGCCAAAAAAACCTGGATGTGGCCGCGCAACTGCTGCTGCAGGTCCGCGGGAAGCTGCCGATAGTGGGGCACGCGCTGCCGCAGGATCTGCCGCCAGGCCGCCGGGAAGGGCCGCGCACGCAGGCGCTTGCGCCGCCGCTCCACGAGGTACGGGTGGGCAACCTGCCAGGCGATGAAGAGGAACGCGGTTGCGGCGACGAGGAAGAAGGCGAGGGGCATCGGCACGGCCCGGAGTCCAGGAACGAATCAGGTGGGTGCGCTTCCGGGGCCTTTCAAGGACCGCGCGCTGTCCCGCAACTGCCATGGACCGCTGCCACAATGGCGGGCTGGAGGGGTGCCCCTGATGAAGTCCGCCTACGACGTCCTCTTTCTCTGCACCGGCAATTCGGCGCGCTCGATCATCGCCGAGTCGCTCCTCAACGCCCTCGGGGGCGGGCGTTTCCGCGGTTTCAGCGCCGGCAGCCACCCCAAGGGCGAGGTGCATCCCCTGGCCCTCGAGGTGCTGTCCCGCGATGGCTATCCGACCCTCGAAGCCCGCAGCAAGAGCTGGGACGAGTTCGCGCGCCCCGGCGCCCCCACGATCGATTTCGTGATTGCGGTGTGCGACGCCGCGACGCCTTTCGCGACACTCTGCGCAAATGCGCCGGCGCGTGCAGCAATTCACCACCCTTCCGTTCGCGAGCACCGACCACAGGCGCTGCGCGGCCTGATGCAGGCGATATCCTCCTAGGCGACCGCGGGTCCAGTCGAAGGGTGACGGGTAGAATCGGGACGTCATCAACGAGGCGCGAGGCCCATGGAAAGCGATCCCCTTTCAGCCGTGCTCCGTGAGATCGCCACGCTCCCGGATTTTTCAGGCGTCGATGTCCCGTCGGTCGCGATGCGCAGTTCGGAGGGAACGACTCCCCTGCACATTGCCGCGCTTCGCGGGGACCGGAATGCGGTTCGCGTGTTGCTCGACGCCGGGGCCGATCCCAACGTCGAGGACCAGCGGGGATGCACGCCGCTCCACGAGGCGCTCAAGGCGCCGCACCTGCAGGTCGCGCGGATGCTCGTCGCGGCGGGAGGCCAGCTGGATGCGAGGAGCCGTGACGGCGTCTCGCCCCGGGAGATGGCGCAGCTGCTGCCTCTCTGGGAGGGCGAGAATTGAGCAGCGTGCAGCTGAACCACACCATCGTCTGGTGCCGTGACAAGCGCCGCTCGGCGGTGTTTCTCACCGACATGCTGGCCCTGCCCGCCGCCGCGGAGTTCGGGCCGATGCTGGTCGTGAAGCTGGCCAACGGCGTCTCGCTCGACTTCTACGAGAACGACGAAGTGTCCCTGCAGCACTACGCATTCCTGGTCGAAGACGGCGAATTCGACCGGGTCCTCGCCCGCGTCCAGGCGCGCGCGATCGAGTATTGGGCCGACCCCGCGAGGACCCGCGCCGGAGAGACCAACCGCCACTACGGCGGGCGCGGGGTCTATTTCCAGGATCCCGACGGGCACCTGCTCGAAGTCATCACGCGTCCCTACGGCAGCATGTTTCCACCCCCGGATTAGCCTGCCCCGTGTCCTGCGACGAATGCCGCGAGCTGACCACGCACGAGTTTCGCTCACCCGATGACTTGATCCATGCCCTGCGCCTCGCCACCCAGGAGATGGATCGCGGTGTGTTGTCGCGAGTGGGCGCGGCGCAATCGGGACGCGCGGAGCAGGAAGCGCTCGACTCCTCGCTCGCCTCCGGAGCGATGCCGGGCAGCATTCGCTACCGCTTCCGCTGCGAAGTGTGCGGAGACCAGTTCACGCTGGTGGGAGACACGGCCGCAGGCGCGGGCGGATGGACGCGCGAGGGGGAGGCCGCGTGATCCCGGTCCGCCAAGTGAGCGCGCCGGACGAATCGCTCATGAAGGGCCTGTGCGCGCTTCTCACCGAGGTCGTGGAGGGCGGCGCCTCGGTCGGATTTCTCGCACCGCTCGCGCGCCGGACGGCCGAGGAGTACTGGAAGAAGGTCTTCGCCGCGCTCGGGAGTCACCACTTCCTGTGGGTCGCCGAGGCCGACGGCAGGGTGATCGGATCGGTCCAGCTTGCGGCGGTCGAGCGGGAGAATAGCCCTCACCGAGCCGAGCTCCAGAAGCTCTTCGTGCTGGCATCGCATCGCGGCCGGGGCGTGTCCCGGAAACTGATGGAAGCGGCCGAGTCGTTCGCGAGCTCGATCGGGCGCACGCTGCTGGTGCTCGACACTGAATCGGGCTCGGTCGCCGAAGCGGTCTATCGCCACCTCGGATGGCAGCGGGCCGGCGAGATCCCCGAGTTCGCACTCACCCCGGATGGCCGGCTGCACACGACGGTCTACTATTACAAGATCAACCGAACCGGCCCGTAATGTAGTCTTCAGTCGCCTGTTTCCCGGGCTTGAGGAAGAGCTGGTCGGTCACCCCGAACTCGATCAGCTCGCCCAGGTACATGTAGGCGGTGTAATCGGAGACGCGCGCGGCCTGCTGCATGTTGTGGGTGACGATCACCACCGTGTAGTCGGCCTTGAGCTCGGTGATCAGCTCCTCGATCTTCGCGGTGGAGATCGGGTCGAGCGCCGAGCACGGCTCGTCGAGCAGCAGGATCTCGGGCTTGACC
>JANMYH010000132.1:0-4297 GCA_031381925.1 Burkholderiales bacterium | reverse complement strand
GCGGATCACGTGGCCGATGATCGGCGTGCGGCCCATGCCGCCGCCCACGATCACGCGCAGGCCGATTTCCCCGGCGGCGTCTTTCACCACGTGCAGGCCGATGTCGTGCAGCAGGACGGCGGCGCGGTCCTCGACCGAGCCGTTGAGCGCGATCTTGAACTTGCGCGGCAGGTAGGCGAATTCGGGATGGAACGTCGACCACTGCCGCAGGATCTCGGCGAGCGGCCGGGGATCGACGATCTCGTCGGGCGCGACGCCCGCGAAGTGGTCGGTCGTGATGTTGCGCACGCAGTTGCCGCTGGTCTGGATCGCGTGCATCTCGACCGTCGCCAGCTCGGCGAGGATGTCGGGGGTCTCCTCGAGCTTCGGCCAGTTGTACTGGATGTTCTGGCGCGTCGTGAAGTGGCCGTAGCCGCGGTCGTAGCGCCGCGCGATGTGCGCGAGCTTGCGCGTCTGGCGCGACGAGAGGAGCCCGTAGGGCACGGCCACGCGCAGCATCGGTGCGTGGCGCTGGATGTAGAGGCCGTTCTGCAGGCGTAGCGGGCGGAACTCATCGTCGGTCAGCTCGCCCGCGAGATAGCGGCGCGTCTGGTCGCGGAACTGGGTGACCCGTTCATCGACGATCTTCTGGTCGTAGGCATCGTAGCGGTACATGGCGATTCTTTATTGGAGGACGAGTTTTCCGCCTGCGAGCAGCAGGACGGCGGCAAGCGATTGGCGCAGCAAGCGCTCGGGAATGCGCGGTGCCAGGTGGCTGCCCAGGAGGATGCCGGGCAGGGAGCCTGCGAGCAGGCTCAGGAGCATCGCGTAGTCCACGTTTCCGAGCGCGGCGTGGCCTGCACCCGCGAGGAGGGTAATGGGCACCGCGTGCGCAATGTCCGTGCCGACGATGCGCACGGTCGACAGGAGCGGGAAAAGCAGCAGTAGCGCCGTGACGCCGACCGCGCCCGCGCCCACGGACGAGAAGGTCACCGCGATGCCGATCAGCGCGCCCGTGGCCACGGTGGCCGGGGTGCGATGGCGGGCGAGCCACCCGCCATCGGCGCGGGCGTGCGCCCACGCATAGAGTCGTGCGCGAAAGAGGAGCGCCACCGCGGTGAGCAACAGCATGATGCCGAGCGCGGTGGACACGAGCAGCCGTGTCTCCGCGCCGGCCGGCGGCAGGACCGCCAGCGCGGCAAGCGCCAGCAGGGCGCCCGGAACGCTTCCCGTGGCCAGCAGGCCGGTGACGCGCCAATCGACGTGCCCCTTGCGCCCGTGGCTCACCGCCCCGCCGGCCTTGGTGAAACCGGCATAGAGCAAGTCGGTGCCGACGGCGGTGACGGCCGGCACGCCGAAGCCCAGGACGAGGAGGGGCGTCATCAGCGAGCCGCCCCCGACGCCCGTCAGGCCAACGATGGCGCCTACGGCGAAGCCGGCGGCACTGTAGGAGAGATCGATCATCGCTCGATACTAGGTGGGCTCGATATTCCTGAAAAATACTTTAAAGTGATATACTGATAACTTGTGGATATAAATATAACTCCATGAATCTTCAGCAATTCCGCTACGTCACCGAGGTCGCACGACGAAATCTCAACGTTTCCGAGGCGGCCGCTGCCCTCCACACCTCGCAGCCCGGGGTCTCCAAGCAGATCCGCGCCCTCGAAGAGGAGCTCGGCACCGCGATCTTCGTGCGCCAGGGCCGGCGCTTCGCGGCGATCACCGACGCCGGTCGCGAGATCGTCACCGCGCTCGGCCGCATCCTCGCCGAGGTCGCAAACCTCAGGGCGGTGGGCGAGGAGTTTGCGCACCACGCGAAGGGAAGCCTCGCGGTGGCGGTGACGCACACACAGGCTCGCTACGCGCTGCCCGCGGTCGTCACCGCCTTCAAGAAGCGCTTTCCGGAGGTGAAGCTCAAGCTGTTGCAGGGCAACCCGCGCCAGCTCGCCCGCATGGTGCTCGACGGCGAGGCTGACCTCGCCATCGCCACCGAGGCCCTCGACGAGTACCCGGACCTGGTGACGCTCCCCTGCTACTCGTGGCACCACTGCGTGGTCGTTCCCACGGGGCACCCATTGTCCAAGGTGAAGCCGCTCACGCTCGAGGCGATCGCCGCCTTCCCCCTCGTCACGTACGACCCGACCTTCGCGGGGCGAACGGCGCTCGACCGGGCGTTCGCGGCGCGCGGCCTCACGCCCGAAGTGGCGCTCGCGGCGCTCGACTCCGACGTGATCAAGTCATACGTGGCGCTCGGGCTCGGCGTGGGGATCATCTCCTCGCGCGCATTCCGGCGCGGCAAGGAGGAGGGCCTGATCGCGCTCGACTGCGACCACCTGTTTCCCACCCAGACGACGCGCCTGGCTTACCGGCGCGGTGCGTACCTGCGCGGCTATACCGTGGAGTTGATTCGCCTACTCGCGCCTCACATCCGCGTCGAGGACCTGAAGCAGCTGGCTGCCGGGGGCGCGGAGACGTTTTCGATCTAGCGGGGCGCGGGGCATAATCGGCGCGATGAGACTGCCGCTCGCATGCTTGGCGACCGTGGCCGCCCTGCTCGGCGCGGGCGCGGCATTCGCGTCGGAGCAGCGCCTCGCCCTCGTCATCGGCAACTCGGCCTATCCCACGGCGAAGCTGCTCAACCCCGGCAACGACGCGAAGGCAATCGCGGCCAAGCTGGGCGCGCTGGGCTTCGAGGTGATCGTCAAGACCGACGTGAACCAGCGCGAGATGACGCGCGCCATCAGCCAGTTCGGGCAGCGCTTGCAGAATGGCGGCGTGGCGCTCTTCTATTACGCCGGGCATGGGCTGCAGGTGCGCGGGCGCAACTTCCTCGTCCCGGTGGATGCGGAGATCGTAAGCGAAGCCTCGGTGAGGAGCGAGGCGGTGGACCTGGATCAGCTCCTCGAGCAGCTCGCGCCCGCGCGCCTGAGCATGGTGATCCTCGACGCCTGCCGCAACAATCCATACGAGGGCAAGTTCAGGACGGCGGCGGGGACGGGCCTGGCGCAGATCGACGCGCCCAAGGGCACGCTACTCGCCTACGCCACCGCGCCCGGCAAGGTCGCCTCCGACGGCACCGGCAGCAACGGCCTCTACACCGCGGAGTTGCTCAAAGCCCTCGACGTACCGGGGCTCAAGGTCGAGGAGATCTTCAAGGCCGTCCGGGTAAACGTGATCAAGGCCACGGCGGCGCAGCAGATCCCGTGGGAATCGTCATCGCTCACGGGCGAGTTCTATTTCCGTGCCGACACCCGAGCGGCCCAGCCCGACCGCGGCCCGCAGGCGGAGGCGCAGCGCGCCGAGCTCATGAAGGCGGTCGAGGACGAGCGCTCGAAGCGCGAGAAGGAGGCCGACACCCTGAAGAAGGAGATGGAGAGCCTGCGCGCGGAGCTGCGCAAGCTCTCCCGGGACTCGGCCGCTTCGGGGGCTCCCGCCAAGACGGCCGCAAACTCGGTCCCTTCCGCACCTGTCTTCGCGCCCGCCACGCCGAAGCGCGTCGAGCCGCCCGCCCCCGAGCCCCCGTCCGCGACCCCGAAGCGCGTCGAGTTGGCAAACAAGCTGGCGGCGCGGAAGGCCGATGCCACGAGGCCCGAGCCGAAGTCCGACCCGAATCCCGAAGCGAAGGCCGGGTCGCAGGCCGAGGCTCGCTTCCGCATGCTCGAGGCCATGCGCGGGCAGCTCACCTTCTCGAAGGCGGTCGCCGTGCTCATGGACCTCACCTCGGAAGAGGATCTGGCGGGCGTGGTGACCGCGGAGCGCGACCTCAAGGCGCTTCCCTACGAGAGCGCGGTGGCCATCGGGATGACCGCCGCGGGAACGATCAGCCGCGGCTTCTCGTGGGGGCACCGGCTGCGCTCCCACGCGACCGATAACGCGCTCGAGTGGTGCCGCAAGCGCGCGGTCGCGGGATCGTGCAAGATCGTGATCATCAATGGCGACCTCCAGGAGGAGGCCTTCATCGAGGTCGCGAAGCAGCTTTCGGGGCGCAACCACGCGGCTCTCCGCCGCGACCTGGTGAAGCAGCGCTTCCCGCGGGGCAACTAGGGGAGAGCCTGGGCCGACGGTCGGTGTTAAACGACCGTCGTCTTCACCGTCACGTCGACGTTGCCTTTGACCGCCTTGGAGTAGGGGCAGAACTTATGTCCCGCCTCGACGATCTTTTCGGCGTCTTCCTTCGACAGGCCCGCGACCCGCACGTCGTGATCGACCTTGAGGCCAAAGCCGGTGGGGTCCTGGCCGATGCCGACCGCGGTGTGCACCTCGACGGAGGTGGGTTTGATCTTCATCTGGGTCGCCATGTAGTCGATCGCACCGC
>JANMYH010000124.1:0-6248 GCA_031381925.1 Burkholderiales bacterium | reverse complement strand
CTGCATCGAAGTCGCGGGCCCGGTCAGCGAAACCGTCGGCGTGGTCAGCCCTCCGCCGATCACGCCCGTCTGTCCGGCAAAATTGCGCGGCGAGTTGACGGCGGTGCTGCCGTTGCGGTTGAGCGACAGGTTTCCCGAGGGCGTCGGGCCGTGGGTCCATGTATCCATGCCCGCGACGCTGATGGTCCCCCCGCCCGGAAAGAAGAAGCCGTCGGGCACGACGTAATCGGGATTAGGGACGCCTGACAGGGCGGCGTATCCCGTGGTCCCCACGAGGAAGCGGTGCCCGGCGGAGTCTCCGGGCAGGTCCGTCGTGAAGGTGAAGGTGTGTGTCACTGCCCCGCTCACGCTCGTCAGCGTGTGCCCCGAGATGAATTGCTGGCCGCCCGCAACGGCGGTGAACTCCAGGTACTGCACGGAGCCGTCCGCGCTCGAGTAGAGCTCGTTCATATCCCACAAGTGGAAGGTCGCCGCGGCCGGAAAGGCCGCCGCCCACAGCAGCAATATCGTCAGGGTCCGGCGCAAGAAGCGCATGCAAGCCTCCATTCAGGGTAAACAGGCACTTCCCGCATTCCATTCCAGATTCGCCATGCTAACGCTCTACCCCGTGCGGCTGGCCGGGCGCCCGTTTGGACTCCGGAACTTCGGCCTGGGACGTCGCGCGCGCCTCGCTACAGTGGCATAGGCGCGATTTGCAGGGCGCTTGGGCTACCTATACCCCTACCGCGCTTCGGCGGCGTGCCTACATGCGGCGGAGAGGTCAGAAACGAGAATCGTAAAGTCGCGAAAGTCTCACCAAGCTATCGGAGTATTCGCGGTCCACGCGCTTCTCGTCTTCCCACTCAAATTCATATGGCGGATCGTTGGTTGGCCGCGACAGTTCGCTCGCGGCCAATTCATCCGAAGCGCCAAATCCAGGCGCTTCGGACCGCCGGCCAGGAAAGGCGGGCTGGCCCGACGTCCAATCCGAGGCTCGTGCCGAACGCCTCGGATTGTCGAACCCCGTGGTTCGAATCACGGATTTACGGGTTACAAAAACTCCGTCTCGATCCCGTAGGAGGCGCGAATCTAGAATCCCTCGATCTGCACGAGCTTCGAGGAGCCCTGCTTCCCCGCAGCGCTCCGGAGCGCCTTGCTCGACTGCCCGACCGACCATGCCGAGCGGAGAAACAAGGCCGCGATCGCGACTCCCACGACAATGTCCGGCCATCGAGACGCAAGTGCAAACGTGGCCCCCGCAGCGGCGAGAACCCCAACGTTGGCAGCAAGTCATTGCGCGAGCACAGCCATGTCGAGCTCATGTTGAGGTTGTCGCCGCGATACCGATAGAGCAAGCCGAAGCAGACAAGGTTGGCGGCGAGCGCCAGCGCACCGATCACCCCCATCGTCTCGAAGGCGGGAACGACAGGCACGACCATTTTGTAGGCGGCTTCGCCCAGCACCGCAAGCCCGAACAAGAGCATGAAGATGCCCTTGGCAAATGCCGCTCGCGCCTGCCACTGCGCGGACCTGTGGAGCACGAACAGGCTGAATCCGTACACGAGGGCATCGCCAAGCATGTCCAATGAATCGGCGAGGAGCGCCGAAGAGCGGGCAACCAGGCCGTAGTACCCCTCGATCCCGAACATCGCCGCATTGATCGCGAGGAAGATCCAGAGGACGCGGCCGTGGCTCTCACGCATCGCGGCGACCTCACAACTCTTGCTTTCGCAGCAATCCGTCATCACAGCTCCGAGTCCAAACACACCAAATTTTACCCTTCCCTCGGCGGCAGGATGGGAGCGGCGCCTTCATCCCGCCGCCGCCAACGCAGCAGGAACATCGCCAGCGGAAACAGCCAAACGAGGATCGTCACCACGGCGAGCGAACCCGCCACGGGCCGCTCGAAGAACGCACCCCACCGCCCATCGGCTTTGATCATCGAACTGATGAAGTTCTCCTCCAGCATCGCGCCCAGCACGATACCCAGGATCGCCGGCGCCACCGGGAAGCCGTTCTCCTCCATGAGCCAGGCGATGACTCCGAAGACCAGCATCACCAGCACGCCAAAAGCGGAGTTGTTGATCGCGAACGATCCCACGATGCAGAAGAGCAGGATCACCGGCATCAGGACCTCGCGCGGCACCTTGAGCATCTGCTTGGCGCATTTGATCGCCGCAATACCTAGCGGAAGCATGAGGAGGTTGGCGAGGATGAACACGATGAAGATCGCGTAGATGCTGGGCGCGTTGGTCGTGAATGCCATCGGTCCGGGATTGAGCCCCTTGATGTAGAGGACGCCGATCACGATCGCCGTGATCGAATCGCCCGGGATGCCGAAGACGAGCGCCGGGATCCAGGCGCCGGCGAGCGCGCTGTTGTTGGCCGCCCCCGCCTCCACGATGCCTTCCACGTGCCCGGTGCCGAACTTCTCCGGCTCCTTCGAGAATTTCTTCGACATCGCATAAGACATCCACGCCGCGATGTCGGCTCCCGCGCCGGGGAGCGCGCCGATGAGCGTGCCCAGCGTGCTGCCGCGCAGGATCGCGAGGGGGTATTTCATGATGAGCCGCCCCATGCCGGCGAAGACATTGCCCACCTGCACGCGTGCCATCTGCCACGGCTGCTCGATCTGCGTGGCGTTTCGCATGATTTCCGAGACCGCGAACATCCCGATCATCATCGGGATGAGCGTCAAGCCGCCGGCGAGCTCGGCGTTGCCCAGCGTGAAGCGCGGAAATGCCGCCGGGTTGTCGAGGCCGACCGCGGAGACGAGGAGCCCGATGAAGAGCGAGACGAGGCCCTTGAGCGGATTGCCCACGGCGATGAAGACCGCGCAGGTGAGCCCGAGCAGCACCAGCCAGAAATACTCGAAGGTGCCGAACTTGAGCGCGACCTCGGCGAGCGAGGGGGCCGCCACGATCAGCACCGCGGTCCCGAAGAGCCCCCCGATCACCGAGAAGACGAGCCCCGCCCCGAGCGCGATCTCGCCCTGGCCCTTCTTCGTCATCGCGTAGGCCTCGTCGGTGTACGCGGCCGATGCCGGCGTCCCCGGCATGCGCAGGAAACAGCTGGGGATGTCGCCCGCGAAGATCGCCATCGCCGTCGCCGTCACGATGGATGCGAGCGCCGGCACCGGCGCCATGAAGAACGTGACCGGCACCAGGAGCGCGGTGGCCATGGTCGCGGTGAGTCCCGGCATGGCGCCCACGAAGAGGCCGAAGATCGCCGAAGCAAAGATCACCCACAAGACGTAGGGATCGAAGACGAGCGCCCAGGCGGCCGCGAAGTTGGCGACCACAGCTAGAAAGCGAAACGCTCGAGCACGCCCCAGGGCAGGGGGATGCGAAGCACTTTGTAGAACGCGAGGTGGATCACGATGGGCGCCGCGATCGCGACGACGAGCGTGATGGGCCAGCGCGCGCCGAGGATGCGAAGCCATGCGACCAGCAGCAGGACGCTCGTGACATGGAAGCCGAGCGGGTTGGAGGCGACGACGTAGAACGCGAGACCGGCAATGACCGCGAAAAACCCGGCGACCGGACGGCGGCGGCGCGTCCAATCGTCGAGCGCGATCCACGGGACGCGGCTGCGCACGCCCTGATACACGAGTCCCAGGCCGCAGAGCGCAAGCCCCGCGGCGGCGATGCCCGGAAACCACGCCGGCCCGTACTTCTGCCCCTGCATCTCGGGAAACCCCTGGATGTGCCAGAGGATCCCGATGCCGAGGACGATCAGCGCGACGCCGGTGATGGCGTCATTGATTTTCACTACTTCGCGATTCCCACGGACTTCATCACCGCCCCCAGGTCCGCATCGGACTTGGCCATGAATTGCGCGCCGTCCGCGGGTCCGTACCAGAGGACGCCGTAGCCGCGCGCGGCCATGAAGTCGCGGAATTCCTTCGAGTCGTGCACCTTCTTCAGCGTCGAGACGAGCTTCGCCTGGATATCGGCAGGCAGGCCCTTGGGTGCGGCGATCGCGCGCCACGCCGCCATGGTCCAGTTGCTGCCGAGCTCCTGCTTCAACGTCGGCATGTTGGGATAGAGCGCCGGGGGAGTCGCGTCCATGATCGCGAGCGCCTTCACCTTGCCCGCGTCGATGAGGGAGCGCGCCTCGGGAATGGAGCAGGGAGCGATCTCCACGCCGCCGGAAACGAGATCCTGCAATCCCGGCGCCGCGCCTTGGGACGGGACCCACGGAACGGAAGCCGGATCGAGACCCTGGTCCTTGAGGAGCCCCGCGAGCGCCAGGTGCCAGATGCCGCCCTGCCCGGTGCCGGAGGCCTTGAACTTGCCGGGGTTCGCCTTCACCGCCGCGAGCAGGTCCTTCACGGACTTGTAGGGCGCGTCGGCCCGCACGTTCACCCCCGCGGGATCGGCGTTCACGACTGCGATCGGCGTGAAGTCGGCGGCGGTGAGCGTGGTGAGGCCGACCCAATGCATCATGCCGATCTCGACCGTGATCAGTCCGATGGTGTAACCGTCGGCCGGGCTGGACGCGATCGCCTGGTGGCCGACCACGCCGGAGCCGCCGGTGCGGTTTACGACGTTCACCGGCTGTCCGAGCTCCTTCTCGAGCAGGCTGCCGATGATGCGCGCCGTGGCGTCGGTGCCGCCGCCCGCGCCCCAAGGCACGATGAGGGTGATGGGCCTTTCGGGGTACGCGGCGAGAATCGGGGTGGCGAAGCAGGCGAGCGCGAACGCGAAAGCGCGCGCGGCCGAGGCGATGGCACGCATGGTCTCCTCCTATTTATGGGTACACGAGCTGCAGACCCGGATGGTAGCGCACCCGGCTGGCCGGTTCGCTCCTCGGCTGGAGGTGGGCGCCAAAGGCTCGCCCGCCGCAAAGCTAGAAGCAACGAAGCTAGTGACGCATTGAATAAGAGCATGCGCCGTGATGCATCCGGAAGCGGGGATGTAAAGCTATCCCGGGTAAACTGTTCGCCACGCCGTTTCGACGCGAAAATGTACAAAACAAAGACGTGGCGCTTTCAGCATGGACATAGAGCGAAGGAGCGCGCGCTCTATTTTTTGTCCACCCAGCACTTTGAAAGTTGAGTGATGTTCGGACGAAGGAAGTTGGCAATAGGCGTTGGCGCGGGCCTGACGATCGGCTTCCTGGCGCTGATCGTGATCGTGGGCACCACCATCTGGCTGGTGGAACGCGGCAACAGCCTGTTCGAGCAATCGGCGTTGCAGCGCAAGATCCGCATTGCGGCGGTGGAGTTGCGCGATCATTTGCGCACCGCGGAATCGAGCCAACGCGGATTTCTCCTGACCGGCAACCAGATTTACCTGGCCCCTTACGACACGGCCAAGACGCGATCGCAGCAGGAGCTGGATGACCTGAGCCGGACGATTGCGCCGGATGCCCCCAATCGAGCCATGCTGCCCAGGTTGTCGGAAGCGGTAGGCGAAAAGATCGCCGATATGGACTCGAGCATTGCGCTGAAGAGCGCCGGCCGCGATGCCGACGCCATGGCATTGCTCCAGCGCAATCGCGGCAAGACGCTGATGGATGAAATCAACGTCTTTCTCTATGGCGCGATATTGATCGCCGACGAGAACGCAGCGCTCAACAGCGCAGAACAGCAACGCAATGCATCGCTGTTGCGCTGGATATCGGCGGGCGCCGCCGTGGTCATCATCCTGGTGGTGCTTGCGGTGGCCTTTACCGTCTACCGCAACGGGCGGGATTTGAAGCTGGCGCGCGACGAAGTGCGGGCAACCAACCTGAACCTGGAAGAGCGTGTGAAGACCCGCACGGCCGACCTGGCCATGGCGCGGGAACGCGCGGAAGTCCTGCTCGCGGAGGTCAATCACCGCGTGGCCAACAGCCTGCAGCTGGTGGCGGTGCTTGTGCGGATGCAAATGCGTGCCGTCACCGATACGGCGGCCAAGGATGCGCTGCGCGAAACGCAATCGCGGATCAATGCGATCTCGCTGATTCACAAGAGCCTCTATACATCAGGAGATGTGACAAACGTGGCGCTGGACGATTATCTGGGAGCCATGCTGGGCAACCTGGAAACGGCGATGAAGAAGGACGGCCATACCGCCATCCTGAAATGCTATCTGGAGCCGATCTCGCTACGCCCCGACGCCAGCGTCAGCCTGGGCGTGGCCGTGCAGGAACTGGTCACCAACGCCTTCAAATATGCCTATCCCGACGACAAGCCCGGCGAGGTGCGCGTGCTGCTAAAGCGATTGGACGACGGCAAAGCCGAGCTGACGGTCGAGGATGATGGCGTGGGGATTGCGCCGAAT
>JANMYH010000081.1:0-15248 GCA_031381925.1 Burkholderiales bacterium | reverse complement strand
GCTGCTGCAGCGGATGGCCGAGATCATCGAAGGCTCGCGCGGCAAGCTCCCCGAATGGATGCTCGAAACCATTCCAGGCGACGCCGACACCTTGAAAATCGCCATCATCGAATGGCTTCGAGAGCACGCGCGCGAGCTGCGCACCCTGGGGGGTGAGCTCGGACACGGGATCGCGCACATCCTGATCGGCATGATCATCGGCGCGATGGTGTCGCTTCGCGAGGCACTGCCTGCGCAAGGCGGCGGACCGCTCGACCGCGCACTTTCCGGGCGTGCCACCCGCGTCGGCGATGCCTTCCGGCGGGTCGTGTTTGCCCAGGTGCGCATTTCCGCCTTGAACACCCTTTTCACCGCGATCTACCTGGCCGCGATCCTGCCGCTGCTCGGCATCCACCTGCCATTCGCCAAGACCCTGGTCGCCCTGACCTTCATCACCGGCCTTCTCCCGGTGGTGGGCAACCTGATTTCGAACGCCGTGATCGTCGTGGTGAGCCTGAGCGTGTCGCTGCCACTCGCGCTGGGCTCGCTCCTGTTCCTGGTCATCGTGCACAAGCTTGAGTATTTCCTCAATGCGCGCATCGTGGGCACGCAAATCCGGGCGAGCCCGTGGGAATTGCTGCTCGCCATGCTCATCATGGAATCCGCATTCGGAATTCCGGGCCTGATCGCCGCGCCGATCTATTACGCCTACCTCAAGGACGAGCTCGCCGCGCGCGGCATGGTTTGATGCCCCTTGGCAGCCTCACGTGGCTTCGTTCGTCGGTGTTTCGCGAGGCTATACTGACCACCACGCCCGGTCTCCAAAGGGCGACGCAGGGGGAGAGGGGACATGTCCGAGGCGCTGAGGATTCTCTCGGTCGGGGCGGGAACGCTCCTGGCCATCGTGGTCTTCGCGGTGATCGTCTGCCCCACCGGCATCACCACCCACAACGCGCGGCTGCAACGCGGCCTGGTGGTCGAGGAGAAGTGGCAGCGCGATGCGAACTACGCGACCGGCATGAACAAGGACATCGAGATGATCGCCCACGCGTGCGGCGCCGCGCACCCGGGCCTTCTGCGGCGAGAGCACTGCCGCATCGTGCAGGCCAACGGGGCGAGCGCGGCGCTCAACATTCTTTATCCCTACCCGACACCGAAAGCGGGGCCGGTCCGGCCGACCGCGGGTGTCGCCCCCGTGCAGGCAGGGGCCCAGTCCAAGGAGCCGGCTCACGCCGCCGACTGACGGGCTTCTCGCCGACGCGATCCTCGTCCTGCACGCGGCCTTCGTCCTGTTCGTGGTCGGTGGCCTCGTCGCGATATGGATCGGACTCGCCAGGGGCATGGCGTTCGCGCGAGACCCCTGGTTCCGCGGATTGCACCTCGCTGCGATCGCCTGCGTCGTGCTGGAAGCGATACTCGGCGTCGTGTGCCCCCTCACGGCGTGGGAGGACGCATTGCGCGGCGAGGCTTCGGGGCGCGGGTTCATCCAGCGCTGGGTCCACGCGTGGCTCTTCTGGAATGGGCCGGCGTGGGTGTTCACGACGCTTTACACGGCATTCGGCGCGCTGGTCGCCGCCACCTGGTGGCGCTTCCCGCCGAAGCGCTAGGGCTACTCGATCCCGAGGACGGTGTTGATCGCGGCAACCAGGCCGCTGATCTTGAACGGCTTGGTCACGTAGCCGTCGGCGCCCAGCGAGAGTCCGCGCGCGACGTCGGTCACCTCGGACTTCCCCGTCATCATGATGACCGGCAGCTTCGACAGCTTCGGGTTGGAGCGGATTCGTTCGAGGATCTGGAAGCCGTCCGCGTCCGGAAGCGACACGTCGAGCAGCACGATGTCGGGAAGCGGCGGCTTGTTGAACTCGGCGTTGATCTCGGTGCGATTGCGCGCGAAGCGGGTGAGGAACCCGGCCTTCGCGAGCACCTCGCCCACGAGCTTCAGGAGATCGCTGTCGTCCTCGACCACGAATACCGAGTGGCGATCGCCGCTTCGCGGCGGAACGCGCCCCGAGACTGCGTGGCGGGCCATCGCGACGTAGAAGCCCGTCTTCGCGAGCTCGGGGCTGCCGGTGGCCGCTTCATTCTTCGCGCTCGCGACCTTCTCCGGGGGCGGAGGAGTCGGCGGCGTCGCGGGCATCTTGGTGAAGTCGAGCTCGTCCTCGACGCTCATGCCGCTTCCCCCGCGCCCTCGGGCTTCTTCTTCTGCCCGATGCGGCTTTCCTCGCCGCGCAGCAGCTTGGCGATGTTGAGGCGGTGGCGCGCCACCAGGATCACGCTCATCGCAACCGTGGCGGCGAAGACCGGGCCGGCGCCCAGGAGGTGCCAGGCCGCGAACGGCGCGAAGAGCGCTGCCGCGATCGCGGCCAGCGACGAGTAGCGGGAGACCACGACCACCGTGAGCCATGCGATCGCCACCGCCAGGCCGAGGCGCCAGTCGAAAGCGATCAGCACGCCGGCCGCGGTCGCCACGCCCTTGCCGCCGTGGAAGCGCAGCCAAACCGGAAAGACATGCCCGAGGAACGCCGCGAAGCCCGTGAGCGCCACCAGTTCACCGGGCATGCCCAGGACGTGCGCCGTGAGAACCGCCGCCCATCCCTTGCCGGCGTCGCCGATGAGCGTGAGGAGCGCGGCGATGCGGCTGCCGGAGCGCAGCACGTTCGTCGCGCCGATGTTGCCCGAGCCGTAGGTGCGGGGGTCGGGCAGGCCCATCACGCGGCTCACGAGGAGCGCAAACGGGATCGAGCCGGCCAGGTAGCCCCCAAGTGCGCAGAGGAACGCCGTCATGGCCATACTTTACAATACGCGCCCATGGACACGATCTTCATCCGGGAATTCCGCGTCGACGCCTGGGTGGGGATCTACGAGTGGGAAAAGCAGCGCGCCCAGACGCTCGAGATGGACATCGAGATCGGGATCCCGGGCACCGCCGCGGGCCAAAGCGACAACATCCACGATACGGTGCACTACGGCGAGGTGGTCGAGCGCATCGTCTCGGAGCTGGCCGAGCGCCGCTTCAAGCTCCTCGAAGCCCTCGCCGAGCACGTCTGCGCCATCGTCACCGGCGATTTCAAGGCGCCGTGGGTGCGCCTCTCGGTGGCGAAGCTCGGGCACATCCGCAACGTCCGCAAGGTGGGCGTGGTCCTCGAGAGACGCCGCGGCGAGGCCGCATGACGCGATGCTGAAGTGGCTGCTGGTGCTTGCTGTCGGCGTTCTCGCGATCATGCTGCTGACGCCCTGGCTCACGCGCTACGGCCTGGGCCGGCTTCCGGGAGACATCACCGTGCGCTGGCGCGGCAAGCCCTTGTACCTGCCGATCACCACCACGATCCTGCTCTCCCTGCTGCTCACCGCGTTGGGGCGCCTGGTCTAGGCCTCGGTGAAGATCTGCCGATAGGCGACGTAGGTCGAGGCGATCGCCACCGGGATCCACACGATGAAGCCCAGGCCGAAAGGCAGCAAAGCGAAGAACGCGCCAACCGTCATCACGATCCCGTAGAGCACGAACGTGAAGAAATTCCGGAAGCAGGCGAAGAAGCTCTCCTTCATCGCGGTGATCGGCGCCATGTCGTGCATGACCACCAGCGCCGGCGCGAACCAGTAGGCCGCCATCAGCGGCACCATCAGGCCGAGCGCCACCAGGGTGCCGAGGGCGAGCGTCATCGCCGAAGAGGCAAACGCGTTCATCATGGCTCCCGAGTCGCCGGTCATCATCGCCCCGAGGAGCGCGAACCCCGCGAATGCCACGAAAACCAGCGCGATCGCGACCCACCCGAGCATGAACAGCAGCCCGACCACCACGAGGCTGCCGAGGCGCCGCGTGAACCCGGCGAAGAGGTGCTCGAGCTCGAACTCGCCGCCCTTCTCGAGGGAGCGGCAGGCGACCACGAACCCCGCTGCGAACACCGGCTGCAGCAACTGGAAGGCGAGGGTCCCGATGATCGGCACGAAGTTCATCACCACCGCGATAACGAAGAGCACCACGATCGCGACGATCCACATGAGCGGTGCGCGCACGAAGAGCCGCCAGCCCTCCGCGATCCAGCCCCAGCCGGAGCTCACCGGCAGGCCCCGCCCGGGCAGCACGAGGTTGAGTTCGGGGTCGATCGGCTGCGTCGGCGGCGTGCCCTGCATCTCGGTGGCGCTCATGGTTCCCTCCCTGGGAATTTCGGGGAAGGCTACTCCTCCAGCGCCACCTCAACAAGCGAAGGCGAAAGCACGCGCGTGAGCTCCGCCGGCGCCATCCCCAGCAGGTAGCCGCGCCGCCCGCCATTGATGTAGATGCGCTCGAGGCCGAGGATCGAGCGCTCCAGGTAGATCGGCATCGCCTTGCGGGTGCCGAAGGGAGACGTTCCGCCGATCAGGTAGCCGGAGTGGCGCGTGGCCACCTCGGGCTTGCACGGCGCGATGCGCTTCACGCCCGCCTGGCGCGCGAGCTCCTTGGTCGACACCTTGCGGTCGCCGTGCATCAGCACGATGAGCGGCTCGCCGCGCTCGTTCTCCATCACCAGCGTCTTGATCACCTGGTGCTCCGGCACGCCCATGGAAGCCGACGAGTGGCCGGTGCCGCCGTGCTCGAGATACTCGAACTCGTGCTCGGTATAGGCGACGCCGTGCCGGGCGAGGAAAGCGGTAGCAGGGGAAAGACCCTTGTTCATGATCTTTCCTGGTTTGCGGTGCGTCCCCGGGTTCGCTGCGTCACAGGAGGGACCTCACCAGCAGGCTCAACCCGGTGAGCAGCAGCAGCGCGCCGATCGCGCGGCGCATCTGCTCCTGGGTGAGCCCCACGTGGATGCGATTGCCGAGCCTGACGCCCAGGTAGGCGAATGGCGAGAGCAGCGCCGCCCCGCCGAGCAGGGCCGCGTGTATCAGCAGCCCGGTCACGGCGTAAACCACGGCGCGACTGAATGCCGAGATCGAGATGAGCGTGGAGACGGTCGAGCGGATCTGGCTCTTGTCCTTGAGCCGGCCCGACAGGTAGGTCGCATAGATCGGTCCGCCCGCGCCGAAGATGGTCGCGATCGCCCCGCCGGCGATGCCCGCGGGAATCGCCCACAGGCCCGAGATCGTGCTGCGCAGCGTGGGGTTCAAAATACTGGAGATTCCGACGATCGCCGCGAACAATCCGAGCGCCACGCGCAGGTACCGGTCGGGGACCCCCACCAGCACCGTCACGCCGATCACGAACCCCACGAACATCCACGGGAGGAGGCGCTTCAGCTCCGCCTTCGAGAGGTGCTGGCGGCCCGAGGTACCGATGAAGATCGCCGAGGCGAGGTCGAGCAACGCCATCAGCGGGACGAGGAACGACACCGGCAGGAAGTGGGCGAGGACCGGCACCGCGATCACCGTGGAGCCGAAGCCGCTCAGCCCGAACACCGTGTACGCGACGATGATCACGAGCGGGGCAACCAGGAACAGCCACGGCGAGAGCTGCGCGGTGTCGATCATCCGCGCGGGTGGTGCTTGCGGTGCAGCGATTTCAACCGCTCGCGCGCGACGTGGGTGTAGATCTGGGTGGTGGAGATGTCGGCGTGCCCCAGCAGCAGTTGCACGACGCGCAGGTCCGCCCCGTGGTTGATCAGGTGCGTGGCGAACGCATGGCGCAGCGTGTGCGGGGAGACGGCGCGAGCGATGCCGGCGATGAGGGCATAGCGCTTGACGAGCCCCCAGAACGCCTGCCGCGTCATCGCGGCGCCGCGCGCGGTGACGAAGAGCGCGTCGGACTTGCGTGCGCCGAGCAGGTCCGGCCGCCCCTCCCGCTGGTAGCGCTCGATCCAGGACACGGCCTCTTCCCCGAGCGGCGTGAGCCGCTCCTTGGCGCCCTTGCCGAGGATTCGCACCACGCCCATGTCGAGGCTTACCTGCACCGTCTTGACACCCACCAGCTCGGAGGCGCGCAGGCCGCTCGCGTAGAGGGTCTCGAGCATGGCGCGATCGCGCAGCCCCTGCGCGGTGGCCACGTCGGGCGCGGCCAGCAACGCCTCCACCTCCGCCTCCGAGAGCGACTTCGGCAGCGATCGCGGCAGCTTGGGCGAATCGAGGCCGGAGGCGGGGTCGTCGCCGCGAAGTCCCTCGCGCACCGCGAACTGGAAGAAGCGCTTGAGCGACGACACCAGGCGGCTGGTGGTGCGCGGCTTGGCGTGGCGCGACTCGATCTGCCACGCGAGGTGGCGTTGCAGGTCCGAGCTCGCGGCTTCCATCAGCGACCTTCCGTGGGCCGATTCGAGCCATTGCGCGAACTGCGACACGTCCCGGCGATAGCTCTCTATGGTGTTGCGCGCGAGCCCATCCTCCAGCCACAGGCCGTCGGAGAACCGGTCGAGCAGGCGTGTCGCCGCCTCAGATTGCGCCTTCATGTCCCAGCAGCCAGCGCTTGATGCCAAGCTCGAAGCCCTCCTCGCGCGAGCCCATGAAGCCGCCGAGCGCGCCATGGGCGCCGACGACGCGGTGGCACGGCACCACCACCGGAACGGGGTTCGCGCCGCAGGCGCCACCCACCGCGCGCGCTGACGAGCGCAACTCGCGCGCGATCTCGCCGTAGGTACTGAGCCTTCCCGGGGGGATGCGGCGCATCGCCTCCCACACCTGGAGCCGGTGCCGGGTTGCGGAGAGCTGCATCGGAAGGTCGAATTCGAAGCGTGGGTCGTCGAGATAGGCCTGCAACTGCACGCACGCCAGGTGCGCGATCGAATCCCGGCGCGGCGACTTGGCTGGAGTATCGAGCGACAGGAAACGCACGCCCGTCAGGTGCGTGTCGGACGTGGTGATTCCGAGGGTCGCGAATGGTGTCCTCAAGCACGCCTGGAATGCTTCAGGCATCGCGCCGCGCCTCCCCGGCGAGGTCATGGATGCGTGCCAGCAGATCCGTGGGCACCAGCAGCCCCTCGCGCCCCGCACGCTCCGCGTTGCGCGCGCGTCGCTCGCCCGGCAAGCGCACGTCGGGGTCCTCGGTCATCGCCGCGACCAGCGTCTCGACGCGTTCGAGGTACACGTCGTTGCCGGCCAGCGCCTGCGGATCGATCGCGATGAAAGCCTGGCCGATGCGCGTAGGCCGGCCCGCGTCGGTGAAGAAGCTGTCGGACTCGAAGCCGAATGCGGCGCCCGATAGCGCGCACACGAGGAGCTCCACGGTGAGCGCGAGCATCGCGCCCTTCACGCCGCCGGCCGGCAGCATGCTGCCTTCGAGGGCGGCCTTCGCGTCGGTCGTGGGACGGCCCTGTGCGTCGATCGCCCAACCCTCCGGAATCGCCTTGCCGTCGCGCGCCGCCACCATGATTTTGCCCCGCGCCACGGCGGACAGCGACAAGTCGATCGATAGCGCGGGCTGCGCGCGGCGCGGGAACACGGCCGCGATCGGGTTGGTTCCGAAGAGGGCGCGCTTTCCGCCCCAGGCGGGAATCGCCGCCGGCGAATTTCCCATCGCGATTCCCACCTGGCCGCCCGCCGCGATCGGCCCGAGGTGGTGGGCGGCAACGCCGAAATGGTTGCTGTTGGTCACGGCGACGAACGCGACGCCGAACTCGTGCGCGCGCCGTGCCGCCTCCCGCGCAGCGAGGCCGCACGCCTCGAAGGCGAGGCCTCCCCGCGCATCGACCACGCACGCCGCCTTGGAGTCGCGCACCACCGCGGGCACCGCGTCGCCCTTCGCCCGGCCGTTCTTCAGGTGCCCGCAGTACTGCGGAATGCGCGAAGCCCCATGCGATGCCGTGCCTTCCTGCTCCGCCACAGTGAGCGCGCGCGCAGTGGCCTCGGCCATCGCATTCGTCGCCCCCGAGCGCACCAGCGCCGCCTTCATGACGCGTTCGAGCTCGATGGCGGAAATGCGGGTGGTGGTCATGCGGCGAGCAGCGTCTGTCCAGGGCGTACGCGGGTGAACTTCACGGGCTGGAAATCGACGTGGAAGCTCATCCCACCCTCACCCCGACCCTCTCCCATGGGAGAGGGAGAAAGGCGGACCCGCGAAAACGCCGATGCTTCCAGATCCCCGGTCTCGGGAAAGTCTTCGCGGAAATGCGCTCCGCGTGAGTCGGTGCGGGCCTGCGCCGCCGCGCAAATGGCGCCGCTCACCGCAATCAGGTTGGAGAGATTCAACCAGTCGTGCCAGGTGAGATTGTAGCGAAGGTCGGTGCCGGCGATGCCGATGTTGCGCAGCTCCTGGCCGAGCGCGACCAGCTGCGAACCCGCGCGCGCGAGCCCGGGACCATCGCGCAGGATCCCGACGTCGTCCCACATCAGCTGGTAGAGCGCCTCGCGCACGCCCTCGATTCTGCCCGCGGGACGGCCGACCGGAAAGCGGGCGCGCGCCTGCGCTTCTTCGAGCGCCTGCGTGCCGGGCTCGCGCCACTCGCCTTCGCGCGTGGTCCAGGCGGCCATGGCGTCGCCGGCAATCGCCCCGAACACGGTGGAGTTCGCGACGCCGTTGCCGCCGAGGCGGTTGGCGCCGTGCACGCCGCCCGTGTCCTCGCCCGCGGCGAACAGGCCCTCGAGCGCGGTACGTCCGTCGGCCGCGAACTCCACGCCTCCCATCATGTAATGCGCGGTCGGAACCACTTCGACCAGGCCGCCCGCGAGGTCGAAACCGCAGTCCGCGCATCGTTCCACCATGCCCTTGAACTGGCGCGCGACATTTGCAGGCCCGAGATGCGCCATCGACAGGTACACGCCGCCCGCGGGCGACGCGCGGCCCGCGCGCATCTCCGCGAGGATCGCGCGCGAGACCACGTCTCGCGTGGCCCGCTCCCCGCGCGGATCGTAGTTCTCCATGAACCGCCGGTGCCCGCCGTCGAGCAGGTGGCCGCCCGCGCCGCGCAAGCCTTCCTCGAGCACCGTGCCGGTCATGCGCGTCCCGGGTCCCGCCAGCAACCCCGTGGGATGGAACTGCACCATCTCCATGTCGCGCAAGGCGAGTCCCGCGCGCAGCGCCATGGCGAGCCCGTCGCAGCTCTTGTCGCCCGACGGCGTGTGGAACCGATACATCGTGGGACCTCCGCCGGTCGCCAGGAGCACCGAGCGCGCCTGCACGAACACGAGCTCCCCGGTGCGCATGTCGATCATCAGGACTCCCGCCACGGCGCGGCCGGTTGCGTCCATGACCAGCTCGACCGCGCGGTGCTCTTCCATTCGCCGGGCACCGCTGACCCATGCCTGCTCCGCGAGGCGATTGATGATCTCGATCCCGGTCAGGTCGCCCTTGTGCACCGTGCGGTCGAAGGTCTGCCCCGCGAACGCCTTTTGGTGGACCGTGCCGTCGGGATTGCGGTCGAAGAAGCAGCCGAGCTCGTTCTCGAGCTCGTGCACCCGCTCGATCGCCTTGGTCACCAGCGTCCACGCCAGGTCCTGGTCGGGCAACCACTTGCCGCCCTCGATCGTGTCCATGAAATGGCGCTCGACCGAATCGCCCGGCGCGAGCGCCACGTTGTAGCCGCCCTGGACCATGCGCGTGCAGCCGCACTTGCCGAGCAGTCCCTTGACCGCGATGGTGACCTCGAGGTCCGGCGCGGCGCGGCGTGCGTGCAGCGCCGCGAACAATCCCGCGCCCCCCGAGCCGAGGATGAGGATGTCGGTCTTAAGGCGCTTCATTGTCGCGAAAACCTGTCCAACGATTGCTCCCTCTCCCTCGGGCGCCCAGGGAGTGGAACGTGGCGTGGGAGAGGGCCGGGGAGAGGGTGATTCACGCGAGCGCCGCCGCGGCGCGCGAGCGCGCGAGGTGGACCAGCAGCGCGATGGCGATGAGGCCGATGCCGACCCAGTCGGCGTGCATCGGGACCTGCCATCCCGCGAAGCCCACGTTCACGAGCGGCATCACCAGCAACAAACCACCGGCGATGAGCAGTGCGCGCTCGAGCAGGTTCAGGCGGGTGGCGATCCAACCCTGCAGCCCGGCGGCGAGTGCCGCGATCGCGACGAAGCTGAGGGCGATGATCCCGGAAACCTGCAGCCAGGTCGCACCCTTGGGCAGCATCAGCAGCAAGCCGGTGCCGAGCGGGTCGAGCACGAAGAAGAATGGCACCACGAAGGCGGGCATCGTGTACTTCCAGGCTTGCAGGGTCGTCTTGTAGGGATCCGCGCCGGTGATCGCCGCCGCCGCGAAGCACGACAGCGCCGTGGGCGGCGAGACTTCGGAGAGCAGCGCGTAGTAGAAGATGAACATGTGGGCGGCGAAATCCGGGACGCCGAGCGTGATGAGCGCCGGCGCCGCGATCACCGCGCAGATGATGTAGGAAGCGGTCACCGGCACCGCGAGCCCCACGATCCAGACGATCAACGCGGTGTAGAGCGCGGTGAGCCCGAGGCTTCCGCCCGCGTAGGCGATCACGATCGACGAGAACTTGAGCCCCAGCCCGGTGAGCGTGACCACTCCCACGATGATGCCCGCCGAGGCGCAGGTGGCGGCCACGCTGATGACCCCGGTGGTCCCGGCTTCCATCGCCTGGATGAAACGCTTCGGCGTCATGGCGCTTTCGCGCCGGCAGAAGCTCACCACGAACGCGGTGACGGTTGCCCAGAACACGCTCACCGTGGGCGAAAACCCCACGAGCATGAAGATCACGATCGAGGTGAGCGACAGGAAGTGGTACCAGTAGCGCTTGGCGAGGGTCCACGCGCTTTCCACCGCCTCGTAGCCGCCCTGGCTCATGCCGTATTTGCGCGCGTCGAGCTCGACCATCAGGAAGAGCGAGAAGTAGTAGAGGACGGTGGGGATCACCGCCATCTTGATCACCTCGAGGTAGGAGATCCTGAGGAACTCCGCGATCAGGAACGCCGCCGCGCCCAGGACCGGGGGCGAAAGGATCGCGCCCAGGCCGCCCGCGGCGAGCAGTCCGCCCGCCGCACTCTTCTCGTAACCCGCGCGCGCGAGCATCGGGTACGCGACGCTGCCGATGGTCACGGTCGTCGCGACTCCCGAGCCCGAGGGGCCGCCGAGGAGGAAGGAGGCGAGCACCACCGAGCGCCCGGCGCTCGAGGTCTTGCCGCCGAGGAGCGCGAAGGAGTAGTCGAGGAAGAACTTGCCCGCCCCGGAGAACTGCAGGAACGCGCCGTAGATGGTGAACAGGATGATGAGCGTCGCGGAGACGTCCACCGCCGTGCCGAAGATCCCTTCGAGCGTCATGTACATGTGGCCGACAAGCCGGTCGAGGTCGTAGCCTCGATGCGTCCAGGGTGACGGCAGCCACGGGCCCACGAACGCGTAGAGGAGGAAGAACCCGATGATCACCGGCATGATCCAGCCGGTGCTGCGCCGCGCCGCCTCGATCACCAGCAGGATCAGCAGCACGCCGAACACCTTGTCCCAGGCGGTGGGAGTGATGTTGCGGTCGGTGAAGCTGTCGCCCTGCCAGACCATGTAGGCGATGCACGTTACGGCGAGCACCGCAAGCACGACGTCCCACCACTGCAGCCGGTTGCGGAAACGCGGGTGCACGGGAAACAGCATGAAGCACAGGAAAAGCACCATGCCGACGTGAAGCTCGCGCAGCAGGTCGGTGCGGATGATTCCGTACGCGGCGTAGAGGTGGAACGCGGAGACGCCGACGGCGACGGCGGTGAGGAAAGTGGCGAGCCAGCCGCGATAGCGGTTGATGCTCCCCTCCTCTTCCTCGATGAACTCGTCGAGGCGCGCCCGCTGGTCTTCCGTCAGTGCGGCGACCGGCTTTTCGTCTTCGCTATGCATGCCCCATTATGGGGCCAGCAGTGCTAGGCGCGCGCGTGCAGGACCCAGAGGCGCGCGATGTCGGCGGTGCCGTCGCTGCCCTTCACGTCGCGCAGCGTCTGCACGCCACGCTGCTTGTTGCCGGAATAGAGCTGTGCCTCGCCGAGCCGCAGCTTGGCGTCCTCGGGGCGCTTCAATCCGCCCTTCTTGATGCCCTGCTCGATCAGCGGGATCCCCTTCGCAGCGTTGCCTTCGTAGACGTAGTTCAAGCCGATCCGCACCTGGTCGTTGCCGTCCTTCGCCGCGAGGGCCTCGCGCTCTTCCTGCGCGCGGTTCTTGAGCGACTCGGCCAGCGTCTTGTCGACCAGCGCCTGCAGGCGCTTGTGGCGCTCGGCCTGGTCGCCCTTGCCGAGGGCCCCGACCGAGTAGCCCTTGTCGATGATCGCCTTGGCTTCCGACGGGACGCCCGCCTGCATCGCGAGCTGGGCCATCTCCATGTAGTCGTTGGCCCCGGCGATGTTGCCGGTGGCGAGCCGCAGGCGGTATACGTTCACGCCAAGGCGGTCGGAAAATCCGGGTTTCTTCTGCACCCGCGACAGCAGGTCGGTCCAGTACTGCTGCTTCGGGTAATGGACCACGAGCTTCTCGATCGCGTTCACGTAGCCCGCGGTGTCCTTCTGGCGCAGGTAGCAGTTGGCGAGGATCTGGAGCTCTTCCTCGCTCGCGCGCTTGCTGCTATCGGCGTCGGCCTTGTCGCCCAGCAGGCGGTTCACGCTGTTGCAGTCGTTGCCGAGGAAGTAGCTTTGCAGCAGCACGGTGCGCATCGCGGGATCGTTGCCGCCGTCCTTGAAGTAGCGCTGGGTCCACTGCGCCGCCTTGGCGTATTCCTTCTTCTGGTAATACGCCACCGCCACCGCCTGGGCCATCTGGGGCGAGCCGCGGCTGCCTTCCAGCAGCGGCTCGTAGGCGCGGATGACGGCATCGTTGTCGCCCGCGGCGAGCGCGGCGCTGCCCTTCATCTGCAGGATGACCTGGTTCTCGTTGGCGGTGCGGTTGGGAACGGCCTCGGCCTTCGCGACCTCGACGAGCGCCTCGCGCCCCTTGCGCGCCTTGATGAGCGCCTGCGCGGCCTGCAGCGGCTTGCCGACCTCGGGACGCACCGCGCCCGACTGTGCGTGGGCGAGCGGTGCCGCGCACGCAAAGGCGGCGAATGCCAGTGTGCAAAGGACGGGGCGCAGGCGGGCGATCATTGCAGAGTCTCCAGGCATCTAATCGAGGAACTGCTCGGCACCGATGAGTCCCAGCTTGGTGATGCCCAGGCGCTGCGCCGAAGCCATCACGCCGGCGACGTGCTTGTAGGTCACGAGCTTGTTGGGCCGCAGGTGGAACTCCGGCTGCACCGGCGCCGTCGCCGATCCGCGGAAGCGCGCCTCGAGCGTCGGGCGGTCGGCGATCGTCTCGCCGTTCCACAGCACCGTGCCGTCGAAGTCCACCTCGATCGTGATGACCTCGGGCGGCGTGGGCGGAGGCGGCGGATTGCCCACCGGCATGTTCAGCTTGACGGCGTGCGTCTGGACCGGAATGGTGATGATCAGCATGATGATGAGCACCAGCATCACGTCGATCAGCGGCGTGGTGTTGATGTCCAGCATCACTTCGGGATCGGCGTCCGCGCTGCCTGAGCCAACGTTCATGCCCATGGGGGTTCCTGTTCTTCTCGTCAGCCGCCGGCGGCGGTCCGGGCCGGAGGCTCGGTGATGAATCCGATCTTGAGGATCGATGCGCGCTGCAACGTGGCGACCACGCGGCCGACGGACTCGTAGCGCGTCTCCTCATCGGCCCGGATGTGCACTTCAGGTTGGGGCACGAGGACCGCGACCTTCTTCAGCTTCTCGAAGAGCGCCTTGGAGTCGCGCATGTACTCCATGTTCCAGAACACGTCGCCGTCCTTGTTGACCGCGATGACGATGTTCTCGGGCTTGGTCTGGGTGACCTCGTTGCGCTCCTTGGGCAGGCTTACGGGAATCTGCTGGACCACGACCGGAATCGTGATCAGGAAGATGATGAGCAGCACCAGCATCACGTCGACGAGCGGCGTGGTGTTGATGGCGGCCATCACCTCCTGTTCGGCATCGGCAGCGCCTTGCCCGACGGTGATCGCCATGGCTTACCTCGTCGCGGCCACGGGCCGGTTGCCCGCGGCTTTCGCCGTGCCGCTCAGCAGGACCATGTGCAGGTCGGCAGCGAAGGCGCGCAGGTGCTCGAGGGCCACCTTGTTGCGGCGGACCAGCCAGTTGTAGCCGAGAACCGCGGGCACCGCGACGGCGAGGCCGATGGCGGTCATGATCAGCGCCTCGCCCACGGGGCCGGCGACCTTGTCGATCGAGGCCTGGCCGGCGATGCCGATGGCGGTCAGCGCGTGGTAGATGCCCCACACCGTGCCGAAGAGCCCGACGAAGGGCGACGTGGAACCGACGGTCGCGAGGAACGCAAGCCCGTCCTGGAGGCGCGACGACACGTTGTCCACGGCGCGCTGGATCGACATCGACACCCAGGTGTTGAGGTCGATGCTCTCGAGGAGCTTGCCCTCGTGGTGGGTGGATGCCTTGATCCCGCTCTCCGCGATGTAGCGGAAGGGGCTGCCTTCCTTGAGGCTCGCGGTGCCTTCCTGGACCGAGCCGGCCTGCCAGAACTTCGCCTGGACGTCCTTCGCCTGGCGGAAAAGCTTCATCTGCTCGTAGACCTTCACGAACATGATGTACCAGCTGCCCATCGACATGATGACCAGGATGATCAGCGTGCCCTTGGAAACGAAGTCTCCCTGCTTCCACAGCGCCTCGAGGCCGTAGGGATTCTCGATGACTTCCTTGCCGGGCTCGCCCGCGCCGGGCGGTGGCGTCGGCGTGGCGGCCTTGGGAGCCTCGGCCGCGGGCTGCGCCGCGGCGGGTGCTGCGCCTGCGGCGGGCTGCGCGGGCGCCTGGGCGCGCGCGTCGGTGGACGCCACGAATAGCGCCGTGGTCGAGGCGCACGCGATGAGCGCGGCCACGAACAGGGCGGGCAGGCGTTGGAGTTGTTTCATTTTATGTGTCTCCTGATGATGAGAGCTGCTTGATGACTACGGATTTCAGTCCGTCAGTTTGAAATCGACTTCGTATTCGCCGATGAAGCCCACGGCTTCCGGCGCGTAGCGGCACTGGGACATCGCACGGATGACCTCGCGGTCGAACTGGCGGTTGGTCGAGCGCACGATCCTCACCTCCGAAACCGTACCGGCGGGGGTGACGTACACGTGGGCAATGACGCTTCCCGAAACGCCCTCGCGCTGCAGCTGCCGCGGATAGACCGGCCTCGGACATGACGTCGCCTTGTACTCGCGGCGCACGACGGGGGCCGCGACCGGCGGGGCGGGCGGCGCGATCACGGCCGGCGGGCCAGGCGGCGGGGGAGTCGTCGTCACCGTGGTGATGGTCGGGGGCGGGGCGATCGTCGGAACCTGGATGTTGATTTCCGGCGGCGGGATGAACGGCGGCGGCGGCGCGGCGAGCTTCGGCGGCGGCGGCGGCGGCGTGTCCGGCGGCGGCTTCTTGATCTCCTCGATGATCTTGGTCTCGATCGGGGC
>JANMYH010000045.1:0-9705 GCA_031381925.1 Burkholderiales bacterium | reverse complement strand
GGTTGTTGAGCAGTTCCATGGTTTCTCCTCAGCCGCGGCAGATGCCGATGGCCGATTGCAGGGACTCGATGTCGGGGCAGAGGGGGATCGGCAACTTGAGCCCCCACACGAAGACCATCGCGCAGAAGATCACCAGGCCGAAGGCCAGGAGGATCACGTCGCGCGTGTGGAATTTCTCGGGGTTGCCGATGCTGGAGACCACGACCAGCAGGAAGCCGGCGAGCAACATGCCGACGGGCTTGAGGATCAACCCGAACATCACCACAGCGCCCAATACCCAGAGGATCGGGCCCCAGTGGTACTTCGGCAACTTCGAATCCTCGCCGCCCTGGGTTCGCATGCCGATGATCGCGATCAACACGCCGAGGGCGAGGAGGATGAGCCCCAGCCAGAAGGGGAAGAAGGCGGGCCCCATCCGGGCGGGCGTGCCCATGGCATACCCGGGAAGGAGGACCGAGTCGCCGAGCTTGATCCCCTTCGAGATGACCAGGAATATCAGTCCGATCAGGGCGAACAGCACTCCGCCCCAGAAGTCTTTCGGGTGGCCGATCTTCATTGCGCGTCCCCTCTTCTTTTTTCGGTATGTGAAAACCACGGCGAGGCAGCGATTATGTCAGCAACCCCCGCCCCCCGCATGATGCACTGCAGCACCGTCCGATCCCGTGCGCGGACGTCATCTTACGAGCCCCAGCAGCTTCGCTGCGGAAAGGTACGCCTTCTTGCGCTCCTCCATGAAGGCTCCCATCTTGTCGTAGCCGATGTCGACGATCTCCAGGCCCTGCTCGGTCATCTGGCGCCGGAATTCGGGATCGCGCCCGATCTCCGAGAAGATCTCGGAAACCTGGCGGCGGGTTTCCTCGGGCGTGGATTTCGGCATCCCCACGCCACGATAGGCGCCATCGACCCAGTCGATGCCGAGCTCGCGGAACGTGGGCGTCTCGGGAAAGTAGGAGAGGCGCTGCGGCGTCGCAACCGCGATGAGGCGCGTCTTGCCTTTCTGGGCGAGCGCGAGCGACGAGTACGACATCGCGCCATCCACGTGGCCGCCGAGGAGCGACGACAGCAGGTCGCCCGTGCCCTTGAAGGCCACATACGTGGTCTTGATTCCCGCCGCCTGGTTCAGGCGCTCATGGGCTGCATGGTTGGCGGAGTTGGTGCCCGAGCCCGCGAGGTTCAGCTTGCCTGCGTCCGCCTTCGCCGCTGCGATGAAATCCTGGTAGGTCTTGAACGGCGACTCGTTGCGCACCACGAGGCCATCGGGCGTGTAGTTGAAGAAGTTCACGTTGGTGATGTCGTCGGTCTTGTACTGGACGTTGCCCTCGAGGGGCTGCAGCACGATGTGCGGCAGGTTCGTGCCCATGATGTGGTAGCCGTCGCCGGGAAGGCCGTTCAGCTGCGACCATGCGAGCGCGCCGCCGGCCCCGGGTTTCGACTCGATCACCAGCTCCTGGGCGAATTTCTTCCGCCACACACCCTGCTGGAAGCGCGCCGCGATGTCGGACTCGCCCCCCGGGGCGAACGCGAGGATGTAGCGCACCGGCTTTTCGGGATAGGCCGCGCGCGCGGGCATGGCCATCGACGCGGCAAGGGTGCTGCCGGTGATCAGGAATTCACGACGTTTCATCCAGTCCCTCCTCGTTCATAGGGCTTGCGCAATCGCCTTGCCGACGTCCACCGTGCTCGCCTTGCCGCCCAGGTCGCGCGTGCGTGGCCCTTCCTTCAATACCGTCTCGATGGCGGCGACGATGCCGTCGGCCGCGGCCTTCTGCCCGAGGTGCTCGAGCATCATCGCCCCCGACCAGATCTGGCCGATCGGGTTGGCGATGCCCTTGCCGTAGATATCCGGGGCGCTGCCATGGACCGGCTCGAAGCACGAGGGGTACTCGCGCTCGGGATTGAGGTTTGCCGAGGGGGCGATGCCGATGGTGCCCGTGCACGCCGGCCCCAGGTCCGAGAGGATGTCGCCGAAGAGGTTCGAGCCCACCACCACGTCGAACCAGTCCGGGTGCTGGACGAAATGGGCGGTCAGGATGTCGATGTGGTACTGCGAGGTCTTCACCTTCGGGTATTCGGCCGAGATCGCCTTGAAGCGCTCGTCCCAGTAGGGCATGGTGATCGAGATGCCGTTCGACTTGGTCGCCGAGGTCACGTGCTTCCTCGCGCGCTTCATGGCGAGCTCGAAGGCGAAACGCATGATGCGGTCGGTGCCGTGGCGGGTGAAGATCGACAGCTGGGTCGCCATCTCCTGCGGGGTGCCCTCGTGCATGCGCCCGCCCGCGTTGGAGTACTCGCCCTCGTTGTTCTCGCGCACCACCCAGAAATCGATGTCGCCCGGCTTGCGGTTGGCGAGCGGGCTGGCCACGCCCGGCATGAGGCGCACCGGCCGCAGGTTCGCGTAGAGCTGGAAGCCGCGGCGGATCGGGATCAGGAGCCCCCAGAGGGACACGTGGTCGGGCACGCCGGGAAAACCCACCGCGCCGAGGAAGATCGCGTCGTGGTGGCGGATCTGCGCGAGGCCGTCGCCGGGCATCATGTGGCCGAGCTTCGCGTAGTACTCGCAGCTCCACAGCTTCTCGTCCCACTGCAGCGTGAAGCCGTGCTTCCGCCCCGCCGCCTCGAGCACCCGCTGGCCCTCGGGAACGACTTCCTTGCCGATGCCGTCGCCGGCAATGACCGCGATGCGATAGGGGACGGACGCCGGTTCGCGCTTCTTCCTGGTTTGGCTGGTTTTCGGGTTCATGCGAAAAATCTTTCCAGTTCGTCCGCCACGAGCTCTGGCACTTCTTCGGGAAGGTAATGGCCGGCAGGCAGGCTGCGGCCCCGCACATCTTCGGCCACGCGCCGCCATTCGTCCAACGGTTTGAAGCACTTTTCGATCACCCCACGGGCTCCCCAGAGCGCGAGCAGCGGGCAGCGGACCCTGACTCCGGCGTCGCGGTCGGTGCGGTCGTGCACCATGTCGATCGAGGCGGCCGCGCGATAGTCCTCGCAGCTCGCGTGCACCATCCCGGGGGTAAAGCAGCGCACGTATTCGGCCCAGGCCTCGGGAGCGAACGGCGTGAGGCCCGCGCTTCCGGACGCCATCTTGGCGGGCAGCACCAGCCCGGGGTCGTTGCCGATCATGCGCTCGGGCACCGGCGCGGGCAGGATCAGGAAGAACCAGTGCCAGTAGGCGCGCGCGAAGGCTTCATCGGTCTGCTCGTACATCGCGAGCGTGGGCGCGATGTCGAGGACCGCGAGTTTCATCACGCGCTCCGGGTGGTCTACCGCGAGGCGGTGCGCGACGCGCCCGCCGCGGTCGTGCCCGGCAAGCAGGAATTTCTCGTGGCCCAGGGCGCGCATCACCGCCGCCTGGTCGGCCGCCATCACGCGCTTGGAATACGGCATGTGGTCCGCCGTCGTCGCCGGCTTGCCGCTGTCCCCGTATCCGCGCAGGTCGCAGGCCACCACGTTGAAGCGCTGCGCCAAGCGCAGTGCCATCTTGTGCCAGATCGCATGGGTCTGGGGATAGCCGTGGAGCAGCAGGAGCGCCGGGCCATCGACCCGGGGGCCCACGACCGCGTGGATGTCCACTCCCTCGACGGCCAGGAGCTCCTCGCGAAATCCGGGGAACAAGCTCATCTCGGGATGGTAGCGCGCAATTCGGATTTCACCACCTTGCCATGGTGGTTCTTGGGCAGCCTCGGTCGCCTGCGGCGACGCCCTGGCGGCACGCTCCAGCCCTTGACGAGGTTCATGCGATGGGAAATCGGCCCGGAGTATCCTTAGCTACCGGGAATTGTGCCCCAGCGGTGGGCGAGTCCGGCAAAAGAATCCAGGGAGAAAACATGGGTCTGCGCCTCAAGTTCAACATCGTGCTCGCGGTCGTGTTCGGCGCGGGGATGGCGGTATCGGCATGGGTGTCGCACCAGCTGCTGCAGAACAACGCGAAGCAGGAGGTGCTGCGCAACGCGGGCCTCATGATGGAGGCGGCGCTGTCCATTCGCGGCTACACCGTCTCCCAGGTCAAGCCACATCTCGAGTCCCAGCTTAAGGACACCTTTCTGCCGCAGACGGTGCCGGCGTACGCCGCGACCGAGACCTTCAATACGCTGCGCAAGAAGTATCCCGACTACAGCTACAAGGAAGCGACCCTCAACCCCACCAACCCGCGCAACCGCGCCGTCGAGTGGGAAGCCGACGTGGTCAACGCCTTCAGGAACCAGGCGGGCCTCGCCGAATACACCGGCGAGCGAATGACCGCAACCGGGCCGATGCTCTACATCGCGCGCCCGATCCAGATCAAGGACGCGGCGTGCCTCGCCTGCCACAGCGTGCCCTCCGCGGCGCCCGCCTCGATGATCAAGCTCTACGGCGAGAACAACGGCTTCGGCTGGAAGCACCAGGAGGTGATCGGCGCGCAGGTGGTCTCGGTGCCGATGGCGCTGCCGATCAAGAACGCGAACGACGCCTTCATGACCTTCATGGGCTCGCTCGCGGCGATCTTCGCGGTCACCTTCATCGTGCTGAACCTCATGCTCTCGCTCATGATCATCCGCCCGATCGCGCGCATGTCGGCGTCCGCGGACAAGATCTCCCAGGGCGACTTCGACGTGCCCGAGTTCGGCAAGGGATCGGACGAGATCAGCGTTCTCGGCACCTCGTTCAATCGCATGCGGCGCAGCCTGCAGAAGGCGCTCAAGCTGATCGAGAAATGATTCTTTGCAGGAGAGGTTTTGCGGGCTGTCTCGAAAAACCTCTCTCGCAGATACCTTTCTATGCCCGAGCATCCTTCCAAAATCGGGAAGTACATCGTGACCCGCCCCCTTGGCAAGGGGGCGATGGGCATGGTCTACGAGGGCTTCGACCCGGTGATCGAGCGCAAGGTCGCCATCAAGACGATCCTCGCCGAGTACCTCGACGCCGCCGACCTCGAAGAGGCCCTTGCCCGATTCAAGCGCGAGGCCCAGGCCGGGGGGCGGCTGCTGCACCCCGGAATCGTCGGCGTCTACGAGTTCGGCAACGACGGCGACATGGCGTTCATCGTGATGGAGCACGTCGACGGGCAGGAGCTGAAGCGCGTGCTGGCCACCGGCATGCGCTACGAGACGATCGAGATCTTCGAGGTCATGAAGCAGCTGCTCACCGCGCTCGACTACTCGCACAAGCAGGGCGTCGTGCATCGCGACATCAAGCCGGCGAACCTGATGATCCTGCCGGGCACCAAGGTGAAGATCATGGACTTCGGCATCGCCCGGCTGGAGTCCTCGTCGCTGACCCAGGTCGGCACGGTGGTCGGCACGCCCACCCACATGGCCCCCGAGCAGCTCATGGGCCTGCCGGCCGATGGCCGCGTCGACCTCTGGGCGAGCGGCGTGATCCTCTACGAGCTGCTCACGGGGACGAGCCCCTTCCTCGCCGAGACGCCCGCCGCGGTGATGCACAACGTGCTCCAAAGCGAGCCGGTGGCGCCCTCGACGCTCGCCCCTGGGATTCCGCGCGGCTTCGACGGCGTGGTCGCGAAGGCGCTCGCCAAGAAGCCCGACGAGCGCTTCCAGACGGCGCGCGAATTCCAGGCCGCGATGCTGATGGCGCTGCAGGGCAAGGCGGTGAGCGCCACCATGACGCTGCGCACCCAGACGGCGATGCGCCCGGCCGAGCCGGTGCCGGTGCTCGCGATCTCGCCCGAGGCGCTGGCGGAGATCGAAAAGTCGCTCTCGCGCCACATGGGGCCGCTGGCAAAGGTGCTGATCCGCAAGGGCCGCGCGGAGACCACCAGCTTCGACGAGTTTTTCAATCTCCTGGCCGAGCAGATTCCCGACGCCGACGAGCAGAAGGCGTTCCTGAAGAAGGTGGCCGCGTACAAGCCCGCGAAGCACGGGACCCAGCCGGCCGCCCCGCCAGCGCCCCCCGCACCCGGCGCCACGGCCGGGGCGAAACGCTCGGCGTTCACGCCCGAAGTCCTGGCCCAGGCCGAAAAGCGCCTCGCCAGCTACGTGGGACCGCTCGCGCGGCTGCTCATCAAGGACGCCGCCGGCAAGTCGGGCGACTTGAAGCAGCTCTACGCGGAGCTCGCCTCCCACATCGACGAAGAGGACGAGCGCCGCGCCTTCCTCGCCGCTGTCCCCAGGCAGTAGAATCGCGTCTTTTTCGGGGCGCACTCCAGGCAATGACCACCATCGTCGTCGTCCGCAAGGCAGGCACCGCGGTCATCGCGGCCGACTCGCTCACCACCTTCGGAACCACGCGCCTCGCGCCCGCCTACGACCGCTCGCCACAGAAGGTCGTCGCCTATCGCGAGTCGTTCATCGGCGTGGCCGGCAGCGCCGCCCACCAGCTGGTGCTGGAAAACATCCTGCAGCGCAACCCCGACCTCGACCTCCACGGGCGCGCGGCGATCTACGAGACTTTCCGCAAGCTCCATCCGGTACTCAAGGAGGAGGCGTTCCTCAACCCGAAGGAGGAAGACGACGATCCCTACGAGTCGAGCCAGATGACCGTGATGATCGCCAATCCCACCGGCATCTTCGCGGTCTACTCGATGCGCGAGGTGTTCGAGTTCGACCGTTTCTGGGCGATCGGCTCGGGCCGGGACTTCGCGCTCGGCGCGATGTATTCCGTGTATGCGAAGACGAAGTCGGCGAGCGCCATCGCCGAGGCCGGAGTCGTCGCGGGCGCGGAGTTCGACACCGGCACCGCGATGCCCATCAACCTCCACGAGGTAAAACTGGTGTCAGAGACCATTTTGCGCCCTGGGGAAAATGGTCTCTGACAACCGTTTTCCATGCGCCTAGACAAGTGGCTGTGGGCGGCGCGCTTCTTCAAGACGCGTACGCTGGCGGTGGAGGCGATCGGCGGCGGGCGCGTCTCGGTAAACGGGGAACGCGCCAAGCCGGCGAAGGACGTGAAGGCGGGAGACGCGGTGGCGATCCGCCGGCCCCCGTTCGAGTTTTCGATCGTGGTGAAGGACGTCTCGGAAAAGCGCGGGCCCGCGGCTGTCGCGGCCATGCTCTACGAGGAAACCGAAGCGAGCCGCGCGCGGCGCACCGCGATCACGGCCGAGATGAAGGCGATGCCGCAGCCGCGCTTCAAGGGCCGGCCCACGAAGAAGACACGGCGCGACTACGAAGCGTGGCTGCGCTCGGGCGAAGACGAATGATCGACGCAAGGAGGCACCGAATGATCCGAATCCTCGGCCTGGCAGCGACGCTGGCCGCCCTGCCCGTCGCCGCGCATCACGGCTGGAGCGAGTACGACTCCACCAAGCCGCTCACCTTCACCGGGAAGATTCTCGAGTCGGGCTACGAGCATCCGCACGGCCACATCCGCCTCGCCACGCCCGGCAAGACGTGGCTCGTGGTCCTCGCCCCGCCCTCGCGCATGGAGAACCGGGGGCTTCCGCCCGCCGACCTGAAGATAGGCAGCACCGTGACGGTCGTGGGCTACGCCAACCGCGACAAGCCCGAGGAGATGCGCGCCGAGCGCATCACGTCCGGCGGCAAGACCGTCGAGCTGCGTTGACGCCGGCCAACGTCGTCGAGGGGCTCGCCATCGCGAAGGCGATGCGCGAGAACCTGTGGCTGTATCCCGCGGTGGAGATCGTGCACATCGTGGGCTTCGTGACGCTCGTCGGCTCGGTCGTGATGTTCGACCTGCGGGTGCTCGGGATCTCGAAGCAGATCCCGGTGCGCGCGCTCGCGCGGCACCTGCTGCCGTGGAGCGTGGCGGCGCTGGCGCTCATCGTACCGACGGGACTCATGATGTTCGCGGCGCACGCCGAGGACTTCATCTCGAACCGCGCGTTCCAGGTGAAGATGGGCCTCCTGCTTGCGGCGGGGATGAACGCGGCGATGTTCCACACCGGTCCGTACCAGAGCGTCGCGCGGTGGGACACGAACGCCGCCGCACCGGGACTTGCTCGCGCATCGGTTGCCGTGTCGATCGCGATCTGGATCTCGATCATCGCCTGCGGCCGGCTCCTCGCCTACCTCTGAGAAACCAGGGTTTCAGGCCTTGAGGCGCTCGATCATCCGGGCGTCGCAGCAGCCTTCGGGGCGCATCACCACCATCTCGCCGGGAGCGACGGACTGGCGGGACAGCGCGGCGATGTTCACGTTGTGGGTCACCATCACCACGTTGCCGGCGGGACTGCGCCGCGCATAGCCCGCGATGCGCTTCTTCACGATCTCGTTGTACCCCGCTTCCTCGTGCGGAAGATCGAAGAACGACGACAACGGCGCCCAGTCCTCGGCACGCCCGAACGCGAGCATCGCCGTTTCGCGGCAGCGGCACCACGGGCTGGTGTAAACCTTCGCGACCGCCACGCGCTCGGAGTGGAAGCGCGCGCCGATGCGCCTTGCCTCCTCGCGCCCGGCCTCGGAAAGGTTGCGCTGGGTCGCGCAGTCGCCGAGCCGGAAACCGGCGGGGTCCCCCAGGCCCGGCTCGGTGAAAGCGTGGCGGATCAGCACCACCAGACCGCCCTTGCGCAACCTCTCCCAGGTGGCGCCTTCGTCCGCGCGCGCCTCGGGACCGAGGAAGAGCACACCCACGCCGCCGAGGAACCCGCGCCGCGAAACCATGGGAAGCCTAGATCTTCACCGCCGGGTTGAGCGTGTAGCGGCCGGTGAGGGCCGCTTGCGCGAGGACGTGCCTCTCGACGGCATTGCGAACCTCGTTGCCCCCGAAGCGGCCCTCCAGGGGCAGGCGTGCAATGTCAAGCGCGAACACCGTGAACACATAGCGATGCGCGATCTCGTCATTCCATGGAGGGCACGGCCCGTCATAGCCGTAGTAGTCGCCGGCCATGTCGGCGTCGGAGGCGAACCAGCCGGTGTAGTCGTTGATGCCCTGGCGCGCGCCGTGCGGCGCCTGCGGCCCCGGCTTTCCGCGCGGCACGACGGCCGAGGAGAACTCGGCCACGTTCGCGCCGACGACGCGGGGCGGCAAGTCCACCAGCACCCAGTGGAAGAAGTCCACGCGCGCGAGCGACTTCGGGACCACCCGCCCCTCCTTGTTCACATCGTCGCCCTTGCTGGGAACATCGGGGTCGTGGCAGACGATCGCGAAGGACTTCGTTCCCATCGGGACCTCGGTCCATGCGAGATGCGGATTCTGGTTCTTCGACAGCGTGGCGTGGGTCTTCGGATCCGGCGCGCAGAACGCGTACTGCGCCGGGATCGCGGCTCCGTCGTCGAAGCTGGAGCTGGTGAGCTTCATTTCGCCGGCGCGGCCGGCGGCGGTGTCGTGATCACTTCCACCATCGCCACCTCGAAGACCAGCGTCGAATTTGGCGGGATCTTCGGCGTGGGCGAGCGCGCGCCGTAGGCCTTCTCGGCCGGGATGACGAGCAGGCGCCTGCCGCCCTTCTGCATTCCGACCAGGCCCTCGTCCCAACCCTTGATGACCTTGCCGGCGCCTACCACGAGGCCGAACGGGGTCGGGCGCCCGTCCGAGGAATCGAACTTCTCGCCCTTCAGGTCCTTCGCACAACCGTCGTAGACCCAGCCGGTGTATCCGACCAGCACCGCGCTGCGGAACACGGCGACATCGCCCGTTCCCTTTTCGAGGTCCTTCACGACGAGGTCCTGGGGCGGTGCCGGGCAGCTCGCCTTCGCCGTCATGGCTGCGGGGGCCGCGGCCGGCGCGGGTGCAACGGCCTTTTCCTGGGCGGTGGTGCAGCCGATCGCGAGGTTCACGAAGGCGGCGAGGATGAGGATGTTCTTCAAG
>JANMYH010000005.1:0-23546 GCA_031381925.1 Burkholderiales bacterium | reverse complement strand
ACGCCGATGATCCACAGCAGCCAGAAGAGCCCGAAGGCGAGCGCCGCCGTGGAGACGGCCATCATCACGGAATTCATGCGCCGGCGGCGGCGGTAGATGGGATTGCGGCTGTCGACGACGCTCGGTGCCAGGGCACTCATGTGCGCGCCCCTTCACGCTTTTCCAGTTGCATCAGCAGCAGCTTCGAGAGCGCCAGGACGATCGTGGTGATGAGGAAGAGGATCAGCCCGAGCTCGATCAGCGCAGAGGTGTAGAGGTCGCCGACGGCTTCCGTGAACTCGTTGGCGATCGAGGCCGAGATCGTCGTGCCCGGGTGCAGGATCGAGGCGGATACCTTGTGCGCGTTGCCGATCACGAAGGTGACCGCCATGGTCTCGCCGAGCGCGCGGCCCAGGCCGAGCATGATTCCGCCGATCACGCCGACCTTGGTGTAGGGCAGCACCACGCCCCAGACGACCTCCCAGGTCGTGGCGCCGAGCCCGTAGGCCGATTCCTTGAAAAGCGCCGGGACGAGCTCGAACACGTCGCGCATCACTGCGGTGATGAACGGGATGACCATGACGGCCAGGATGATTCCGGCGGCGAGCATGCCGATGCCGATCGGCGGGCCCGAGAACAGCAGGCCGAGCCCGGGAACCTGCCCGACGGTCGCCTTCAGGAACGGCTGGACGTGGGTCTGGAAGAGCGGCGCGAAGACGAACAGGCCCCACATCCCGTAGATGATGCTGGGGATCGCGGCGAGCATCTCGATCGCGGTGCCCAGCGGGCGCCGCAGCCACACGGGAGAAAGTTCGGTCAGGAAAATGGCGATGCCGAAGCTCACCGGAATGGCGATGAGGAGCGCGATGGCGGAGGTGACCAGCGTTCCCACGATGGGGACCAGCGCCCCGAACTTCTCCTGCACCGGGTCCCATTCCTCGGTCCAGAGGAATTCGAGGCCGAACTCCCTGATCGACAGCGATCCTCCAATCACCAGGGAAACGATGATCGCGCCGAGCAGGCTGAAGACCCCGAATGCGAAGAACCGGGTCAGGTTCAGGAAGATCGCATCCATCAAGGCGTTGTTGCGCAGCATGGGCGGCCTGGGGGCGTGTCCGACGGAGGTCGCGGGGGTGCGCGCGACCGAGGCGTTGGCATTATCCAGTATGGCGCTCATGCGGGAATCGGTCGGTGGATGGCGGGAAGGAAAGAAGGGCGGCCAGGCCGCCCTTCGCGCGCAAGCGGCAGTACGGCGATCAGTAGATCGCCTTGCCGGAGGAGTCGGTGACCGTCTTCCACGCGGTCTGGATCTCACGGATCACGGCGTCGGGCATCGGCACGTAGTCGAGCTCGGAGGCCATCGCGCCGCCGTTCTTGAACGACCACTCGAAGAACTTGAGCACCTCGCGGCCGTTCTCGGGCTTCTCCTGCCTGGCGTGCACCAGGATGAACGAGGCGCCGGTGATCGGCCAGCTCTGGTCGCCCGACTGGTCGGTCAGCACCACGCCCATTCCGGGGACGGACTTCCAGTCGGCGCCGGCGGCTGCGGCCTTGAAGGTCAGGTCGTCGGGCTCGACGAACTTGCCTGACTTGTTCTGGACCTGGCCATGCGAGAGCTTGTTCTGCTTCGCGTAGGCGTACTCGACGTAGCCGATCGCCCCGTTGATCTTCTGCACGTACGAGGCCACGCCCTCATTGCCTTTCCCGCCGACGCCCGCGGGCCACTTGACCGACGTGCCTTCGCCGACGGCGGTCTTGAACTCCGGGCTCACCTTCGACAGGTAATTGGTCCACAGGAACGTGGTTCCCGAGCCATCCGAGCGATGCACCACGGTGATGTCGGCGGCGGGAAGCCTGGCGCCCGGATTGAGCTTGGCGATGGCCGGGTCGTTCCACTTCGTCACCTTCCCCATGTAGATGTCGCCGAGGAGCTGGCCGGTGAACTTGAGCTGTCCGGGCTGAATGCCTTCCAGCTTGAACACGGGCACGACGCCCCCCATGATCGCGGGGAACTGGATCAGGCCGTTCTTGGTGAGGTCCTCGGCCTTCATCGGCATGTCGGAGGCGCCGAAGTCGACGGTCTTGGCGGTGACCTGCTTGATGCCGCCACCGGAACCGATCGATTGGTAGTTCATGGCGGCGCCGGTCGTCTTCTTGTACGCGTCGGCCCACTTCGAATAGATCGGATACGGGAATGTGGCGCCGGCCCCGGTGATGTCGACCGCGAGGACGGGCAGCGAGAGCGCGGCCGCCGCGAGGGCGACCGGTGCGAAACAGCGCGAGAGTTTCAAGGTTTCTCCTTTTCCATCAATGGACTCGGGAGAATTTACGCGCCTACCGTGACCGTTCCATGACAGTGAATATGGGCGCCGATTCGGGGTAGAGGCGCACCAGCAGGTCGCGCGCCGCGGCGGTGAGCTCGGGTTCGAGCCGTGCGGCGGCGGCTTGCGTGTTTTCGGCCGCAAAGCTCCATGCCTCCTGCAGTCCGGCCTCGCGCCCCCGAGCTGCTTCGGCCACCAACGGCGGCCAGTGCGCCGGCGCCTCGCCCTCGACCCAGTCGCCCCGTCCCCGCCCGTAATGCGCCACCGCGAGATAGCGCAGCAACGCGGCCTGCACCTGGGTCGCGAGCAGCTCGGCGGACCATCGCACCTGGCCGTCCTCCTGGCCCTGGAGAACGTTGTAGGCGCGTGCTGCGCCCCCCGCGCCGAGTGCACCGAGGATTGCGCCGACGAGCATGCCGGCACCGAGCGTGATGCCGCCGGTCGAGAGGTCCGCCGCGAGTCCTCCCGCGGCCCCGGTGACGAGCCCGCCGAGAAGCGTGGTTCCGGCCACATCGGCGGGCTTGGCCACCTCGAACTGTCCCACGGTCCGGGCGAGGATCTGCTGCTGCGCGCGCCCCGACAGGCCGTGCAGCGCGATCAGCCGATCGGTGTCCTCGCGGGTGCGCGCTTCGAGACGTTTCGAAAGGCCCGTCATCGCCGCGTCGACACCCGGCTCGGGAGCGTTGCCGCCGTGTCGTGTGCGCGTGACCCAATGCTTCACGCGTTGTGCCAGCGCGCCGGCGTCGAGCTTTTCCGGGACGACCTCGCGATCGGCGGCGGTCGCGGCGAGGTGCTCGGCCATCGACTTCATCGAGGCGTGGAAGACCTCGAGGTTTCGCGCGCGCCACGCGCCGCGCAGGCGCTCGAGCTCGGGCAGCTTCGCGGCCTCCAGCAGTTGGGCTGCTGCGTGCAGCAGGCGATCTTCCTGCACCCAGCAGCGCGCGAAGGCGTCGAGCGTGATCACGCCGCGCTCACGCACGTGGAGCGCGAGCTGGCGGTTCCAGCGCGCCTCGTCGGCCGCTTCGGCCTCGCGCGTTCGCGGCGCCCCGGCCTGGTTCAGCAGCAGCAGCACGGGCTTGCCCACCCATTGCAGGATCTGCAGCTCCGCATCGACGTAGGCGCCCGACGACGGATCCTCGGCGGCATTCACCAGGTAGAGGACCACGTCGGCTTCGTCGCGCACGTTGCGGATCGCGCGCTGGCTGCAGAAGAACGGCCGGTCGACGAGCCGGTCCCAGACCTGGGTCTGCAGCCAGCCGATCGGATTGCCGCTGTTGCGCAGGCGCTTCAGCAGCCGCACGCTGTCGCCGAAGCCGGGCGTGTCCCACAGGTAAAGGAGATCGCCCTGGGCCGTGTCGAGCAGCAGGTGGCGCTCGGCGGCTTCGGTCACGTGGGGCCGGTCCGCGACCTCGCCGATATCGCGCTTGAGGAGCGTGCGCACGAGCGTCGTCTTGCCGACGTTGGTGTGCGCGACGAAGCTGAGGCTGACGCTCACGAAGCGAGGTCCACGAAAGACGGCTTGAGTCCGCGCGCCTCGACGAATTGCCGCCACGACGCGCGGCGCTCCTCCATGCGCGCGGGCGTGCCGGCCATCCGTTGTGCATAGGGCGCCTCGTCGATCACCACCAGGAGCTGCGTGTTGGGGCGCGACGCGAGCCAGTCGCGCACGCCCGCGATCACCGCGCCGTGGTTCTCGTCCTCGGGCGTCGTGGCGAGGCTGAAGGGCAGCACGACGATGTCCGCGGCGGTGCCGTCGCGCAGGCCCGCGAGGAACCGCTCTTCCTCTCCGTAGGGCACGCTCGCGCGCGCGTCGATCGTGGCGGGGGCCCCGACGGCCGACGGCAGCCACGCGATCAGCTTCGCGAGCGCGCCCGGCGAGAGATCGGCAGCGTACGGCATGATCACTGCGCGGGCGGGGGCCATCGCCCCCTCGACAGCGGCGAACGCGGTGCGGAAATACGCCGCCAGCGACGCGGGAACCGCGGCACGCAGCGAATGGCGCATGGCCGCCGTGAGCGCGACCAGCGCAAGGACGAGGCGCGGCAACACGACGTAGATCAGGGCCGATGCCGCCATCAGGTGGATCCAGCGCGCGGCGGACTCGCCGCCGGCGGAGGCTCCACGCCAGCGCGTGGCGTCCAGTTGCGCCGCGTCGGGCACGGGAATGCCCGTGAGCCACGAGGCCGGGCCGTACAGCACCGCGAGCACCGTACGCGCGCGGGCGGAGTCGAGGAACGTGCTTTCCCAGCCCGCCTGGTAGTCGAATGCGATTCCCCGCAGGTAGAGGCCGGCGATGAGCCCCACGCCCACGGCGGCCGCGGCGAGGTGGAACGCCATCGTGGCGCGGGCGAGCAGCAGCGGCTGCGCGGCCGCATACCATTCACGGGCGAACGCCTCGAGCGCTTCGGCGAGCGGCGCATTGAACGCTCGCGAGCGCGCGATGAGGCGTGCGGCGAGGCTCGAGCCGATCGAGGCGAAGCGCCGGCGCAGCCGCCCCGGCGCGCTGCCCGCCGGGCGAAAGGCCATCACGAGCAGCAGCGCGTACACGGCCAGGTTCCATGCCACGACCCCGAGGAGGGGGAAGGCGAGGATGTTGATGCGGCGCGACCCGTCGAGCACGGAAAGGGCGCCGCCGACGACGAGGCCCGTGACGACGAGGCCCAAGGCCACCGCGCGCGAAGGCCCGAGAAGCGCAAGGACTTCTTCGACGAAAGGAAAGCGCGCGATGATCCTCGGCAGCAGCGCCTGCGCGCGCGCGACGAGGAGCCGCGGATCGCCCTGTGGGAGGCTGCGCATCGCCTCGCGCGCGGCCGTGGCCCGGTCGGCGGCGGGAATGATCGTCGCGTCGCGATCGGATTCCTCGATCGCCTTCACCATCAGGACCTGTCGCAGGTCTTCTTCGCGCATCACATGATTCTGCCTGTTTGCGGCCCCGTCCGAGGTAAGCTTTCGGCCTCGATCCCGCGACTCCCGAGGTAGTCGGGGGTCCGCACCCTCGTGGGTATGGTACAAAGCGCGGCGGCTTGAAACGAATTCGCCAAAGGAATCGCTCGATGCGGCGGCCCGAACTGCCCGAAAGTCGCCTCGGTCGTGCCCGACTCCTGGCCGGGGCCCTCATCGCGGCGACGTCCCTCGCGGGAAACTCGCAAGTCCCGGCGGGCATGGAGAAGATCGAAGTCTTCGCAACGCCATTGCCCGACCTCGCGGCGCCGCTCCGGCAGGTTCCCGCGAACGTGCAGGTGAGCACCGGCCAGGACCTGCGCCGGCAGCGCAACCTCGACCTCACCGAGTTTCTCGACCAGAACGCCGGATCGGTCACCATCAATCCCGGCCAGAACAATCCGTTCCAGCCCGACCTCGCGTTCCGCGGCTTTCTCGCCTCGCCGCTGCTCGGAACTCCACAGGGGCTGTCGGTCTTCCTGGATGGGGTGCGGATCAACGAGCCGTTCGGCGACGTGGTGAACTGGGACCTGGTGCCGAAGCCCGCGCTCGCCGGCATCCAGCTCAATCCCGGATCCAATCCGCTATTCGGGCTCAACACGCTTGGCGGCGCGCTCGCGTTGCGCACCAAGGATGGATTTTCCCATCCGGGCGCGACCCTGAGCCTCGATGGCGGTTCGTGGGGACGCAGGTCGGTGGAGTGGGAAGCGGGTGCAAGCGGCGAAAGCGCGGACGTATTCACGGCCGGCACGAGCTTCGAGGAGACCGGGTGGCGCGACCATTCGCCATCACGCGTCAACCAGTTGTTCGCCAAGGCACGATGGCGCGGGGACGGTTCGCGCCTGGAAGCGAGCGTGGTCGCCGCGCGCACCGCGCTTCAGGGGACGCAAGCGCTGCCGCGATCGCTCCTCGACAACCCGCGGCAGGCGTACACCTGGCCCGACATCACGCAAAACGAGCTGGTCTTCGCCTACGCGACCGCGAGCCATCACTTCACCGGCGAGTGGCTGCTGGGCGCCAGCGTCTACGGGCGTCATCTCGATTCGACGTTTTTCAACAGCAACGTGAACGATGATTACCTCGCGGACCTCGAGGAAGGCCGCGACGCCACCAATGCGTTCAACGATCGAGGGCGCACCCGGCAGCGCGGCATGGGCACATCGCTGCAACTGACGAATCTGGGGAAGGTCGCGGGAAAGCCCAACCGGATCACGCTGGGCGGCGCGCTCGACCAGGCGGGGATCGCTTTCAGGCAGGAAACGCAACCTGCCTGGTTCGGGGATCGCCGCGACACGGCAGCTGCCGGCGCGTTCGCCGTGCAGACCGATGTCCGCATCCGCTCGAGCAATGCGAGCGCCTATTTCTTCGACATCTTCGAGGTACATCCGCAATGGTCCCTGTCGCTGTCGGGACGGTACAACCGCACCCGGGTCACGATCCGCGACGAAAGCGGTGCTGCTCCCGCGCTCGACGGGGACCATGCGTTCGCGCGCTTCAATCCCGCGATCGGCTTGAATTTCAATCCTTCCAGCAGCGCGACCTGGTTCGTGTCGTACGGCGAAGGGATCCGCGCGCCCTCGCCCGTCGAGCTGACCTGCGCCGATCCCCAGGCGCCTTGCAAGCTGCCGAACAATTTCCTCGCCGATCCGCCTCTCGCCGCGGTCGTTTCGAAGACCCTCGAGGCGGGCGGGCGCGGCACGCTCCCGGGACTCGGCTGGAGTGCTGCGCTGTTTCGCACCGATTTGCGCGACGACATCCAGTTCATTGCCGCGGGCGGCGGCGCAACCAATGCCGGCTATTTCCAGAATGTCGGCAGCACCCGACGCCAGGGGGTCGAGCTCGGACTCAGCGGGCGGCGCGCCGGCGGCTCGTGGGCTCTGCGCTACGGATTTGTCGATGCGACGTTCCGCTCCGGGTTCGTCCAGTATTCGCCGGACCACTCCGAGGCCGGTGCGGACGGGCGTATCGAGGTTCGCCCGGGCGCGCGCATTCCCGGAGTTCCGCGCCACAGCGCCAAGTTGCGGCTTCAATACGAGTGGGGCGCCGGGTCGGTGGGGGCGAACTGGGTCGCCCAGTCGGGCCAATACGCGAGGGGCGATGAAAGCAATCGGGACCGCAACGGGGCAATTCCCGGTTTCGCCGCACTCCACCTGGACGCGGCGCTCGAGCTCGGGGCCGGATGGACGATCTCGGCGCGCATCAACAATGTGTTCGACCGCCGCTATCAAACCTTCGGCGCGCTGGGACGCAACTTCTTCGCGACCCCGCGCGGCGATTTCGATGCGTCGAGCGCGGTTTCCGAGCAGTTTCGGTCGAGCGCTGCGCCACGCGGCCTGTGGATCGGCGTGCGCTGGGAGATCGGAACGCAGGCAGCGCGTTAGCGAATCGGGGGCCGCCGCCGCGCGCCGCTGCTGCGGCAGCCGGCGACGAGGTAAGCTTCCCCAGCCCCACCACCCGGCGACGGACCTCCATGGACCCATCGATTCCCAGTGCCGTCGGCAATCCCCGCGATCCCGACAGTGATCCGCTCGAGACCCGCGAGTGGGTCGAAGCCCTCGACGCGCTGATCGCCGCCGAGGGCCCGGAGCGCGCGACCTACCTGTTGCGCCGCCTGCTGCAGCACGCGCGCACCCGCCGGGTTCCGCTCCCGCAGGTGCTGGCCACCCCTTACGTGAACACCATCGGGCTGGGCGAGCAGCCGCCGTACCAGGGCAACCTCGAGATCGAGTCGCGCATCTCGTCGCTGGTGCGCTGGAACGCGCTCGCGATGGTGGTGCGCGCAAATCGCGCGAGTGGCGAGCTCGGCGGCCACATCGCGAGCTACGCCTCGGCGGCCGATCTCTTCGAGGTGGGCTTCAACCACTTTTTCCGCGCCGGCCAGGATGGCGATCTCGTCTACTTCCAGCCGCACTCCGCTCCCGGCGTGTACGCCCGCGCCTTCCTCGAGGGCCGCCTCACCGAGGAGAACCTCGACAACTACCGGCGCGAGACCGAAGGCCGCGGGCTCTCGTCGTATTGCCATCCGTGGCTCATGCCCAACTTCTGGCAGTTCCCGACCGGCTCGATGGGCCTGGGGCCGCTCTTCGCGATCTACCAGGCGCGCTTCATGCGCTACCTCGAGCATCGCGGGCTGGCGGAGCCCGCGCAGGCGGCGAACAAGATATCGCGAAAGGTCTGGTGCTTCGTCGGCGACGGCGAGATGGACGAGCCCGAATCGCTCGCGGGATTGTCGGTGGCCGCGCGCGAGCGCCTCGATAACCTGGTCCTGGTGGTGAACTGCAACCTGCAGCGCCTCGACGGCCCGGTACGCGGCAACGGCTCGATCGTGCAGGAGCTCGAAGGCCTCTTCGCTGGCGCCGGTTGGAACGTGATCAAGCTGCTGTGGAGCGGCGACTGGGATCCGCTCTTCCTGCGCGACACCCACCAGTGGCTCGAGAAGCGCTTCCTCGAGACGGTGGACGGCGAGTTCCAGACCTACGCGGCCACCGATGGCGCGTTCAACCGCGAGCATTTCTTCAACAAGTATCCCGAGCTGCAGCAGCTCGTCGCACACCTCTCCGACGACGACATCGACCGGCTGCGCCGCGGCGGCCACGACCCGGTGAAGATCTTCTCGGCGTACTGGCATGCCTCACGGCACACCGGGCAGCCCACGGTCATTCTCGCCAAGACGAAGAAGGGCTACGGCATGGGCACCGCCGCGCAGGGGCGCATGACCGGGCACCAGCACAAGAAGCTCGACGCCGACCAGCTCGTCGCCTTCCGCGACCGCTTCGCGCTCCCGCTCACCGACGAGCAATGCGACTCGTGCGAGTTCGTGCGCCCGCCGCGCGCGGCGCCCGAGATGGCGTACCTGCATGCGCGGCGCGAAAAGCTCGGTGGCTATCTGCCGGCGCGCGTCGGCAAGGCAGAGGCGCTCGCCACGCCGGGCGCAGCTGCCTTCGCGAAATTCGCCCTCGAGGCCGCGGGCAAGGAGATGTCCACGACGGTCGCGTTCGTGCGGATGGCGGGGCAGCTCCTCAAGGACGCCGCGATCGGCAAGCGCATCGTGCCGATCATCGCCGACGAGGCGCGCACCTTCGGCATGGCCGACCTCTTCCGCCAGATCGGCATCTACTCGCCGATCGGCCAGCTCTACCAGCCCGAGGACCAGGCGCAGCTTTCCTACTACAAGGAAGCGGTCGAGGGGCAGATCCTCGAGGAGGGCATCAACGAGGCGGGCGCGATCGCCTCGTGGGTCGCGGCGGCCACCAGCTACTCGTCGCACGGCGTGCCGATGCTGCCGATGTACATCTACTACTCGATGTTCGGCTTCCAGCGCGTGGGCGACGCGATCTGGGCGGCGGCGGACTCGCGCTCGCGCGGCTTCCTCCTCGGCGCGACCGCCGGGCGCACCACGCTCTCGGGCGAGGGGTTGCAGCACCAGGACGGCACCAGCCACCTGGCCGCCTCGACGATCCCCAACTGCCGCGCCTACGATCCGTGCTTCGCCTACGAGCTCGCGGCGATCCTCGAGGACGGCATGCGCCGCATGCTCACCGAGCAGGAAGACGTCTTCTATTACGTGACGCTCATGAACGAGAGTTACGCGATGCCCACGATGCCCGAGGGCGCGACGGAAGGAATCCTGCGCGGCATGCATCGGATTCGCGCGGCGGCCGGCGCGAAGGTTCGCCTGCTCGGCGCGGGCACGATCCTGAACGAGGTGCTGGCCGCGGCCGAGCTGCTCGCAAAGGATTGGGGCATCGCGGCCGACGTGTTCTCGGTCACGAGCTTCACCGAATTGCGCCGCGAAGGCATGGAGGCCTCGAGGGCTCGTCGCTCCCGTGTAGACGGGAGCCCTGCCGCGCCCTGGGTCGAGAAACAGCTCCCTGAAACAGGCGTCCCTGTCGTCGCAGCCTCCGACTACGTGAGCGCGGTGGCCGATCTCATCCGCCCCTGGATCGCAGACCCTTACACCACCCTCGGCACGGACGGCTTCGGCCGCAGCGACACCCGTGCGAAGCTGCGCCGTTTCTTCGAGGTCGATCGGCACGCGGTTGTGATCGCGGCCCTTTCGGCCCTGGGGGACGGGCGCTTGCGCGAGGCGACCGATCGGTACGGCATCGACGCCGGAACCGCGCCGCCTTGGATGCGCTAGCCCGCGCCGCAGCGCTCATTGTCTTCGGCATCCTTCTCGGAGGCACGTCCCACGCTGCCGGCAAGGCCGCGATGAAGCACGGCATCGACATCGTGGAGGCCTCGGTCGCCGAACTGCAGGAGGCGATGGCGGCGGGGCGCGTCACGTCGCGCCAGCTGACCCTGCGCTATCTCGCGCGCATCAAGGCGGTCGACCAGGCGGGCCCCAGGCTCAACGCCATCATCGAGGTGAATCCCGACGCGCTCGCGATCGCCGCGCAGCTCGACCTCGAACGCAAGGCGAAGGGCCCGCGCGGCCCGCTGCACGGCATTCCGGTGCTGCTGAAGGACAACATCGCGACGGCCGATCGCATGCAGACCACCGCGGGCTCGCTGGCGCTTGTGGGCGTCAAACCGCCGCGGGACGCATTCCTCGTGGGCCGGCTGCGCGAGGCCGGCGCGGTGATCCTCGGCAAGACCAACCTGTCCGAGTGGGCGAACATCCGCTCGACGCGTTCGACCTCGGGTTGGAGCTCTCGCGGCGGGCTCACGCGCAATCCCTATGCGCTCGACCGCAACGCGAGCGGATCGAGCTCGGGATCCGCGGTCGCGATCGCCGCGAGCCTCGCGGCGGTCGCGGTCGGCACCGAGACCGACGGCTCGATCACGTCGCCCGCCGCGGTCAACGGCCTCGTCGGCATCAAGCCCACCGTGGGCCTCGTGAGCCGCGGCGGCGTGATCCCGATCGCGCACTCGCAGGACACCGCGGGTCCCATGGCCCGCACCGTGGCCGATGCAGCCGCATTGCTCACCGCGCTCGCGGGACCGGATCCGCGCGACGACGCGACGCGCGATGCGGGCCGCAGGGCCGCCGACTACACGCGCCTTCTCGATGCCGGAGCGCTCAAGGGCGCGCGCCTCGGAGTCGTGCGCAGCCAGTTCGGCGGCCGCAACGACCTCGTCTCCGCCGAAATGGAGAAGGCGCTCGCGGTGTTGCGGGCGCAGGGGGCGGAGCTCGTCGAAATTCCCGAGGTGCCCAACGCCGCCCAGCTGGATCCAACCGAGATGGAGGTCCTGCTCACCGAGCTCAAGGCGGACCTGGCGGCCTATCTCGCCGAATATGCGCCGGGCGCACCGGTGCGCAACCTCGCGGACATCATCGCCTGGAACGAGGCGAACAAGGCGAAGGTGATGCCGCATTTCGGCCAGGAATACTTCATCCTCGCGCAGGCGAAGGGCGGACTCGACGGCAGGGAATACCTCGACGCGCTTGCGGCGAATCATCGGTTGTCGCGCGAGGAAGGCATCGACAAGGTCCTCACCGAGCATCGCCTCGATGCATTGGTCGCCCCAACCGGCGAGCCGGCGTGGCTCACGGATTTCGTGAAGGGCGACGCGAGCGGCGGCAGCTTCACTTCGCCCGCGGCGGTGGCGGGTTATCCGCACATCACCGTGCCCGCGGGGTTCGTCCACGGGCTGCCTTGCGGCATCTCATTCGTGGGCACGGCGTGGAGCGAGCCGCGCCTGGTCGCGCTGGCCTACGCCTTCGAGCAGGCGACACGCCACCGGCGGGCGCCGGCATTCGCGAAGACGATCAACGCGTGGTGACCCTCGCGGGCCTCTGGGGCCGCTGGCGCTATCTGTGGGTGTTCGCCGTGCTGCCGGTCGCGTTGATCGCCACTTTCGTGCCGATCCTGCTGCTCGGGCCGCAGGGGAAGAACGGGTTCGTCCTGGCGGCCGGCTGCGCTGCGTTCGTCGCGATCGTCGTGGCGCTGCGGGTCCTTCGCGCGGTGCGCGCTTCGTACGCCGGCGAGCCGTAACGGGGCCGCGCCTGCCGCGACAAAAGGCCAATGAGGCTGCGGGTCAGCGCCCGGAACATCGCGCTGGAAGGCCGGTTCCCGACGGGATCGATCCCGCGCGGCACAGGGCGGTCATCGTCTGGTGCGAGCGCTTCAGCCAGTTCATCACCGCGGCCTACCGATGAAACGGTGCGGCCGGACGAACGGAGCCCGCGAGACGATGCGCGGGTCCGAGCTGTGTCCCGGATCACAGGGCGGAATTGCTGCTCCGTGATACGCTTTTTCCATGATAGCGCCCCGCCGAGGCGGGCTCACCAACATGCCCCATGGCCACACCCTGACGTCCGACCCCGCGCTGAGGAGCGTCGCGGAGGTGATCGACGATCCTCGTCGCAGCGCGGACCTGTTCAACGCGTTCCCGTCGCTCGTGTGGTGCGCGGATGCCCGCGGCGCGTGCAGCTTCGTGAACCAGGCGTGGGAGGACTACACCGGCAGGAGTGCAGAGCGCGAGAGCGGGTCGCGCTGGCTCGAGTCGATTCATCCCGAGGACCGCACGCGGGTGGCGCGCGAGTGGGACGAGGCGATGGGCCTGCGCCGGTCGCTCGAGACGCAGTACCGATTGCTGCGCGGCGACGGCTCCTACGGCTGGGTCCAGCATTCGGCGTTGCCGGTGAACGACGAGCTGGGGCGGCTCACCGGCTACCTCGGCGCGTGCAACGACATCACCGAGCAGCGCGCCGCGGAGCTGAAGGCTCTCGGCAAGGAGCAGGAAATCCGCATGCTGGCCGACAACGTGCCGGTGCTGATCGCCTACTTCGACGCGAAGGACCTGCGCTGCCGCTTCGCCAACAAGGCCTACGCCAACATGTGGGGCTGGACCGAGGAGTCGATCCTCGGGCGAACGGTCGCGGAGGTGATCGGTCCCGAAGGCTATCGTGAGATCGCGCCTCACATCGAGCGCGTGACGCGCGGCGAGACGGTCATCTACGAGCGCACGGTCAAGGCCGCCGACGGCTCGGAGCGCATCCTCGAGGTGAACCTGCGGCCGCAACGCGGCGAGATGGGCCGCACCGTGGCCGCCTTCGTCCTGGTGAACGACATCACGCGCCATCGCCAGGCCGACCAGGCGGTGCGCGAGAGCGAAGAGCGGCTGCGGAAGTTCGCCGACGCGACCCATGCGGGCATCGTGTTCCACGAGGACGGTATCGTCACCGACTGCAACGACGCGATCCTGCGCCTATCGGGGTACACCTACGACGAGTTCGTCGGCAGCGAGATCATCAAGTACGTGGTCCCGGCCTTTCGCGAGGAAGCGCTCGAGGCGGTGCGCAAGGGGATCGAGCGGGCCTACGAGTCCGAGATCATCACCAAGGACGGCTCGGTGATCCCGGTGGAGTTCGAGGGCCGCGTCATGCCGTTCAAGGGCGCCGTCTACCGCCTGAGCGTGGTACGCGACATCCGCCGGAGAAAGGCGTCCCAGGCGCGCATCGACTTCATGGCGCACCACGACCTGCTGACGGGGCTACCCAACCGCGCGTTGCTCCTCGACCGCCTCGAGTTCGTCCTCGCAACCGCCAGGCGCCGCGGCACGCGCGCAGCCGTCCTCTTCATCGACCTCGACAACTTCAAGACCGTCAACGATTCGCTCGGGCACGCCGCGGGCGACGCGCTGCTGAAGATCATCGCCGCGCGCATCCCGGCGGCCCTGCGCGGCGTGGACGTGGTGTCGCGCCACGGCGGCGACGAGTTCCTGGTGGTGCTGCCGGAGCTCGAGGGCGAGCAGGGCCCGGCCCCGGTGGCCGACAAGCTGCTGGCGGCGATCTCCGAGCCGATGGAGCTCGACGGCCAGAGCATATCGGTGAGCCCCTCGATCGGGATCGCGGTGTTTCCGCGCGACGGCGATACGGCGGAAGCGCTCATCAAGAACGCCGACGCCGCCATGTACCTCGCCAAGGAACGCGGCCGCAGCAACTACCAGTTCTTCAACGAGGGGCTCGCCGAAGGTGCCTTCCGCGCGCTCACCCTCGAGACGCGCATGCGCGAGGCGATCCGCGACCAGGCTTTCCTCATCCACTACCAGCCGCAGATGCGGGTCGATACCGGCGTGATCACCGGCGTCGAGGCGCTGATCCGCTGGCCGCAGAAGGACGGGACGTGGATCGAGCCGAACGACTTCATACCGGTCGCCGAGCAGCGCGGCTTGATCCGCACCATCGGAAAATGGGTGCTGCGCGAAGCGTGCCGGCAGAACGTCGCCTGGCAGAAGGCCGGCCTCGCCCCGGTCCCGGTCGCGGTGAACCTCTCGTCGGTGCAGTTCCGGCAGAAGGATTTCGTGCGCGAGGTCGAGGAGGCGCTCGCCGCGAGCGGGCTCGCGCCGCAGTTCCTCGCCTTCGAGCTGACCGAGAGCATGCTGATGGGCGATACCTCCGAGATGGTGCGCACGCTCGAGGCGCTCAAGTCCCTCGGCGTCAAGCTCGCGATCGACGATTTCGGCACCGGGCATTCATCGCTCATGCACTTGAAGCGCTTCCCGATCGACAAGCTGAAGATCGACCGCACCTTCGTGCGCGACACGCCCGACGACGCCGACGATTGCGCGATCACCGCCGCGATCATCGACCTCGCGCGCAACATGGGAATCACCTCGATCGCCGAGGGAGTGGACCGGCGCGAGCAGCTCGACTTCCTGCGCAGTCGCGGCTGCGAGGAGGTCCAGGGGTTCCTGTTCTGCCGCGCGATGCCGCCGGACGATCTCGCCGGTTGGCTGAGCCGCCCCCACTCCGGAACCATCACCGGGGTGCAAACCGCGTAAGCAGGAGCGAGGCGGCGGCGAGCGCGGCACCGGCCCAGAAGGTCGCCGCAGGCCCCACGTAGTGCCACAAGGCTCCGGCGGCGATGCTCGCGACCAGCATCGCCGCGCCGCTCGCGAGGTTGAAGACGCCGAAGGCCGTACCGCGCAGCGCCGCCGGCGCCGCGTGCGCCACCATCGCCCCGAGCAGGCCCTGCGTGAGCCCCATGTGCAGTCCCCAGAGGGCCACGCCGGCCGCGAGCCCCGGCAGCCTCGACGCGTGCGCGAGCACCGCGTCGGCCGCGACGAGGACGGCGACGCCGAGGGCGAGCAGGTTGCGCGGCGGCATGCGGTCGGCGAGCCTTCCCACCGGATAGGCCGTGAGCGCGTAGACCCCGCTCATGCCCACGAGGACCAACGGCGCATAGGCGAGCGACACGCCGAGGTCGGCGGCGCGCAGGATCAGGAACGCCTCGCTGAAGCGCGCGAGAGTGAGCGCCGCCCCGGCGGCGACCACGAACCAGAACGCCGGGCCGAGCGCGTGCAACAGCGCCCGGTTGAACTTGGGCTTCTCGCGACGCGCGTGCGATTCACCGCGCGCGATCGAGGGCTCGCGCACGCCCACCACGACCAGCAGGAACGCCGCCACGGCGGGGATCACCGCCACCCAGAAGACTGCGCGGAAGTCGTTGTTCCACGCGAGCATCAGCGCCATCGCCACCAGCGGGCCCGCGATGGCCCCGAGGGTATCGAGCGACTGGCGCAGCCCGAAGGCGGCGCCGCGGATGGAGGCGGGTGTGAGGTCGGCAATCAGCGCGTCGCGCGGGGCGCCGCGAATCCCCTTGGCGATGCGATCGGCGAAGCGCGCGGTGAAGACCAGCCCCGGGCCGGTGGCGAGGGCGAAGAGCGGCTTGGTGAATGCGGCGAGGCCGTAACCCGCCGCGACGAGTCCCTTGCGGTTCCCGAGACGGTCCGAGAGCGCGCCCGAGAACACCTTCACGACCAATGCGGTCGCCTCCGCGATGCCCTCGATGATGCCGACCACCAGCGCGCTCGCGCCGAGACCGACGGTGAGGTACAAGGGCAGCAGCGCGTGGATCATCTCGGAGGAGAGATCCATCAGGAGGCTCACGAATCCGAGAACCCAAACGCCGCGCGGAATGGCGGGGGACATGGCCGGCATTATGATCGGCCCGGCGCTAACTCAAGTCATCTGGCGCGCGATCGCCCACGCCACGTGGCTTCGCACCAGCGCCGAGGGGTGGTCGGCGCGCGAGCGCAACGCGGCGAGCGCCTGCGGGCCGGGCGGCGCGTTGCCGAGCGCGACTGCGATGTTGCGCAGCCACCGCTCGTGGCCGATGCGACGGATCGCCGAGCCCTCGAGCCGGCGCTCGAACGCCTCCTCGGTCCACGCGAAGAGCTCCGCGAGCGAGCCCGCATCGAGGCCATTGCGCACCGCGAAGTCGGGGACCGCCGCGACCTTCGCATACTTGTTCCAGGGGCACACCAACTGGCAATCGTCGCAGCCGTAGATGCGGTTGCCCATCAGCGGGCGCAGCTCCTCGGGGATCGCGCCGCGGTGCTCGATGGTGAGGTAGGAGATGCAGCGGCGCGCGTCGAGCTGGTAGGGCGCGACGATCGCCTGCGTGGGGCAGATCGCGATGCAGCGCGCGCAGGTGCCGCAGTGTTCGGTGACGGGCGCGTCGCGCGCGAGATCCAACGCCACGAAGAGCTCGCCGAGGAAGAAGAGCGAGCCCGCGTCGCGCGAAAGCAGCAGCGTGTTCTTCCCCCTCCAGCCCAGCCCCGCGCGTTGCGCAAGCGAGACTTCCATCACCGGCGCGCTGTCGCTGAAGACGCGATAGTGGAATTCGCCCAGCTCTCCGGTCATGCGCTCGGCGAGCGCCTGCAGCTTGGCGCGCATCACCTTGTGGTAATCGCGCCCGAGCGCGTAGCGCGAGACGAAGGCGAGGCCCGGGTCCTCCATCACGTCCCATGAATCGCGCGCCCCGGCGGGCGTGTAGTTCAGGCGCGCGGTGATCACCGACACCGTCCCCGGCACCAGCTCCGCGGGGCGCGCGCGGCGCGCGCCATGGCGTGCCATATAATCCCTCTCGCCGTGCCAGCCGCGGTCGAGCCATTCGAGGAGGCGCGCCTCTTCCGCGTCGAGCTCGGTTCCGGCGATCGCCACGGCGTCGAAGCCCAGCTCGCCACCCCACTGCTTCACGCGCTCCTCGATGCCCCGCGCCACTTCCGTATCCATTTCCCGATGGTATCGCTGAACACCTACCTGCCCGACGAGGCCGCCACGCTTGCGCTCGGCGCGGCACTCGCGCACGGAATCGAGCCCGGTCTTGCGATTCACCTTCGCGGCGAGCTCGGCGCGGGCAAGACCACGCTGGTTCGGGGCGTCCTGCGGGCGCTCGGCCACGCGGGACCGGTCAAAAGCCCGACCTACGCATTGGTTGAACTTTACAAGGTTTCGAGGTTACACTTGCACCACTTTGATTTTTATAGGTTTCAAGATCCCCGAGAATGGATAGACGCCGGCTTTCGGGAGAGCTTCAACGGGCAGAACGTGAGCCTGGTCGAGTGGCCGGAGAAGGCTGGGGGATTGTTGACGCCCCCGGACGTGGACATCGCGCTCCAGGCAAGCGGCTCCGGGCGCAGCGCAGCCTTGCGAGCGAGCTCGCCAAGCGGCATTCGCTGCCTCGAAAAGGCGGCGACGCGTTTCGGGTTCTCGCCCTCGAATATCTGAAATGGCTGGTCCTCGCGGCCCTGCTGCTCGTGGCCGTGCCGGTGCTCGCCGGCGAGAAGATCCTCGCCTCGCGCGTCTGGCCCGCGCAGGAGTACACGCGCGTCACGTTCGAATCGGCGCGCCCGGTCAAGCACGTGTTCTTCCTCGTGACCGGCCCCGATCGTTTCGTGGTGGACCTCGAGGGCGTCGAACTCGACGACGAGCTGAAGGCGCTGCCCGCGAAAGTCGGCGACAACGATCCCTACATCCAGGCGGTGCGCGTCGCCTTGAACCGGCCCAACGTGGTGCGCGTCGTGATCGACCTGCGCGGCGAGGCCAAGCCCTCGGTTTTCCCGCTCGCGCCCGCCGGCGAGTACAAGCACCGCCTGGTGCTCGACATCTATCCGGCGAGGCCGGCGGACCCGCTCCTCGCCCTGGCCCAGCCCCGGCCCGACCCGATCCGCGAGATCGGCGCGGCGCCGCTGCAGCCCGCGGTGCCGTCCCAGGAGATTCACGCCGAGGCCCCCGCGGTGCCGGTGCTTCCGGTCGTGAAGGTCCAGCCCCCGGCGACGAAGCCCGCGCCGAAGGCCCCGAAGGTCGACCGCCTGGTGATCGTCGCGATCGACGCGGGCCATGGCGGCGAGGATCCGGGCGCGCGCGGCCGCCACGGCACGCGCGAGAAGGACGTGACGCTCGCGATCGCCAAGCGGCTGAAGACCGCGATCGACAAGGAGGCGAACATGCGCGCGGTGCTGGTGCGCGACGGCGACTACTTCATTCCGCTCGCGCAGCGCGTCTCGAAAGCGCGGCGCGTGCAGGCCGACCTGTTCGTCTCCGTGCACGCCGACGCCTGGGTGAGGCCCGATGCGCGCGGATCCTCGGTGTTCGCGCTCTCCGAGAAGGGTGCGACTTCCACGGCGGCGCGCATGCTGGCGCAACGGGAGAACCAGTCGGACATGATCGGCGGCGTGAACCTGGGCATCAAGGACCCGGTTCTCGCGCGCACCCTCCTCGACCTCTCGCAGACCGCGACCATCAGCGACTCGCTCAAGCTCGGCCGCCACGTGCTGGCGGAGCTGGGCGACGTGAATGATCTCCATAAGCACGCGGTGGAGCAGGCGGGCTTCGCCGTGCTGAAGGCGCCCGACGTCCCCTCGATCCTGGTGGAGACCGCGTTCATCTCCAATCCCGAAGAGGAGAAGCGCCTCAAGGACGGCGGTTACCAGGAAAAGATGGCGGCCGCGATCCTGGGCGGCATCAAGCGCTACCTCGCGCAGAACCCGCCGCTCGCGCGCTCCAGGCTCGCCGTCAACTGATTCCGCGGGGCCCGCGGTGTAAAATTCCACGTGGGCCTCATTCGCAGTCTTCCCGAGCTTCTCGTCAACCAGATCGCCGCCGGCGAGGTCGTGGACCGTCCCGCGGCTGCGCTGAAGGAATTGATGGAGAACAGCCTCGATGCGGGCGCGCAATCGGTCGGCGTCGAGTTGAACGAAGGCGGCGTTCGCCGCATGCGCGTGATCGACGATGGCTCGGGCATCGGGTGCGACGACCTGGCGCTCGCGCTCGCGCGCTACGCCACCAGCAAGATCGCCACCCTCGAAGACCTCGAGCGCGCGTCGACCCTCGGATTTCGCGGCGAGGCGCTGGCCTCGATCGCGTCGGTGGCGCGCGTTGCCATCGTGAGCCGGCGCTCGGGTGAGCGCCACGCGTGGCGGATCGCCTGCGAGGCGGGCAACCGTTCGCCAGTGGAGCCGGCGGCGCTCGCGGCCGGCACCACCGTCGAGGTCGAGGATCTCTACTTCAACACGCCCGCGCGCCGCAAGTTCCTGAAGAGCGAGGCGACGGAGTTCGCGCGCTGCGACGAGGCGTATTCGCGCATCGCCCTGTCGCGCCCCGGGGTCGCGTTCTCGCTCACGCACAACGGCCGGCGCAGCTCGCTCCTGCCTCCCGAGGACGCGCGTGCGCGCTGCGCACGCGTCGTGGGCGAGGATTTCGCCGCCTCCGCCATCGAGGTTCGCGCGGAAGGCGCCCGCATCGCGCTCACCGGGCTCGCCGCTGCCCCCGGCTTCACCCGGGCCACGCGCGATGCGCAGTTCCTCTTCGTGAACGGCCGGTTCGTGCGCGACAAGGTCGCCGCCCACGCGATCCGGGAAGCCTATGCCGACGTCCTGCACCACGACCGCCACCCGGCCTACGTGCTCTTCCTCGAGATCGATCCCGCGCTGGTCGACGTGAACGTGCACCCGGCGAAAAGCGAAGTGCGCTTCCGCGAGTCGAGCGCGGTGCACCAGTTCGTCTTCCACGCGCTGTCGCGCGCGCTCGCCGCCCCGATCGGGGAAGAAAAACCGGGGTCTGTCCCCGGTTTTTCGCAGGCGAGCTTTGCCATGGCGCAGCCGGCGGCCGCCTATAGCGCGATGTTCGAGGCGGCGGTGGCCGACCAGCGCCGCGAGGCGCCGGCGGGGTCCGGCGAATCGCCGCTCCTGGGCTATGCGCTGGCGCAGTTGCACGGCGTCTTCGTGCTCGCGCAGAACCCGTCCGGCCTGGTGATCGTCGACATGCACGCCGCGCACGAGCGCATCGTCTACGAGGGGCTCAAGGAGGCCCTCGACACCGCCCCGCTGCCTTCGCAGCCGCTGCTGGTACCGATTCCCCTCACCGCCACGCCCGAAGAGTGCGAGCAGGCGGAAGCCGGGCGCGTGGAGCTGGAAAGCCTGGGATTCGATGTCGCCGCCACCGGCCCGCGCGAGCTCCTGATCCGCGCCGTGCCCGCGCTCCTCGCCGACCTCGATGGCCCGGGGCTGCTGCGTTCGGTGCTGCGCGAGATGCGCGAGTTCGGCGCGAGCCGGGTGCTGGTGGAGCGGCGCAACGAGCTCCTGTCCACCATGGCGTGCCATGCCGCGGTGCGCGCCAATCGCAGCCTCACGATCCCGGAGATGAACGCGCTGCTGCGCCAGATGGAGCGCACCGAGCACGCCGGCAGCTGCAACCACGGGCGGCCGACGTGGGTGCAGTTCGCGATGCCCGACCTCGACCGGCTGTTCATGCGGGGGCGGTGAAGGCGATCCTCCTCCTCGGTCCCACCGCGAGCGGCAAGACCGCGGTGGCCCTGGCCCTGGCGGAGCAATTTCCCGCGGAGGTCGTGAGCGTGGACTCCGCGCAGGTCTACCGCGGCATGGACGTCGGCACCGCGAAGCCCGGTCGCGCCGCGCGCGAGCGCGTGGCGCACCACCTGATCGACATCGTGGAACCCACCGCGGCCTACTCCGCCGGCCGCTTTTGCGAGGACGCGGTGCGTATCGCCGCGGAGATCTCGTCGCGCGGGCGGGTGCCGATCTTCGCCGGCGGCACGATGCTCTACTTCCGGGCGCTCACACGCGGGCTCGCCGAGCTGCCGGGGGCCGATCCGGATTTGCGCTCGGAGCTCGAGGAACGCGCGGCGCAAGCCGGCTGGCCCGCGTTGCACGCCGAGCTCGCGGCCCTCGATCCAGTGCTCGCCGCACGCCTCCAACCCACCGATGCGCAGCGTATCCAGCGCGCGCTCGAGGTCTGGCAGCTCACCGGCATCCCCCTATCGCAGCTCCAGGCCGGGCGCACCGATGCGCCACCGCCTTTCGATGCGCTGCGAATCGCGCTCGAGCCTTCGGACCGGGCCGCACTTCACGATCGCATCGCCACGCGGTTCCGCGCGATGCTCGATGGCGGCCTGGTCGGCGAGCTCGAAGGGCTGCGCGCGCGCTACGCGCTCGACGCGAACCTGCCGTCGATGCGCGCAGTGGGCTATCGCCAGGCCTGGGACACGCTCGAAGGCTTGGCGCCCGCCGCAACGCTCGCCGAGCGCGGCATCGCCGCTACGCGCCAGCTCGCCAAGCGCCAGCTCACCTGGCTGCGGGCGATGGGCGACGGCGCGGGGGGCGCGCGGGGAAGCGAGGCGGTGGAGCGCTACGACTGCCTGCGCTCCGACCTCACGGACGCCGTGGGGCGGCGGTGCCGGGAATTCCTCAGTCTTCCCCGTGGTACTTGAAGCTCACCTTCAGCTTGGCGCGGTAGATCAGCTTGGTGCCCTCGATCTTCACGTCGAGCATGTCGACTTCGGCCACGCGCAGGTCACGCAGGCTCGTGGAGGCCACCTCCACCCCGTTCTTTGCCGCGTCGGCCCAGGACTTGGTGCTGGTACCGACGATCTCGATCACCTTGTAGACGACGGATTGTTGTTGCTTGCTCTTCGCTTTCTTGGCCATGCTTCCTCCCGGGTTTTTGAGGTATTGCGGCTGGGGATTTTTCGCAGCCGACGCTCCAATATACCGCTACCGCGGTTCGCGCACCGTGACGGCGGCGGATCCCTCGGAAAACGCGATGTCGAGCGCCTGGCCCGCGGCGAGCCCGCGGCTCGAGCGCTGAACGTGCCCATCGGCATCGCGCACGATGCTGTAACCGCGCGCCAGCACCTGCGTGGGATCGAGGTGGCCGAGCGCGATGCGCGCGGCGCCAAGGCGGCGCGTGCGATCGTCGAGGGCGCGCGTGCCGGTGCCCGCGAGGCGCTGCGCGAGCCGGTCGAGGTCGCGGCGCGCGAGCGCGAAGTCCGGTAGCGCGCGCGCCATGCGGCGGGCGAGTTGCACCGTGCGGCTGCGGTCGCGGGCGAGGCGCTCGGCCGGGGTCAGCAGTCGTCGCGCCAGTGCATCGAGGCGTTGCGCGCGTGTCTCGAGGGCGCGGCGCAGGTCGCGTGCGAGGCGCCGGCGCGTTGCCGTCAACGCCTCGCAGAGCGCCAGGCGGTCGGCACTCGCCGCGGCCGCGGCGGCCGTCGGCGTGGGCGCGCGGACATCGGCGACGAAATCGGCGATGGTGAAGTCGGTCTCGTGTCCCACGCCGCTCACGACCGGGATCGCGGAAGCGGCGATCGCCCGCGCCACGACTTCCTCGTTGAACGCCCACAGGTCCTCGAGGCTGCCGCCGCCGCGGCCCACGACCAGCACGTCGCACTCGGCCCGTGCGTTGGCGGTTGCGATGGCGCGCGCGATCTGGCCGCCGGCACCTTCGCCCTGCACCTGCGCAGGGTAGATCACCACCGGCGTCATGCAGGCGCGCCGCGCGAGGGTGGTCAACATGTCGCGCAACGCCGCCGCCTGGGGCGAGGTGACGATGCCGATGGCTCGCGGGAAAGGCGGCAGTGCCCGCTTGCGGGCCGCCTCGAAGAGTCCCTCCGCCGACAGTTTCGCCTTGAGCTTCTCGAAGGCCTCGAACAGCACCCCGAGGCCCGCCTTGCGGATCTCTTCGACCACCAGCTGGTAGGAGCCGCGCGGCTCGTAGAGCGTGACCCGGGCGCGCACCTCGACCTGCTGTCCGTCCTCGGGGCGGAAGTCGAGGAACTGCGCGCGCGTGCGGAACATGGCGCAGTCGATCTGCGCCGCCGGGTCCTTCAGGCAGAAGTACCAGTGGCCCGACGCGGCGTACTTGACGTTCGAGAGCTCCCCGGACACCCACAGCATCTCGAACTGGTTCTCGAGCAGGGCGCGAACCCGCTTGTTCAGGTCGGAGACGGTGAGGATCGGCGCAGGGGAGCGGGGCGGAGGGTGCATGAGGGTGTAAATCGTAGGCCGAAGGGGGCATGCGGGGCGTAGGACAACAGGAGGCTAAGGCGTAGGACAAGCGGAAGCGGCTCGTAGGAGGCTGGGAAGCCCGCATTTCTCGCCCGAATCGTGTATTGCGACTATCCACCGCAGAGCCAGGGCGGGCGGCAAGCGTACTCGCATTCGGGCACCACTCCTAGCGACGGGGGAAAAAATACGTAAGTCACTGACGGCGTTGACAAAACAGCGAGCGCTCAATTCTTGAGCAGAATTGAAAAAAGCCTTTGCGATACGCCACTTGGG
>JANMYH010000463.1:0-2409 GCA_031381925.1 Burkholderiales bacterium | reverse complement strand
TCACGAACGCCTCGGTCTGCATCACCAGGAGCTGCAGCTTGGTGCGGTGCGGGTCGAGGTCGAGGGAGGGAACCGTCATCCGCTGGAAGCCGAATTTCTCGATGAACGTGTTGTAGACGCCCTGCATCAGTTTCTTGATGTCCTCGGAGCCCGCGAACACGCGCTCGAAGTCCGAGCTCATGTCCTTCACCAGGGAGTTCATGCCGCGCTGCAGGGTGATCGTGGTCCACGAATCCTCGATCGCCTGCGCGCTCTTGGCGAGCGCCTGGTCGAGCTTCTGCCCGTTCAGCTGGTCCATGAGCGCGGCGCGCTTCGCGCCGAACGCCGCGTGGTTCACCTTGTATTCGGCGAGCGCGGCGTTGTACGCGTTCTTCTCGGAAGTGATCTTGGCCCACAGCTTGGTCACGACGTCGCGGCTCTTGCCGACCAGCCCGTTCAGCTCCGCGATCTCGGCCTGGTTGGCCTGCTGCCGCTTGGCGATCGAGGCGCGCGAGGAATTCATCATCCCTCCGATCTCGTTCACCACCGCCTTGCACAGGATCTGGCGCTTCATCGGCACGATCTCGTCGGCGAGGAATTTCTCCAGCACGTCGATGCCGCTCTTCTTCACCAGCCCGGCGTCCTCGCGGATCTTGCCGAGCAGGCCCTTCTGCGCGGAAATCGCGAAGATGCGCTCGCGCGGAAGGTGCAGGTGCTGGGCGGTCGTGTCGACCATCCGCGCCACCGCGCGTTCGATCTCGGCCGGCGTCTTCAGCTCGTCCCACATGAGGTCGACCTTGTTCAGCACCGCGAGCTTCTGCGGCAGGCCCGGCTTCACGTAGCGGTCCCAGATCTCGAGGTCGCTCTTGGTCACGCCGGTGTCGATCGACAACAGGAAGAGGATCGCGTGGGCGTTGGGAATGGTGTTGATCGTGAGCTCGGGCTCCATGCCGAGCGCGTTCAGGCCCGGGGTGTCCAGGATCGACAGGCCATTGGACAGGAGCGGGTGCGGGTAATTGATCATGGCGTAGCGCCATGCCGGAACCTCCACCAGCTCTTCCTCGCCCGGCAGCTCGCCCTTTTCGTTGAGCATCGGCGCGAGGCCCAGCATCCGCGCCTCGAGCGCGTACACGCGCTTGGTGTCCGCCAGGGCCTTGAGCGCCTTCTTCATGTCCGCGGCGGAGTTGACGTTCAGCCGCACCTTGCTCCACTCCACCGGCATGTTCTTCAGCTGCGAGATCGATTCGTCGCGGTAGCGCGTCTCGACCGACAGCAGCTTCAGGTACGGCTCCTCCGACGGGTCGTGGAAGATCTCCGTCGGGCACATTGTGGTGCGACCGACGTCGGACGGAAGCAGGCGCTCCTTGAAGCTGGAGAAGAAGAGCGCGTTGATGAGCTCCGACTTGCCCCGCGAGAACTCCGCGAGGAAGGCGAGCATCAGCCGGCCCTTGTTCAGGTTCTCGAGCAGGTCGTAGAAGCGGATCGACTGCTGGACGTCGAGCTGCGCGTTGGATTCGAGCCAATCGTGGTACGCGTGGACCGACTGCGTGAGATCCTCGCGCCAACGGTTGTACCGGGCGATCTCGGTCTCGAAATGGGTGGTGGCGGCAGCGTCCATGCGCGTAACGGGGGATTCCCGGGGATGCTCTGAAGGCCAGTGTATCCGACTTTCGCCAATTTTATGAGTGACTTGGCGCACCTTTCGGGCAACAAAAAGCCGGCTCCAGGCCGGCTTTAATCGGGGGGCGGCCGAACCGCTCAGGGCAGGGTCAAGCGCCTTGGCGGGCGCGGCGAAGGGTGGCGAAGCCGGCCATCCGCGCGCGCGGCCTCAGGCCCGAGGCGCCGGGCCCCGGGGCACGGACCCCCACCGCCTCGAGCTCGCGGGCGATCTCGAGGAACCGGTGGCGCCAGGTCAGGCGCCGGGCAGTGGGGACGCGGATCTTCATGGTTCGCAGACTACCCGTCGGCTCGAAAAGTTTCAGCGCCAATTTATACAATTGATGTGACGCATTTCTGACGGCGAGATGTGAAATACGACCAGGGGAAACTTAGGCGTAAGCGCGCGTCTGCGTGATGCTCTCCGCCACGGAAGCGGCGATCGAGACGAAGAAGGCGACGGTCACGAAGGTGAAGAAGGCGGTGATCATGGTGTGGCTCTCCCGGTGGTGGTGCGTGTGGTAGTGCGTTATTGATGAACTGAACGCACTTTAGGGAGCCGCGGCCACCGCTGCCAGCCGAAAGCGACGAACTGCGTATTTCGGGCCCCGAAGCGCCCTAGAGCAGGGCCCTTTGCAGCATCCGGGCGGTCTCGGTCTCGAGCCAGGTGACCGGCAGCATCAGCACCAGCTGCAGGGCGATGAGCACCAGCACCGGGGTGATGTCCACCCCGCCGATGAGCGGCACCGCCCTCTGGAAGGGCTTCAGGAACGG
>JANMYH010000461.1:0-2748 GCA_031381925.1 Burkholderiales bacterium | reverse complement strand
CGCGGCTGCCGGGGGAGCTTTCGGGCGGCCAGCAGCAGCGCGTGGCGCTCGCGCGCGCCATCGTCCTCGAGCCCGCCGTGCTCCTCTTCGACGAGCCCCTCTCCAACCTCGATGCGCGGCTGCGGCGCGCGATGCGCGAGGAGATCCGCTCGCTGCAGCAGCGCCTCGGCATGACCGCGGTGTATGTCACCCACGACCAGTCGGAAGCCCTCGCCGTATCGGATCGGATCCTGGTCATGGACCACGCCCGCATCGCACAGGACGGAACGCCCCGCGACCTCTACGAGCGCCCGCGCACCGAGTTCGTCGCGCGCTTCATGGGCGAAGCGAACCTGGTCGACGCAACGCTCGTCCGCGAGTCCGACGGCACGTTTCACGCGCTGCTGGGCGAAGCACGCGCGCCGGTCGATCCTTCCGGCATGGCGCCTGGCGCGGTGCGGTGTGCGCTGCGGCCCGAGGCGCTCGAAGTCTCGCCTTCGGGCGAAGGCATCGCGGGGGTGCTCGCCGCCGCGGCTTACGTGGGAGGTGCGATGGAGTACCACGTGGATACCGCGATCGGCCGGCTCTTCGTGGCGGGGGGAGACACCGCGAAGCCCATCGCTGCGGGCTCGGCCGTGCGCGTGCGCCTGCGCGCGAGCCCGATCGTCCTGCGCGACTAGGGCTTGACCAGCAACGCCTTGATCCGGGTCTCGTAGGCGGCAAACGGCTGCGAGCCCGCGACGAGCGCGCCCTCGACCGAATCGCCCTGGCTGCGCCCGATCACGAAGCTCGGCGTGGAATTCACGCCGGCCGCGTTGGCGTCGATGATGTCCTTGCGGATCCCCGGGTCGTTGCGGCTGTTCAGGATGCACGCGCGGAGCGCCGTCTCGTCGAGCTTGAGGGCCCCGCCCATGGCGACCATGGCGTCGATGTCGAGCCGCTCGGTATTGGCGAAAAGCGCCCCGCGCATTTCCCAGTAGCGGCCCTGCTCCGCCGCGCACCGGGTGGAACGCGCGGCGTGGATCGCGTTGGGGTGGAATGGCAGCGGGTAATCGCGCACCACGTAGCGCAGCTTGCCGGTGTCGATGAAGGCGCGCTTGATCTCGACGAAGGCGGTCGCATGGTACTGCTGGCAGAACGAGCACTCGTAGTCGGAGAACTCGATCATCGTGAGCGGGGCGTCGGCCTTGCCGAGAACGAAGGGGCTCGCGATCTTCATGCGGACGGGAGGCGCCGCCGTCTGGGCATAGGCGGTGAACGAGATCGCGAGCACGAGCGCGGTGAGGGCGGGGCGAAAGCTCATACGTGAACTCTATCCGAAATCCCGGCCTAGAATGCCGCATGTGCCGCGCCCTCCTCTACCTCGGGCAACCGGTCCTGCTGGACAACCTCCTCTTCCAGCCGGATTCGGCGCTCGTGCGCCAGAGCTACATGCCGAAGATGCTGCACATGCTGAACCTTGCGGGCTTCGGCATGCGCGCCTGGGATGCGGGATCCCACGATGCGGCGGCGCCCTTCTCGTACGCCTCCGATTCGCTGCCGGTCTTCGACCGCAACCTGAAAAACCTCGCGGCGAAGGTCGCCGCCGAGTGCGTCCTCGCCCACGTACGCGGTGTGGCCTACAGCACGCAGGTGGAGATCTCGCTGCAGAACGTGCACCCGTTCCAGTTCCCGGGGGTGCCGCTCGCCCTCGCGCACAATGGCGACCTCGCACGCTTCGCTGAGCTGCGCCCGCGGCTCGCCGCCCACGTGCGCCCCGAGCTTGCTCGCAGCATCCGCGGGACGACCGACAGCGAGTGGATCTACGCGCTGGTGGTCTCGCAGCTCGAGGACCCCTACTCGCCCCCCACGGGCGCAGCGCTGGTCGAGGCGGTGGCACGAGCACTGCGCATCATCCGGGAGGAGCGGGCGCATCTGGGCATAGACGTGTCCTCGTCGGTGAACCTGTTCGTGACCGATGGCCGGCAAGTCGCGGCTGCGCGCTACTGCTTCGACTTCGGGCGCTACCCCACGGGCGATTCCGCGCGCATGCACGAGGCCAACCTCGGGTTCCTCTCGCTCTGGTACACGGCGGGCCACGGTTACGGATTGCACGACGACGAATGGAAGATGACCGGGGGCGCGGAAAACGCCGACTCCATCCTCATCGCTTCCGAGCCGCTCACGAAGGACGTGGCCTCGTGGGTCGAAGTGCCCGAGTACAGCCTGCTGCATGCCGAGATCCAGGACGGGCGGCCCCGGGTGGCGATCCACTACCTCGACTAGGGCTTGCCCTTGCCGGGGGAGGGGTCCGAGGTCAATCCGAACAGCTCCGCGCCGTTCCTCCACGCCACCCGCTCCGCCACCTCACGCGGAAGTTGCCCGAGCCATTCGCGGTACTCGGCCATGAGCTGCGGATAGGATTTCCAGCGCTCCACCACCCAGGTGTCCGAGCCGACCAGGAAGCGCGTCGGATGGCGGCTGAAGAGATCCTTCCATCCTGCCGAGAGCTTGCCGGAGGCGGCCACGTCGGAGCGGTAGGAAAGCTCGCCGCGGAGCGCCGGGTACTTGCCGAGCAGCTCCTCGACGCGGGCGAGCGGCGTGCCGAAGCCGGTATGCGCCCAGATCACGCGCGCCTTCGGATTGTGTGCGAACAGGATCTCGAGCGCCTCCTCGTCGCAGTGCGCGTGCAGCGCGAGGCCCTTGTCGACGGCGAAGTTCACGATGTCCTTCACCACCGGCGTATCGGCTTCCTTCCCGTTCACGTGGAATTCGCCCACGCCCCGGTAG
>JANMYH010000433.1:0-2129 GCA_031381925.1 Burkholderiales bacterium | reverse complement strand
AGGAGCTGGTGGGCCGCACCGAGCTCCTCGATGTGAAGCCGGGCATCGAGCACTGGAAGGCCAAGGGGCTCGACTTCGCGAAGATCTTCCACCGCCCGGTGGTCGAAGCGGGCGTGGCGATCCGGCAGGCCGAGCGCCAGGACCACGGGCTCGCGAAAGCCCTCGACCACGAGCTGATCAAGCAGGCGCAGGGCGCGCTCGCCTCGCGCAAGGCGGTCGCCTTCACGAGCCGCATCTACAACCGCAATCGCACCGTGGGCGCGATGCTCTCGGGCGAGGTCGCGCGCCGCTTCGGGCACGCGGGCCTGCCCGACGACACCATCCACGTGACCTTCAAGGGAACCGCGGGCCAGAGCTTCGGCGCGTGGCTCGCCCATGGCGTGACCTTCGAGCTCGAGGGCGACGCCAACGACTACGTCGGCAAGGGGTTGTCGGGCGGGCGGATCATCGTCTATCCACCCAAGGAGTCGCCGATCGTTCCCGAGGACAACATCATCGTCGGCAATACGCTGATGTACGGCGCGATCAGCGGCGAGGGCTACTTCCGCGGCGTCGCGGGCGAGCGCTTTTGCGTGCGCAATTCGGGCGCGACCGCGGTGGTCGAAGGCGTGGGCGACCATGGCTGCGAATACATGACCGGCGGCACGGTGGTGGTGCTCGGAACCGCGGGCCGCAACTTCGCGGCGGGCATGTCCGGCGGCATCGCCTATGTGCTCGACGAGGAAGGCGACTTCACCCAGCGCTGCAACATGGCGATGGTGGAACTCGAGCCGATCCCGGATGAGGAGAGCGCGGCGGCCGAGGGCGGCTCGGGCGAGCTCGAAACCCACGGCAAGGTGCAGATCGACCACGTGGCGGGGCACGACGACGAGATGCTGAAGGACCTCATCCAGAGGCACCTGCTCTACACGGGCAGCGAGCGTGCCCGCCGAGTGCTCGAGAACTGGGCGTCATACCTGCCGAAGTTCGTGAAGGTGATGCCGGTGGAGTACCGGCGCGCGCTGGCGGAGCTGGCGCAGGAGAAGCTGCGCGACGAGAAACCCACGCCGCGCGTGGAAATTCGGGCGAACGACTAGATGGGAAAAATCACTGGCTTCATGGAATTCGAGCGCCGCGACCGGCCGTACGCCCCGGTGGCCGAGCGCGTGAAGGTCTACCGGGAATTCATCCGCCCGCTTGCCGATGCGGAGATGAGCCAGCAGGGGGCGCGCTGCATGGACTGCGGCATCCCGTTCTGCCAGACCGGCTGCCCGGTCAACAACATCATTCCGGACTGGAACGACCTCGTGTATCGCGGCCACTGGCGCGATGCGCTCGAAGTGCTGCACTCGACCAACAATTTCCCGGAGTTCACCGGGCGCGTGTGCCCGGCACCTTGCGAGGCGTCGTGCACCCTCAACATCAACGACGACCCGGTCGCCATCAAGTCGATCGAGCAGGCGATCATCGACAAGGGTTGGAGCGAGGGCTGGGTCAGGCCGCAGCTCGCGCCGCGCAAGACCGGCAAGAAGGTCGCCGTGGTGGGGTCGGGGCCTGCCGGGCTCGCCTGCGCCCAGCAGCTCGCGCGCGCCGGCCATGACGTGACGCTCTTCGAGAAAAGCGACCGCATCGGCGGGCTGCTGCGCTACGGCATCCCGGACTTCAAGATGGAGAAGCACCTCATCGACCGGCGTATCGAGCAGATGGCCGCCGAGGGCGTGACCTTCCGCACCGGCGTGCACGTGGGCGTGGCGCTCCCCGGCGGCGAGATCCTCCAGCAATTCGACGCGGTCGCCCTCACCGGGGGAAGCGAGAAGCCGCGCGACCTTCCCGTCCCGGGGCGCGAGCTGGCGGGCATCCACTACGCGATGGAATTCCTGCCGTCGCAGAACAAGGTGGTCGCGGGTGACAAGGTGCCCGGCCAGATCCTCGCCACCGGCAAGCACGTCGTGGTGATCGGCGGCGGCGACACGGGCAGCGACTGCATCGGGACCTCGATCCGCCAGGGCGCTGCGTCGGTCACCAATTTCGAGCTGATGCCGATGCCCCCGGAGCACGAGGACAAGCTGCTCACGTGGCCCTACTGGCCGCTCAAGCTGCGCACCTCGTCGTCGCACGAGGAGGGCGCGGAGCGCGACTTCGCGGTCGCC
>JANMYH010000467.1:0-9937 GCA_031381925.1 Burkholderiales bacterium | reverse complement strand
CCATATTCCGGCGCCTCTGAAGACACCCGGGAGCCATCAGGGAGGCAGAGCAACCCGAGTGATGGCAACAAGGTTATCCGTGGGAGGCGCAAAGCCGTATGAACAGGGTCACTTAAGCAGGGCGCTGCGCCTTACAGTTGCAACCAGATCGTCACGGACACGCGTTTAGACTCGTGAAGAGAGGGCTTTGACAGGTCGAAGCCGCCGCCGAGCAGGTGGCGATCGCCGATAGCAGGAACTCGGAGTCCTGGGTGGATCCCCCTCCGTTGGGCGTCGTCACGAGCGATCGAATCTCGACGTTGTCGAAGTCAAGGCTCGCGAGGTCGAACGTGAAACTTGCCGGAGGGTCGCTGGCGGATTGGCAAGCTTGCGCGATGCGCGTGTCCACGAGCGCCGCTCCGTCGAAGAATCGCAGCTCCGCTCGCTCCGCGAATGGCCCACTCACGCCGAAGGCATTGAGGGTAATGCCGAGCTTGCGCGCCTTGCTGCCGAATTCAAGCCGCACACCCTCCACGCCGTTGCTGGAAATCGCGGCTCCGCCACCCGCTCCGCCGATCCCGTCGATTCCCCCAATGCTGTCGAAGGAGAGATTCTGGCTGCCGCCCGAGTCGAACGCCCTGACCGTCACTCCGGGGAAAGTGATCGCGCTCTGCCCGGTGTCCGTGCTTGGCGCTGAGCCCAGGGCGGCGGTGAGCGTGGGCGAATCAAAGGTCGTGCTGGACAGGATCGGGTCGGGCCAGTCGCGCGCGCCGCGGCCTGCGCGACGCACCAGGTCGGCCACCGTCGCGAACCCGACGATGTCATCGAAGTGTGCCGCGTCCTCGGGCCCCACCCCTTGCGAGAAGGGCTTCGCCACGAACGGTCCAGCCGCACTCAGGTTAGCGAGCTCGTCGGCGCTGTTCGGCATCGGCTTCTGCGTTCCGTCCGACGTGAATGCGCCGAGACCCGACGGCCCGTGGCTGATCAGGACATACGCCAACTTGTCGTTCGCAACGCCGAAGACAGTGACGCGCAGGCCCATGCCCTTGGCGTTGAGAAACGCGTCCGGAGGCGTGTCGTGCGTTGTGCGGCAGACCCCTCCGGCATCGGTGCCCAGGGGGGTCAGCTCAACGGTGTCGCAGTCGACCATGCTGGCGCCCCCCGCCAGGGTGAGACTGCCGGCAGCGTCCGTGTAGACACGGTAGGAGATCTTGGCTCCCCATGGATCGATCGCGTCCTCCTTGCGGACGCCGAGAGTCTGCCAGGGAACGGCGCCACCCATCACGCCGGGCTTGGGAAACTCGCACGTCCCGGGAACCACGCCCGGCGTCTCAGTACCCGAGTCAGGCAAGTCAAGCCGCTTCGTAGGGTCTGCGGGACATGGCAACCGGCCATTGGCCGCGACGTACTGGACGAAGGCATCGTGCAGGACCTTGAGGCGATCGGAGGCCTGCGTCGCGCGCTCGACTTGCGCGGTTCCGCGCGAAAGCGCGTGGATCGCCAGCACGCCCGCGGCGATGAGCAGGAGGATGACGGCGACAAAGATGCCGCTCGCGCCGCGTTGCGATCGGTTCAATGGGACCGCGGGCCCAGTGAGGCCTTGCTGATCACGCTCAGGACCGAGGGGCGCGACACGGTGTCGTCGATGTGGTTCGGGCCGGCGATGTCGGTCGTGGAATCGTCGACGTAATAGGGTTGGATCGGCAGGTTGGCATAGTTCCTCTGCTCTTCCCAGCCATCGATCGTGCTCGTTGTCGAGAGCTGCCCCGAGTTGAGGTAGGCGCCGCCGCTGCTCTCGCCGTGGCTGACGACCACGTAGGCGGCCCCGGTTGCCGGAGGGTTCATCAAGGCGTTGCCCACGACATTCTGGACACGAAATCCCTTTCCCGGAGGAACCGTTCCCGCCAGGAACACGCTTGGCGGGGTACAGTTTCCCAGCGCTGAAGCGGAGCACGTGGCGCTGCACACGCTTGCGGGCCCGGCAATGGTTCCTGCAGGGTCGCACGACGACATGTCCATCGTATTGGCGTCGACCAGGGTGGGATGCGCGCGGTAGGTGAGCCGCCGGTCCCAACCGTCGGTGGCGTCGACTTCTGGCAATCCCAGCGTGACCCACGGCACGACGCCGTGACTCTGGTCGAGGGCGGCGTCGCAAGGCAGCATCTCCTCGCCCGCTTTCGCGAAGCCCGAAGTGATGCGCCCGTCGGCGGGGCATGGCAGCCGGCGGGATTGCACCACGAACTGGACCAGGGCCGTATCGACCCCGGCGATACGCGTGGCGGTCAGCGAGCGTTTCTGCGCCGCGGAGATGCCGCGCGTGAGGAGCCCTGCCATCGAAAGCAGGATGGCGATGATCACGAGCACCACGAGGATCTCGACGAGGGTAAAGCCCCGGTGGGGCGTGGCTCGCGCAATGCGTGAAGGCTGGCCCATTTCGAGCCAATGATACCGTGCGGCCCCCGTCCCTGGCCCTCTCCCAGGGGAGAGGGAGATTAAGCGAGCAGCATCCTCTGCACATCCAGCCCCTCGGCGTACGGCACGCCGATCATGCGTCCCTACACGTGGGCGAATTCGCGGTACATCTCGGTATCGAGGCCGCGGCCGCCGAACTGGCTTGCGTGCGCCGTGATGGAGTGCATCTTGGCGTCGATCGTATCCGAGACATCCACGTAAGCGGTCGGGTGGAACGCGATCGGCACCGGGCGGCAGTTGGTCGGGTGGTAGGAGAAGAAATCGAAGTACGCGAGGCGCTGCGTCGGCAGGCACGCCTGGTAGATGAGCAGGTGATCGTTGTGGAAGTCCGACTTGCTATGGGTGAGCACCGCGGCCGGCTTGTAGTCGCGGATCACGCCATCGAGCAGCCCCACCAGGTCATAGGTCTTGATGTCCTCGATGCGATGCGGGCTGCCGTCCATGAGGATCTTCAGCTCGCAGCCGAGGATCTCGGCGCCGCGCTTGGCCTCCTCGAGGCGCACGTCGTAATCCTTGGGAATCGAGGCCACGCACATCACCACGTGCGCGCCGCCGCGCTGCATCTTGGCGAGCGTGCCGCCGATGCCGATCTCGAGGTCGTCGGGGTGCGCGCCGATCGCCACGACGGTCTTCCCGGCATAGCGATTGGCGATCGACTGGCCCGCGGGCCTCACTTCGGTGTCACACGCTCGTTTCATGGTGTCCTCGGCCGCTCGCCTCCCAGGCGGGCGTCTTGTAGAGATGCAACGTGAAGTCGTTCGGCAGGTACGTGTGGTCGAGGCGTGCGGCAGGCGTGAGGGCGAGCCCCAGCTCGAGCATCTCGGCGGGGTCAACGTACACGCGCGCTTCGGCGGGAGTGGGCGAGCGGCGGCTCAGGAAATTCGCGGCGAGGCCTTGGCGCGCCCAGCCGAACATGCGCTCCACCGTCGGGTGGATTCGCTCCCGCGCTCCGGGAGCTTCGAGACCGAAGATGCCGCTGGCGACCACATAGTCGTACGGCTCGTCGGGCTCGAACTCGAGCGCGTCGGCCACCACGAACCGCACGGTCTCGGCCGCAAAGCGTTCCCGGCCGCGCGCCACCATCGGCTCGCACAGGTCGAGGCCGGTGTAGATCGGCTCGATGCCGCGATTCAGGAGGAAAGAGAGGAAGTCGCCGAACCCGCACCCGACGTCGAGCAGCCTGCGTCCGTGGAAGTCTCCGAGGCCGAGCAGCGCCTCGAAGCGCTTCTCCTGGGAGGTGCGGTTGCGGAAGCCGAGTCCGCGGTGGTCGAACCCGAAGCGCCGGACCTTGTCCTCGTACCAGCGGGCGGTTTCGATCTCAGGCTGCAAGGCGCTCATCGCTCGTGGCCGGCGGCTGCGCGAGCAGCTCGGCGGCCCGCGGGCCGCAGTTGAACAACAGGTCGAGTGACATGAGCCCGGGGATGAAGGCGCCCTCGCCGCACTGCGGATACGAGGGGTGCTTGAAAGACTGCCAGCGCACGCCGATGCCGTCGGCGGCGAACGCTTCGAGGTCGAGATAGCCGCGCGAGCCGCCGAGGCCGCCGAGGAAGGTCGAACCCGCGCCCACTTCCTTGCAGAGGTTGAGGAGCAGTCCCGAGCGAGCGCCATCGGCACGCAACTCGGAGCTGCGCTTGAGCGGCGTGCGGATATCGAACGAATCGCGGAGGAAATCAAGCATCGCGAGGTCGAGGTCCACGAGCTTTTCCCAGCGCGCCTCGAGGATCGCCTGCAGCCGCGCCTCGTATTGCGTGAAGAAGGGCGCCTTGCGGTAGGCGTACTTGAGCGTCTTGAAATGCGTAGGCCCCCAGGCACGGCTCCCGCCCTCGGAGTTGTCCACCTGCTTGTCGACGATCCGCTCCTTCTGGGACACCTGGACCACCGGCACGGTGAGCCATTTGCCCTCGTTCTCGCAGCGAATCATGGTGCGGTTCTGGTAGTTGCGGCGCTCGAACTGGACGTGGTCGAGGACGATGAAGAGGTCCGCCTTCGCCATGCGGTCGAGATATCCCAGCCAGGGAATGTAGTGCGGCTGGTGGATGGCAACGAGCATGGGTTCTCCGGCCTTTCTTGCGGGGTGATGAGTGCAGGCTAGAGCCCGAATCTTTCGGTCCGACTTCACGGGCATAGCCCGAATGGATCACCCCCACCCCGGATCGAGCTACAGGTTGTTTTTTGGCACCCGACTATCTTTGCTCGGCGTCCTACGTCCGAGTTCTTCAATGACCCCGAAACACAGCCTGCCGGTAGTCCTGCTGGGTGGAATCAGCCTGGTGCGTACGCTTGGCCTGGCGGGCATCCCCGCGATCGTCGCGACCAGCGACCCCGAGGAGCCCGCCCTGGCGTCCCGGTACTGCACCCGCCGCTGCATCATTCCCAGGCTCGATAGCGGAAAGCCCGCCGTCGATGCCCTGGTGAGCCTGGGCGACCGGTTGTCCCACAATTACGGGCGCCGCGTCCCCCTGATGTACGGCAGCGACGACGCCCTCGAGCTGATCAATGCGCATCGCGAGCGGCTCGAGCGCTATTTCATCCTCCTGCTCAACGACCCGGAGGTCGGCAGTGCACTGATCGCCAAGGATCGCTTCCAGGCCTTCGCCCGCAGTCGTGAGCTGCCGGTGCCGCTCTCCCTCACCTGGGACGGTAGCGGGCCGGGAAGCCTCCGCGGCACGCCCGGCGAGGTGGTCGTCAAGCCCAGCGAGAAGATCGACTGGCACGATTCGGTGCTCTGCCAGCAACTCTTTGGCGGCGAGGGCAAGGCCCTGGTGTTCGCGAGCGGGCCATCGGCCGCCGACGATCCCGGCGTGGCGAACCATCACGCCGAGCTCACCTTCCAGGAGTACGTCGCGGGCGGCCACGCCGATCTCTGGTCGTACCACGGCGTCGCCGACGAACACGGCAAGGTGATGCTGGACTTCACCGGGCGCAAGGTTCGCACCTATCCGGCGGTGACCGGCGAGAGCGCGTTCATCGAGATCGCCCACGACGAGTCGCTCGAGGCGGTCGGCCGCGAGGTGGTGCGCCGCTGCCCCTTGATAGGCATCTTCAAGATGGACTTCAAGCGGGACTCGCGCACCGGCCATTGGTATCTGCTCGAGATCAACGCGCGCTGGAACCTGTGGCACTACCTGGGCGCCGTGAACGGGGTGAACCTGATGGCGGCGACCTACGAATACCTCGTGGAGGGCCGGCGCCCGGCGCCCGCGCGCGCCGGAACGCGCCTGCGCTGGCTGTCGCTCGCCCTCGACTACAAGGCCTATCGCGAGATGTCGCGGCGGGGCGAGCTGTCCCTTGCGCAGTGGGCCGCATCGATCCTGGGCTCGAGGAACGTCTACAACCTCTTCAGGGCGTCGGACCCGCTTCCGTGGGCCGCGTCGTGGTGGCGCCGCCTGGCCCGCCGCTGCTCGCGAGGCCCGGCCCGCGTCGCAACCCGCTTCCGGCAATGGCGCGCTACGGCCTCCTAGGCGACATCCACGGCAACCTCCAGGCGCTCGGGGTGGCCCTCGATCGCCTGGACGAGCGCGGCGTGGACCAGATCGTCTGCGTCGGCGACCTGGTGGGCTACAACGCCGACCCCGACGAGTGCGTGGAGCTGCTGCGCGCGCGCGAAGTGGTCTCCATCGCCGGCAACCACGACCTGATCGGTACCGGCAAGCTCGGTTTCGAGCGCTGCTCGAACAAGGCGATGCATTCGCTCAAGCGCACGCGGCGACACCTCGCGCCCGCCACCGTGGAGTACCTGCGCGCCCTGCCCGCCCACGTGGTGCTCGAAGACAGCGTGCTTCTCACCCATGGCGGCGTGCGCGACGTCCAGCAATACATGACGCTTCCCAAACACGTGGTCGAGAACGTCGCCTACCTGCGCACGGACTTTCCGGGCAAGCGCATCTGCTTCTTCGGCCATACCCACGAGCAGAAGGTCTTCGAGGTCGATGGCCGGGACGTTGCCGTCACCACGGTCGAAGGACCCGCGCTGGTGGCCCTTTCCCGGGACCGCGAGTACTTCATCAATCCCGGCTCCGTCGATGCCTCGCGCAAGCGCGCGCACAAGCTCGCCGAGTTCGCGATCTTCGACAGCGGTGCCCTCACGGTCGAGTTCGACCACTGCGCCTACGACGACGCCTCCACCGAAGCGCGCGCCGCCGCGGAGGGCTTTCGAATCGATCCGTGGCGCGACCGGCTCTACGATTTCCAGCGTAGGCTGATCGGACCCCGCCAAATGGAGCAGCCCAAAACCACCCCTGCGTGACAGCTGAAACCCCGTGGCACGCACGCTCCGGCCCCGATTTGTCCAATCGTTCAATGGACTTATTTTGGACGATCGGAGAAATGAACAAGCGAACGGGTGTCACCGCGGCGGATCTTTTTGTCCTCCTCGACCGGGAATTCCGAAGGCGCAAGCCCCGCGACTGCCCGGATTGCTTCGTGCAGCTTCCCTACCGCGTCGACGCGAAGGGCATGGACGCCAATTGGGAGGTGGTCACCCCGCCCGGCTGCACCAACGGCTGCGGGGCCGCGTTCGAAGAGCTGGTCGGGGAATTCCAGGCGCTCTACGAGCTGAAGCCCCCTGACAGTCGCGGGTGAGCCTCAGCGCTTGCATCCGGAGAGGCGGACCAGCTCCGCCTCGACGGCTACGCGCATGGGGCCGCAGCGCTGGATCACGTCGGAGATTTCGGTGCGCGAAAGCATCGGGAACTGCTGCGCGAGCTCGCGCACCTCGGGCTCCCGCTGGTTGACGCGCAGCACCGCGAATGCCGGGTTGGTTGAGTCGAAATTCATCGTCGTAGTTGGTGGGTTCGTTGGCGATCCGCGAAGTGGGCCCGCACGTCTCCGGCGGTCTTGCCCACGGCGGCCACGGCTTGGCGAAGCTCCTCCTCGGAGCAGCGCAACTCGCGCGTCCAGAAGAAGATCTCCCAGGACTCGGCGAGGTTCACGCTCCAGTGGTCCTGGGCGCGGCGCTCCTCGTCCAACGAAACCCGGGCTTCGCTCACTCGGCCTCCCTGCGGTTAGTCTGCCCGCAGATTTTTCCAAAGTGAGGCGAGCCGAGAAATCGGAAAGTTTCTGAAGCGAATGTCAGCCGCGGCTGACGGCGGCCGTCAGATCCCTACGACATCGCTCCTCGGAAGGTTCCCGCCTGGGAGCCTTCCGCAATACCTTACCGGGCGTCGATCAGCTCGACGTCGAAGACCAGGGTCGCGTTGGGGGGAATCGCGCCACCCGCGCCGCGGGCCCCGTAGCCCAGCTCGGGGGGAATGATAAGGGTGCGCTTGCCGCCTACCTTCATGCCCGCCACGCCCTCGTCCCAGCCCCGGATCACCTGCCCTGCGCCGAGCGCGAACTCGAACGGCTCGCCCCGGTCGACGGAGCTGTCGAACTTCTTGCCGCGCCCGTCGGGCTTTGCCGGATCGTGGAGCCATCCGGTGTAATGAACCTTCACCGGGCCGCGCTTCGCTTCGGCGCCCGATCCCTGCACTACGTCGATCTTCTGCAGCCCTGCCATATGACAGCTCCTTGGAAAATTCGAGGGGGAATTATGCCGCGAGGTCGCGGGTTGGAACAAATCAACCCCTCGCCCCGCGCGTTTTCTATGTTCGATGGCGCACATACACGCGGCTCCGGCCCCGCTAGTCTCGGTGCCGAGTTCCCTGGGGAGGCGCGATGAAAAAGATCCTGAGCGCGGCGGAGGCGAAAGAGCTGCTCGAACAAGAGTTTGCCCGGCTCAAGCCTGGCGCCTGTACGTCGTGCAAGGTTCCCATTCCATTCTGGGGACCCGCGGTCGTCTCCGGGACAGGGTACTGGTACCTGAAAATGATTCCCCCCTGCGCCCACCAATGTGGACGCGTGATTTCCACGATCTGGGCGGAAATCACCACCGAGTACCAGATTGAGCGCACCGCGAGCGAGAGCGGGTTGACGCGCTACGAGGGCGCCGTACGCCTCGCATACTCACCGCCCAAGCGGAGCACCAGCAAGGCGTGATCCCGTAAGAAGGGGGCGCCCGGTGCCCTCGTGCGTCACCGGGCGGCGGTCATGAATGTGGCGGAGAGGGAGGGATTCGAACCCCCGGATGGTGTGACCCATCAACAGATTTCGAGTCTGCCGCAATCGACCACTCTGCCACCTCTCCGGTGCGACTCGAACTGTCAATTTTATCAGCTTTGGTAAGCTTGCCGGCTCCGCCCCACGGAAACCGACCCTTGCGCATCCCCCCCTGGACTCCCGAGGCCGCATCCCGGGACCCCGCCCTGATCGAAGCCGTCCTCAAGCGCCGTGGCGGCAAGTTCATCAACCTCGACCGGGTGCTTTTGTGGAGCGAGCCGCTGGCGCGAGGATGGAACGCCTACGTTGGCGCGGTGCGCCGCGAATTCACCGTCTCGCCGCGGCTGAAAGAAATCGCCATCTGCACCGTAGCGCGCATTACGGGGGCGGACTACGAGTTCAACCATCATTGGCCCGAGTACGTGAGGGCCGGGGGCGACGACGGATTGCGCGGCCGCATCATGGATGTGGACAGCGCGGCAACCGATACCCGGTTCTCCGACGACGAGCGGCTCGCCATCCGCTACGCGACGGTGATGACGCGGGACGTGAAGGTACCGGAGTCGCTCTTCAAGCTGGTGAAGGCGCGGTTCCCGACCGAGGAGCTGGTCGAGCTCACCGCCGCGATCGCGACCTACAACATGGTGGCGCGAATCCTGGTCGCGCTGGAAGTGGAGGAGGAACGCAAATGAGCAGGATCATCCATCGCAGCCTGCGCGGCTCCCTGCCCTTCGCGGTCTCGGGCAAGGGCGTGACCATCACGGACCGCGAGGGCAAGGTCTACATCGACGCGAGCGGAGGGGCCGCGGTGTCGTGCCTCGGACACGGGCACCCGGACGTCATCGCGGCGATGCACGCGCAGATCGACCGCATCGCTTACGCGCATACCGGCTTTTTCACCACCGACGTTGCCGAAGAGCTCGCCGACACGCTGGTTGCCGACGCTCCCGCTGGCCTCACCCACGTCTACATGGTGTCCGGCGGCTCCGAGGCGGTCGAGGCAGCGTTGAAGATGGCGCGCCAGTACTTCGTCGAGATCGGCCAGCCCGAGCGCAGCGTCTTCATCGGCCGGCGGCAGAGCTACCACGGCAACACGCTCGGTGCGCTCGCGGTCGGTGGAAACGAATGGCGCCGCAGGCAGTTCGCGCCGATTCTCATCGACGTAGGCCGCGTATCGCCCTGCTACGAGTACCGCGACCGCCGCGAGGCCGAGAGTCCCGAGCAGTACAGCGAGCGGCTCGCCGGCGAGCTCGACGCGAAGATTCGCGAGATCGGGAGCGCGCGCGTCATCGCTTTCGTGGCCGAGCCCGTTGTGGGAGCTACCCTGGGCGCGGTTCCCCCGACCCCCGGCTACTTCCAGCGCATCCGCGAGGTGTGCGATCGCCACGGCGTGCTCTTCATCGCCGACGAGGTGATGTGCGGCATGGGCCGCACCGGTACCCTGCACGCG
>JANMYH010000406.1:0-2290 GCA_031381925.1 Burkholderiales bacterium | reverse complement strand
GGTCCCCGTGTCAACGGGGATCCAGTTCAGTTTTCCTTACTGCGCCTGCGGCATTCCGCCGCCGAAGACGCCCTGGTCGATCCGGATGCCCACGCCCATCGTGCTCGAGACCGATACCTTCTTCAGGTAGATCCCCTTCGTCGATGTCGGCTTCGCCTTGTTGATCGCCCCGATGAGCGCTTCCAGGTTCTCCACCAGCGCATCCACCGTGAACGAGGCGCGGCCGATCGTGCATTGCACGATTCCCGCCTTGTCGGCGCGGTATTGCACCTGGCCGCCCTTGGCGTTCTTCACCGCCTCCTCGACATTCGCGGTCACGGTGCCGACCTTCGGGTTGGGCATCAGGCCGCGCGGGCCCAGCACCTGGCCCAGGGGGCCCACGACCTTCATGGCATCGGGCGTTGCGATCACCACGTCGAAATCCATGAAGCCGCCCTTGATTCTTTCGGCGAGGTCGTCGAAGCCGACGATGTCGGCCCCGGCGTTCTTCGCCTTCTCGACGTTCGCGCCCTGGGCGAAAACCGCAACGCGCACCGTCTTGCCGGTGCCGCGGGGAAGCACGACGCTCCCCCGCACCACCTGGTCGGATTTCTTCGCATCGATGCCGAGGTTCACCGCGACGTCGATGGATTCGTCGAACTTCGCCGTGGCGGTCTTCTTGACCAGGTCCAGGGCGGTTTTCAGCTCGTAGGACTTGGTGCGGTCCACGAGCGCGTTGATCTGCTTGACCCGCTTGGAGATGTTGGCCATGTCAGATCCCCTCGACTTCGACGCCCATGCTGCGGGCGCTGCCGGCGATCGTGCGTACGGCGGCATCGAGGTCCGCGGCGGTGAGGTCCGGCTGCTTCGTCTTGGCGATCTCCTCGGCCTGCTTGCGGGTGAGCTTGCCGACCTTGTCGGTGTGCGGCTTGGGGCTGCCCTTGTCGAGCTTGAGCGCCTTGCGGATCAGCACCGAGGCGGGCGGCGACTTCAGGATGAACGTGAAGCTCTTGTCCGCGTACGCGGTGATCACGACCGGCAACATCAGGCCCGGCTCCACCTTCTGGGTCTGGGCGTTGAAGGCCTTGCAGAATTCCATGATGTTCAGGCCGCGCTGTCCGAGCGCGGGTCCGATAGGCGGCGACGGATTCGCCTTGCCTGCCGGCACCTGAAGCTTGATGAAGCCGACGACCTTCTTTGCCACGGTACTTCTCCTCGGGTTCGAACGGACGCCGCGAAGCGCCCTCCCCGTTCAAATCGCCGGGAAACCGCCCGGCTCGGCTTCGCACTGCTTCAACACGACAGGTCACATCCGGCTTCGCGCCGTGACCCGTCCCTAAGCCTTCTCGACCTGGCCGAAATCCAGCTCCACCGGCGTCGCGCGCCCGAAAATCAGCACCGAGACGCGGATCTTGCTCTTCTCGTAGTTGACTTCCTCGACGTTGCCGTTGAAGTCGGTGAACGGGCCCTCGGTCACGCGCACCGACTCGCCCACCTCGAACAGCACCTTGGGCTTCGGCTTCTCCACGCCTTCCTGAACCTGGTGCAGGATGTTCGCGACTTCCTTGTCGGAAATCGGGGTGGGGCGCATCGCCGAGCCGCCGATGAATCCCGTCACCTTCGGCGTGCTCTTCACCAGGTGCCAGGTCTCATCGGTCATGTCCATCTGGACGAGAATGTAGCCGGGGAAGAAACGGCGCTCGCTGATCGCCTTCTGTCCCGCCTTCATCTCCACCACCTCCTCCACCGGCACCAGCACCTGGCCGAACTTGTCGGCCATCCCGGACCTCTTGATACGGTCCATGAGCGCCTGCTGGATGCTCTTCTCCTGCCCGCTGTAGGCGTGCACCACGTACCAGCGCATCGTCATGTTCATCCCCCTGTCCCCAGCAGCTTCTGCGTGATCCACAGGAGCCCCGTGTCGACCACCCAGAGGAAGAGGGCCATCGTGAACACGAACACGAACACCACACCGGTGGTCTGCAGGGTTTCCTTCCTCGTCGGCCACACGACCCGCTTGGCCTCTTCCCACGATTCCCGCGAGAAGGCGAGGAAGGTGCGGCCGTTCTCGGTGAACCACATCAGGACGACCGCCGCCGCGAGCGCGCCGAGCAACGCCGCCAGGCGGATGATCGTCGGCTGGGCGGCGAGCGCGTAGAACGCCAACAGCCCGCCCACTGCGATCAGCGCCGCGATTGCAATCTTGATCCGTTCCGCCATTTCGTCCGTTTCTTCTTCAACTGGTGGCAGGCCAGGAGGGTCTCGAACCCCCAACCTGCGGTTTTGGAGACCGCCGCTCTGCCAATTGAGC
>JANMYH010000466.1:0-2857 GCA_031381925.1 Burkholderiales bacterium | reverse complement strand
ATCGTGACCGCCGCGGGCTTCCTGCCCATCGGCCTGGCGCGCTCCTCCACCGGGGAATACACCTTCTCGATCTTCGCGGTGACCACCATCGCCCTCCTCGTTTCATGGGTCGTCTCGGTGATCTTCGTGCCGTACCTCGGCTACAAGCTGCTGCCGGACTTCAAGCGCGCCGGCACCCACGCGAACGAGGCCACGGTCTACCAGAAGCCCTTCTACCGGCGCTTCCGCCGGCTGGTCGCCTGGTGCGTCGCGAACCGATGGATCGTGATCGGCGCGACCGTCGCCGCGTTCGTCGTGGCGGTGTTCGCCTTCCGCTTCGTGCAGCAGCAGTTCTTCCCGGCGGCGAGCCGCCCCGAGCTCATCGTCGACCTGCGCCTGCCCGAAGGCTCCTCGGTCCTCGCCACCGAGGCGCAGGTGAAGAAGCTCGAGAAGATCCTCATGACCGAGCCGCAGTTGCGCGACCGGATCGACAACTTCGTGAGCTACGTCGGCAGCGGCAGCCCGCGCTTCTACCTGCCGTTCGACCAGCAGCTGGTGAACGCGAATTTCGGCCAGTTCATCCTCAACACGAAGAGCAATGAAGACCGGGAGGCGGTGCGCGCGCGGCTCCTGAAGCTCTTCGACGAGGACTTCACGGAGGTGCGCGGGCGCGTGAACCGCCTCGAGAACGGCCCGCCGGTGGGCTTCCCGGTGCAGTTCCGCGTGATCGGCGAGGACAAGGACACGATCCGGCCGATCGCCCGCCAGGTGGCCGAGGTGATGCGCGCCAACCCGTGGACACGCGAGGTCAACTTCGACTGGGAGGAGCCCTCGAAGGTGATTCGCCTCACCATCGACCAGAACCGCGCGCGGGTGCTCGGCATCTCCTCGCAGGAGCTGTCGCAATTCCTCAATACGGTGCTTTCGGGCCAGGCGGTGACGGCCTATCGCGAGCGCGACAAGCAGATCGACGTGGTCGCCCGCGGGGCGCGGGACGAGCGCGCCTTCGTGAGCCTGCTGAAGGATCTCGCAGTGCCGGTGGGCGGCGGGCGCACCGTGCCGCTCGCGCAGATCGCCGAGCTCTCCTACGGCTTCGAGCAGGGCATCTACTGGCGGCGCGACCGGCTGCCCGCCATCAACGTGCGATCCGACCTGAAGGACGGCATCCAGGCGCCGGTGGTAAGCCAGGACATCCAGGCGAAGCTCGCCCCAATTCGCGCGAAGCTGCCGCCGGGCTACCGCATCGACATGGGCGGCGCCATCGAGGATGCGGGCAAGGGGCAGCAGTCGATCGCGGTGGTGGCGCCGATCATGATCCTGGTGATGGTGACGGCGCTGATGCTGCAGCTGCAGAGTTTCTCGCGCCTCGCGCTGGTGCTGCTCACCGCGCCGCTCGGCCTCATCGGCGTGGCCGCCGCACTCCTCCTCTTCAAGGTGCCGTTCGGCTTCGTGGCGATGCTCGGCACCATCGCGCTCTCCGGCATGATCATGCGCAACTCCGTGATCCTCGTCGACCAGATCGACACCGACATCGAAAGCGGCAGCCAGCCGGTCGATGCGATCGTGGAGGCGACGGTGCGGCGCTTCCGGCCGATCATCCTGACCGCGGCCGCCGCGGTGCTCGCGATGATCCCGCTCACCCGCAGCGCCTTCTACGGGCCGATGGCGGTCGCGATCATGGGGGGCCTGGTCGTGGCCACCGTGCTCACGCTCCTCTTCCTTCCGGCGCTGTACGCTGCATGGTTCCGCGTCGGAACATCCGAACCGGAGGCGCGGTCGTAGCCAGTACGTGCCGATTTGATATCGTTGGGAGCATGAAGCGCCGCCATTTCGTCCAGGCCTGCGCCGCCGCCGCGAGCGGCGCCGCACTTCCCGAAGCGTCCGATGCCGCCACGCTCACCGCGCGCATGTACAAGCGCGCCAAGCTGGTCGACGAAAAGGACGCGCCGATCCGGCTGGCGCAGCTGCAGGCCGGGCGCAACTATGTGTTCGACTACCCTTACTCCTCCACGCCGTGCTTCCTGCTGCGCCTGCACGCGCCCGCGGCCCGCGGCATCGACCTCAGGACCGAGACCGGATTCCCCTATCGCTGGGAAGGCGGCATCGGCGGCGGGCGGGACGTGGTCGCCTATTCGGCGATCTGCGCGCACAAGATGACCTACCCCCCGCGCCAGGTGAGCTTCATCGGCTACCGCGACGGCCCCAGCCCGGTCGCGGGCCCCGGCAAGGTGATCACCTGCTGCTCCGACCGGAGCGTCTACGACCCGGCGGCAGGCGCCCGCGTGCTCTCGGGGCCCGCCCCGCAGCCGCTCGCGACCATCCTCCTCGAGCATGAGGCGAAGTCCGACGAAGTGTTCGCGGTAGGCACTTTCGGCGGCGAGATGTTCGCGGAATTCTTCCGCAAGTTCGAGTTCAGGCTGCAGCTCGAGATGGGGCCCCGCGCGCGCAACCCGGTGGAAGGAACCACGGTCGTGCGCGAGCTCGAGACCTACAGCACCCAGTGGGCGAAATGCTGATTGTCCGAAGTCATTTTCAAAGGAGAAAGAAACGATGGCACTCACCAAAGTCCTGCACACCTCCCGCGCCACCGCCAAGGGCGGGCGCAATGGCCACACGCAATCGGAAGACGGCCTGGTCGGCGTCGACCTGTCGGTCCCGAAGGGCATGGGCGGCCCGGGCAAGCCCAATACGACCACGCCTGAAGACCTGTTCGCGGCCGGCTACGCGGCGTGCCTGGGCGGTGCGATCGACTACATGGCGACCCAGATGAAGATCAAACCCACCTCCGTCGAGGTGCACACCGCGGTCGGCATCGGCCAGGACCCCACCGGCTTTGGCCTCAAGGTCGATCACGACGTGCGGGTCGCGGGCCTGTCGA
>JANMYH010000393.1:0-2187 GCA_031381925.1 Burkholderiales bacterium | reverse complement strand
GGCACGGTGATCAAGGACTCGGAATCGGGCGACGTGATCGCCGACCTCGCGAAGGATGGCGAGCGCGTGCTCATCGCGAAGGGCGGCAAGGGCGGTATCGGCAACATCCATTTCAAGTCGAGCGTGAACCGCGCGCCGCGGCAGTTCACGCGCGGCGAGCTGGGCGAGCAGAAGAACCTCGAGATGGAGCTGCGCGTGCTCGCCGACGTGGGCCTGCTCGGCATGCCCAACGCGGGCAAATCGACTTTCATCCGCGCGGTGTCTTCGGCGCGCCCCAAGGTCGCCGACTACCCGTTCACGACCCTGCATCCGAACCTCGGCGTGGTGCGCGTGGACGAGCGCCGCTCGTTCGTGGTGGCCGACATTCCGGGCTTGATCGAGGGCGCGGCCGAGGGCGCCGGCCTGGGCCACCAGTTCCTTCGCCACCTGCAACGCACGCACCTGCTGCTGCACCTCGTGGACATCGCCCCGTTCGATCCCGGCATCGACCCCGCAGAGGAGGTGCGTGCGCTCGCCAACGAGTTGAAGAAGTACGATGCCGCGCTCGCGAAGAAGGCGCGCTGGCTGGTGTTGAACAAGGCCGACCTCCTGGATCCGAAGGAAGCCGCCAGGCGGGCGAAGGCGATCGTGAAGAAGCTGCGCTGGACCAAGCCGTGGTTCCTCATCTCGGGGATCCGCGCCGAAGGCACGCGGGAGGTGACCTTCGCCGTGATGGAATTCCTCGAGAGCGAGAAGCGCGAGACGCGCGCCGCGAGGCTCGAGGAATGAGCACGCCGCTCGCCGATGCGCGGCGCGTGGTGGTCAAGATCGGCTCGAGCCTGCTCACCAACGCGGGCGCGGGCCTCGACCGCGAAGCGATCGCCGATTGGGCGCGCCAGATCGGAGAATTGCGCGCGCGCGGCGTCGAGGTGCTGGTGGTGTCCTCGGGGGCGATCGCCGAAGGCATGAAGCGCCTGGGATGGAAGCGCCGTCCCCGCGCCGTGAACGAGCTGCAGGCGGCGGCGGCCGTGGGGCAGATGGGCCTCGTGCAGATGTGGGAATCGTGTTTCGCCGAGGTCGGCCTGCATACCGCCCAGGTGCTGCTCACCCACGAGGACCTCGGCGACCGGCGCCGCTACCTGAATGCCCGGACCACCCTGAGGAGCCTCCTCGCCCTGGGCGTGGTGCCGGTCATCAACGAGAACGACACGGTGGTCGTCGACGAGATCCGCTTCGGCGACAACGACACGCTGGGCGCGTTGGTGACCAACCTGATCGAGGCCGACGCGCTCCTGATCCTCACCGACCAGCAGGGGCTCTACTCGGCCGACCCCCGCAAGGATCCGGGCGCCCGCCTGGTGTCCCGGGGCGACGCGGGTGACCCCGCTCTCGAGGCCATGGCGGGCGGTGCGGGCACTCACCTTGGCAGCGGAGGCATGCACACGAAGATTCTGGCGGCGAAGCGCGCCGCGCGCAGCGGCGCCCACACCGCCATCGCCTCGGGACGCGAGCCGGCAGTGCTCACGCGACTCTTCTCCGGGGAGGCGTTGGGCACCCTGCTGGCGGCCGGCACCGCCCCGGTCGCCGCACGCAAGCAGTGGCTCGCCGATCACCTCAAGCCTGCGGGTCGCCTCGTGCTGGACGCGGGCGCGGTCAAAGCATTGATTTCCGACGGTAAAAGCCTTCTTCCGATCGGGGCAACCGGGGTCGAGGGGAGCTTCGGCCGCGGTGAGGTCGTGAGCCTCGTGGGACCCGACGGCCGGGAAATCGCGCGCGGCCTCGTCAATTACGGCGCGGCCGAGGCCGCCCGGATCCTGCGCAAGCCCACCTCCGAGATCGAGGCCATCCTCGGCTACGTGGCCGAGCCGGAACTGATCCACCGCGACAACCTCGTCATCCTATAAATAGCTCGGCGTGACGCGGAGGGTCACATCCTGACCCGGAAGTGCAGAAAATTCCCTAACGCAGGCCGACAGCGCCCGCGCATGATTCTTGCAGCGGCCATGTACTTTCCGGCGTGCCGCGTCGCTATGGCATCATGGCCGGACCAAGAAAAGCAGTCATAAGGGAGATTCAAATGCGCACACCCCCCCTCGCGATCCGCCCGCCGCGTGCCGTTCGCTTGTCGCCGCTCGCCGCCGCCCTCGCCATGGCTTTTGCCCTGGCTCCCGAGGCCCAGGCGATCACGATCACGGTCACCAGCAATGC
>JANMYH010000382.1:0-1501 GCA_031381925.1 Burkholderiales bacterium | reverse complement strand
GCCGAGCGCGATCTGGCCTCGGGTCGGCTCGATCTCGTCTACATCGCTCCGGAGCGGCTGATGACCGCGTCCTTTCGCGAAGCGCTCGCCGCCGCGCGTCCCGCGCGTTTGGTCGTGGACGAGGCGCACTGCATCAGCCAGTGGGGCCATGACTTCCGGCCGGACTACCGGCGCATCGGCGGGCTGCGCGCCGAGCTGGGCGTTCCCGCGTCGGCCTTCACCGCGACCGCGACACCCGAGGTGCGCGCCGACATCGCGGTGCAGCTCGGGCTGGTCGATCCGTTCGAGCAGGTGGCCGGATTCGAGCGCGAAAACCTCACGCTCGCCGTCGCGAGCTGCCGCACGCGGCAGGACAAATTCCACGCGCTGCGCAAGGTCCTCGACGAAGTGGGCGTTCCCGGCATCGTCTATGTAGCGACGCGCAAGAACGTGGATGCGTGGGCGGAGTTCCTCGAGACACGCAACCTACGAGTCGGGCGCTACCACGGCGGCCTCGGTGATCGTGAGCGCGAGCAGGCGCAAGACGCGTTCTTGCAGGGTCGCGTCGAAGTGATGGTCGCCACCAACGCGTTCGGCATGGGCGTGGACAAGCCCGACATCCGCTTCGTGGTTCACGCGGACGTTCCGGGAAGCGTCGAGGCGTACTCGCAGGAGGCCGGCCGCGCGGGGCGCGACGGTGGCCCCGCACGCTGCGTGCTCCTGTACTCCCCGGTGGACCTGCGCACGCAAGAGTTCTTTCTCAACGCCGCGAACCCCGCGCCCGAGCTGTTCCGGCACGTGTGGTCGCTGCTGGGAGAGCGTTTCGAGGACGACGACATCGAGGCCAGCGCCGGAGGCGACGCGGCCGGGCGACTGGCCGCGGTCACCGCCGCTCGTGTGCTGCGCAAGGCGGCGGAGTCCGAAGGCGTCGCGCACGGGGAAGGCGATCCGCCGATCGATTTCAAGGCGCGAGCGATCAAGGCGCGGCGCGATCGCGAGCGGCTGGATTCGATCGTGCGCTACGCGCTCACGCGCGGCTGCCGCACCCGATTCGTCTACGACTATTTCGCCGGCGCTTCACGCGGGGGAACCGCGCCGCGCTGCGGAACGTGCGACGTGTGCCTCGGCTGGACGCGTCCCTCGGGTCGCGCGCTCGGTGAAGAAGAAGTAATGCGAGTGCGCGTCGCGCTGTCGGGTGTGGCGCGACTGTCCGGGCGCTTCGGCGTCGAGCGCGTGGCGCAGGTGCTGCACGGCAGCCTCTCGCGCGAGGTGACGTCGCGTGGCTTCGATCGGCTGCCGACTTTCGGCAAGCTGTCGGAGCTCACGCTCGACGAGACGAAGGACCTGCTCGGTGCCCTCGCGGATGCGGGTCTGATCGAGCGCCATGGCATCGAGGGCGGCCGCCCGGGCGCATTCGTGCTCGCGCTCAGCCCGCAAGGCGTCGCGGTCATGCGCGGCGAGGAGCAGCCCGAGCTGGGTCTCCCCGGGAAGCGCCGGCCGCCTGAGCCCGCGCGGCGCGCGC
>JANMYH010000362.1:0-2984 GCA_031381925.1 Burkholderiales bacterium | reverse complement strand
GGACGGCGACCTGCTGGTGGCGTGGGCGTTGCTGCGCGCCGCGGAGAAATGGCGCCAGCCCGAATACGCCGCGGCAGGAACGCGAATCGCCGAGGACGTCCGGAAGAAGTCGATGCGGCGCTCGACCCATGGCCTGGTGCTGCTGCCGGGGCAGGACGGCTTCGACAAGGCCGAAGGCCTCACGATCAATCTCTCCTACTGGGTCTACCCGGCGCTGCGCGAGTTCGCGCGCGCCGATCCCGCGCCGGAGTGGGACGAGCTCGCGCGCAATGGCATCGCGATCCTGCAGTATTCGTACTTCGGCCGCTGGCGCCTTCCGCCCGACTGGCTCAAGCTCGGCGAGCGCGTGGCCGCCGCGGGCCCGCCGCCCGAACGCTTCGGCTTCGACGCCGTGCGCATCCCGATCTACCTCCTGTGGAGCCGTCGGGACACCGATGTCCTGATCAAGCCCTACAAGGAATTCTGGGGCCATTTCGAGGGCGCGCGCGCCCTGCCCGCATGGACCAACCTCAAGGACGACAGCGTCGACAGCCAGGGCGCCGCGCAGGGTGTTCGCGCCGTCGCGCAGATGGTGGCCGAGTACCCCCGCTCGAGCGCCGCCCGGTTGCCGGCGCTCGATCGCGAGCAGTCCTACTACTCCTCGGTGTTGCTGCTGCTCTGCAAGGTCGCGCTTCGCGAGCGCGCCGACCCATGAAGCGCTCGGAAACCCCCGCCGGGTACGGCTGCTGGCCTTGGCGTTCAGGGCGTGATAAAAGCGACTTCAACAACAACCCCTCCCCGAGGGGACAAGGGCGCACAGCACCAATGGGAGACTCACGCACCCGAAACGCGCGCGGCTGCCTGTGCGCGGCCGGTGCCGCCTGCGCGGCCGCGATCGCCTTTTCGGGTCCGTCGGAAGCACAGTCTCCCAAACCCGACAGCCCCGCCCGCGGCGCGGCCGGCGTGATCGTGCAGTACGAGGAGGCGCCCGGTTCGAACGTCATCTACCTCGAGGAAGGCGGCGGGATGGTTTCCGAGGTCAGGGTCCCGGTGCCCGCGGTGCGCAAGCCGCCCGCGGCTGCAGCGGCGGCCAGGGCCGCGCCTGCGGCGGAGCGCCCCCCTGCGAAGTCTCCGGGGTCGGCGACCCGCGTCGCCCGGCGCCGCGTTCCGCCGCCTGACAGGCCCTAGCGGCGCGTGGATACCGTCGACACGCACAGGACCGTCCACATCCACGGCCGCCGCGGCGTGGCGGCGCGCAGCTTCACGGCCATCCGCCGCCTTCCGGCGAGCGCCGCACCGCTCCTGCTCGCGGCCGCGATGCTGCTCTACATGGTCAACCTGCGCGAGGCGCACTTCGGGGAGCTGACCCAGCTCATCTCGGGCTGGGCGTGCGTGGGAATGCTGCTCGCCATCGGCCGCTTTCCGGCGACCCGGCGCAATGCCTGGCGCCTGGTGTTCGTGCTGCTCGCGGCGTACCTCACGTTGCGCTACCTGTGGTGGCGCAGCTTCGAGACGCTGATCTACACCAACCCGATCGATTTTGTCGGCATGTCGCTGCTGTTCGTGGCCGAGGTGTACTCGATCACGGTTCACCTGCTCGGCCTCTTCGTGAACGTGTGGCCGCTCGAGCGCGAGCCGCAGCCGATGCCCGCGGACGCGTCGACCTGGCCCACGGTCGACATCTTCATCCCGACGTACAGTGAGGATCCCGAGATCGTGCGGCTCACGGCGCTCGCGGCCTCGCAGATCGACTACCCGCGCGAGAAGCTCCGCATCTACATCTGCGACGACGGGGGCACGCTCGCCAAGCGCGCGCACGAGGAGAAGGGCGCGGACGCCTGGCAGCGGCGCTACCGCCTGAAGGAGATCGCGTCGGAGTTGGGCGCGCAGTACCTCACGCGCGAGACCAACCGCTCGGCCAAGGCGGGCAACCTCAACCACGCCCTCACGAACTCGAAGGGCGAGTTCATCCTGTTCCTCGACTGCGACCACGTGCCGACCGCCGAGATCCTGCAGCGCACGCTCGGCTACCTGCTGGTCGATCCCAGGGTGTTCCTGGTGCAGACGCCGCATTTCTTCGTGAATGCAGCGCCTGCAGAGAAGGCGATGGGCTCGGGCGCGCAGGTTCCCGACGAAAGCGAGATGTTCTACCGCGTCATCCACCCGGGGCTCGATTCCTGGAACGCGAGCTACTTCTGCGGCTCGGCAGCGGTGATGCGCCGCTCGTGCCTCGAGGAGGTCGGCGGCATGTCTGGGCAGTCGATCACCGAGGACGCCGAGACCGCCTTCGAGCTGCACCGCCGCGGCTACCGCAGCGTGTACGTGAACCACCCGATGGTCTGCGGCCTCGCGCCCGATTCGTACGCCGACTACATGCTGCAGCACACGCGCTGGGCGCAGGGGATGGTGCAGATATTCATCCTCCACGACCCGTTGTTCGTGCCGGGACTGTCGCTCGCGCAGCGGCTGTGCTACTTCAACTGCTGCCTCTTCTGGTTCTTCGGGCTCGCGCGCGTGATCTACTTCGTGGCGCCCGCCGCGTTCCTCATCTTCGGGCTGGCCATCTACCATGCCTCGGCGCCGCAGATCGTCGCCTACGCCATGCCTTACGTGGTCTCGACCTTCCTCGTGACCGACTATTTCTTCGCGCAGACGCGCCGGCCGTTCTTCTCCGAGATCTACGAGAGCGTGCAGTCGGTGTTCCTCGCCCCGGCGGTGCTCTCGGCGATCCGCCACCCGCACCGGCCGTCCTTCAAGGTGACCCCGAAGGGAATCGGCGTGAAGGATGAGCAGCTCAACTCGCTCTCGCTCGTGTTCTTCGGGCTGCTGTGCCTGAACGGCGCGGCGGCGGCCTCGGGGGTCACGCGCTTCTGGGCCCAGCCCGAGTTCCGCGACGTGATCGCGGTGACGATGATCTGGAGCATCTACAACATCTACCTCGCCACGGCCTCGATCGGCGCGCTGTGGGAGAAGCGCCAGATCCGCAAGCACCATCGCCTGAGCGT
>JANMYH010000267.1:0-14604 GCA_031381925.1 Burkholderiales bacterium | reverse complement strand
ATGGGACTTGCGCAGATGCACCAGCTGCGCGGGCGCGTGGGGCGCGGCTCCCAGCAAAGCCTCGCGATCCTGCTCTACTACCAGCCGCTGTCGGACGCCGCGCGCGCGCGGCTGAAGGTGATCTACGAAAGCCACGACGGCTTCGAGATCGCGCGCCAGGACCTGCTGCTGCGCGGCCCCGGCGAGTACCTGGGCGCCCGGCAGAGCGGAGCGCCGTTGCTGCGCTTCGCCGACCTCGAGCGCGACGCCGACCTGATCGAGCTCGCCCGCGCGAGCGCCGACGAGCTGCTCCACGCCAACTCGCCCGCCGTCATGAAACACGTCGACCGCTGGCTCGGCAGCCGCAAGTTCTTCCTCAAGGCATGAACGCCATCCTCGCGCGCCTCGACGCGTACGAAAAGCTGATACGCCTCGATCGCCCGATCGGGATCCTGCTGCTCGCCTGGCCGACGCTCTGGGGGCTGTGGCTCGCGAGCCCGCCGATGCCGCACCCGCTGGTGCTGTGGCTCTTCGTCCTCGGCACGGTCCTGATGCGCTCGGCCGGCTGCGCCCTCAACGACTTCGCGGACCGCAAGTTCGATGCGAGCGTGGAGCGCACGCGCGATCGTCCGCTCGCCGCCGGCGTGATCCGCCCGTGGGAAGCGCTCGCGGTGGCGGCGCTCCTCGCGGCCGCGGCCTTCGCCATCGTGCTGCAGTTCAACCGCCTCACGGTGGGACTTTCCTTCGTGGCGCTCGCAATCGCCGCCGTCTACCCGTTCACCAAGCGCTTCTTCTGGATGCCGCAGGCGTGGCTCGGCGTGGCCTTCGGCTTCGGCATCCCGATGGCGTTCGCCGCGACCACGGGACGCGTGCCCCCGCTCGCCTGGGCGCTGCTAGCGGCCAACGTCTTCTGGACCATCGCCTACGACACCGAGTACGCGATGGTCGACCGCGACGACGACCGGCGCATCGGCATTCGCACGTCCGCGATCCTCTTCGGGCGCCACGACGTGCACGCGGTGATGGCCTGCTACGTGGCGTTCCTCCTGGGAATGGCGGCGATCGGGGTGTGGCAGCGCTACGGCATGGCGTACTTCGCGGGCGTCGGGGTGGCCCTGCTGGTTGCCGGCCACCATTACCGCCTGATTCGCGATCGCACACGCGAGGGCGCATTCAAGGCGTTCCTGCACAACAACTGGATCGGCGCGGCGATCTTCGCGGGGATCGTGCTCGACAAGCTGCCGTGGCGCGAGCTGCAGCGGTGGATGGCTCCATGATCCTGGTGATCCATGCGCATCCCTATCCCTCGCGCTCACGCGCGGGCGGGGCGCTGCTGGGCGCGATCCGCGGCATGCCGCGCCTCGAGGTGCGCTCCCTCTACGACCTGTACCCCGATTTCGACATCGATCCCCAGGCCGAGCGGCGCGCCCTCGAGCGCGCGCGCCTGGTGGTGCTGATGCACCCGATCTTCTGGTACACCACGCCGGCGATCCTGAAGCACTGGTTCGATGAGGTGCTGGTCAAGGGATGGGCTTACGGCGAGGGCGGTACCGCGCTCGCGGGCAAGGACTGCCTGTGGGTCCCCACGACCGGGGGCGACGACGAGGCTTATTCGGCCACCGGGCGGCATGCCCATCCGTTCCAGGCGTTCGTGCCGGTGGTGGAGCAGACCGTGCGCTATTGCGGCATGCGCTGGCTCGAGCCGGTCGCGCTGCACGGCGCGCACCTGGTGCCGCCAGAGTCCCTGGTACAAGCGGGCGCGGAGCTGCGCGCGCGCCTCGAGGCCTGGCGAACCGAAAACGGAGATGGCGATGCATGAAGCCCTGATCTTCCTCGGCGCGGCGGTGGTGTGCGTGGCGATCGCCGCGCGCGCGGGGCTGGGCTCGGTGCTGGGCTACCTCATCGCCGGCGCGCTTATCGGCCCCTTCGGGTTGAGGCTCGTGGGCGACGTCGAGACCACCCAGGCGCTCGCCGAACTGGGCGTGGTGCTGATGCTGTTCGTGATCGGGCTCGAGCTCGATCCACGGCGCCTCCTCGCGATGCGCCGCGAGGTATTCGGGGGCGGCGCGCTGCAGCTGGCGCTGTGCGGCGTGGCCATCGGTGCCCTGCTGCTGGCCCTCGGACTGTCATGGCAGGCAGCGCTGGTCGGGGGCCTCGCGCTTGCGCTGTCTTCCACGGCGATCGCGATCCAGGCGATGACGGAGCGCAACGAGCTCGGCACGCCGACCGGTCGATCGGCCTTCGCGGTGCTGCTCTTCCAGGACATCGCCGCGATCCCGCTGATCGCGCTGGTGCCGCTCCTCGGACACGTGGAGAAGGCGGGTGGGGAGCCCCTGTGGCAGAAGCTGCTGCTCGCGGCCGCGGCCATCGCGGGCGTGGTGTTCATCGGGCGCTACCTCACGCGCCCGGCGCTGCGCCTCATTGCCAAGGCGCGCTTGCGCGAGCTCTTCACCGCGTTCGCATTGCTGCTGGTGATCGGTATCGCGGAGCTGGTCTCCCTCGCGGGCCTGTCGATGGCGCTCGGCGCCTTCCTCGCGGGCGTGCTGCTCGCCGACTCCGAGTTCCGCCACGCCCTCGAGACCGACATCGAGCCCTTCAAGGGCCTGCTGCTGGGGCTGTTCTTCATCACCGTCGGCATGACGATCGACTTCGGCCTGCTCGCAAGCCGACCCGGGATGGTGGCCCTGCTGCTGGTCGGCTTCCTCGCGCTCAAGACCGGGATGCTGTGGCTCGCCGCGCGCGCGATCGGAGTCAACGGCACGCAGCGCTGGCTCTTCGCCTTCCTGCTCGCGCAAGGCGGCGAGTTCGCGTTCGTGGTGTTCGGCTCCGCGCGGCTGGCGGGGGTCATCACGCGCGAGTGGGAGGCGCTCTTCACCATCGCGGTGGCGCTGTCGATGGCGGCCACGCCGCTCATGCTGATCGCCCACGACCGCTTCATCTGCTCCACGGCGCGCCGCCAACGCGGGCGCGAGCCCGACGCGATCGACGAGACGGGGCCGGTGATCATCGCGGGCTTCGGCCGCTTCGGCCAGATCGTGGGGCGGCTGCTGCTCGCCAACGACATCCGCCCGGTGGTGCTCGACCACGACGCTGACCAGGTCGAGTCGCTGCGCAAGTTCGGCTACCGCGTGTTCTACGGCGACGCGACTCGCCTGGACCTGCTGCAGGCCGCGGGGGCGGCCAAGGCGCGGCTCCTGGTGAACGCCATCGACGGCGTCGAGGACAGCATCGCGCTGGTGGACCGGGTGCGTGCCAACTTCCCTGACCTTCCGATCGTCAGCCGCGCGCGCAACGTGTCGCATTACCTCGAGCTCAGGCTGCGCGGGGTCCAGGTAATCGAGCGCGAGACCTTCGAGTCGGCATTGCGCGCGGGCCGCGCGGTGCTCGAGGCGCTCGGTGTCGACCGCTTCCGGGCCCGCGAGATGGCCGATGCCTTCCGGCGACACAACCTCGCCACGGTGGAATCGCAACTCGGGGTGTACAAGGACGAGACGCGCTACCTCGCGGCGGCCAAGGCCGGGCGCGAGGAGCTCGAGCAGCAGTTCGCCCGCGACCGCGAGCGCTTCGAGCACGAGCACGGAGGCACCGGATGGAAATGAAATTCGCGAGATTTCTCGCGCTGCTTGCGATCGCCGCCTTTCTGGGCGGTTGCGGGACCACGCACGCCACCATCGACACCAGCCGCGGCGAAAACCTCATGCTGCTGGGCTACGATCCGGTCGCCTATTTCACCGAGTCGAAGCCGGTGCGCGGCAAGCACACGCTCGCGGCGCAACACGACGGGCGCACGTACTATTTTTCCTCGGACACCAACCGCGACTCATTCCGCGCCACGCCCGCCAGTTATGAGCCGCAATACGGCGGCTTCTGCTCCAATGGAGCGCCGTATGCGGTGAAGCTCGGTAGCGATCCCACCGAGTTCGAGATTCGCGACGGGCGCCTCTTCATCTTCGGCGACACCCTTGGCCACGAGATGTGGCTGCTCGACTGGCGCCGGAACATCGAGCGTGCCGACCGGCTCTGGCCCCGGATCCGGGACCGGGGTTGGCGCGCGGCGAGCCTCGAGGCGTGGATCTTCAAAGTGCCGTGGTACCGGACCGGCGCGAGCCTCATGCAGGAGTGGGAAGCGAGGCATCCGGGAAGGAAGCTCGCGTACGACACCGGAGGCGCCTTCAACAATCTCGTTTTCAGGCGCGCGGGCTGGCGCGCCCGGGAAGGTTTCGGCCAGCCCCGCCTTGGCGTGCCCGGAGAGCCCGATGACCCGCCGGGCACGCGGTAGGTCACCTCCTCCACGGTGAACGGCACCGTGGGCGCGGCAAAGCGCGCGGGGCATCTCGTGAAAGTGCGATGACGCTCCGGTGACCGGTTGCACACGGCCTTCGCGCAAGCCACACTGGCGCATGAATCGATGGCTCGTCGCAGGATTGCGTACGCCCTTCACGCGGGTCGACGGGCCGTTGCGCAGCCTCGATGCGGTGGCTCTCTCGGTGCCCGTGGCCAAGGCGATGGCGGCAGGGCTCTCCGCCGGCGACCGCGCCGACCTGATGGTCTGGGGCACGGTCGCGCCCAATCTCGGCTACAGCAACATCGCGCGCGAGGTCCTGATCCAGGCGGGCCTCGACCAGTCGACGCCTGCGTTCTCCACCGTGCTCGCGTGCTCCACCAGCATGGCGGCGATTTTCGAGGCGGCCGGGATGTTGCGCGACGACATCTCGCTCGCGCTGTGCGGCGGCGTGGAGAGCATGAGCCGCGTGCAGATTGGCTTGCGCCAGGGGCTCTCGGTCTGGATCCGGCGCATGTCGCAGGCACGCAGCTTCGGCGAGCGCGTCGATCGCCTCGGGGAGCTGCGCTGCGCGGACGTGAGGCTGCACGTGCCGAGCGTCGCCAACCGCGCGACGGGCAAGAGCATGGGCGAGCACTGCGAAGAGATGGCGAAGCAATGGAACATCGCGCGTGCCGACCAGGACCGCATCGCGCTGCAAAGCCACCAGCGCGCGGTGCAGGCGATGGCCGGCGGCTTCTTCGAGGACCTCGTGGTCGCGGTCGAGGGCGAGGCCCGTGACGGCATCCCCCGCGCCGACAGCTCCGCGCAGAAGCTCGCTTCCCTCAAGCCCGCCTTCGACCACGCGAGCGGCCGCGGCACGATCACCGCCGGCAACGCGTCACCCCTCACCGACGGCGCTGCAGCGATCTGGGTCGCAAGCGACGCGGGGCTCAGCCGCGTGCCCGCGAACCGCCCGCGCGTGAAGCTCCTCGACTGGGAAATGGCCGCCGTGGACGTCTTCCACGAGGGTCTCCTGATGGCGCCGGCCTACGCGATCCCGCGGCTCCTCGCGCGCAATAACCTCACGCTCGAATCCATCGACTTGTGGGAGATTCACGAGGCCTTCGCTGCCCAGGTGCTGTGCAACGTGGCGGCGCTCGAGAGCGAGGATTTCCTGCGCAACAAGGTTCGCATCTCGGCTCGCCTCGGCAAGTTTCCGTGGGAGCGCCTCAATCCAAACGGCGGCAGCGTCGCCCTCGGACACCCGTTCGGCGCAACGGGCGCGCGCATCCTGTCGCAAGCGGTGAAGGAATTGGCCGCCATGGGGCGTGGAAAGCGCGCGGTGGTATCGATCTGCGCCGATGGTGGCCTGGGAACGGTGGCGCTGCTGGAAGCCTAGGTTTTCCTCACGGGCCAGGTCATCGCGACCACGCCCGCCACGACCAGTCCCAGCCCCACCAGCGCATGGCGCGTGGGCGTCTCGCCGAGGAACGCCATGCCGAGGCCCACGCCGACCAGGATCCGCAGGTACGCCTGGCTCGACATCGCGATCGATCCCACCGTGGCGAGCAGGCGGAAGTAGACCACCATCGCGATCCCCGTCGAGAACACCGCGGCGGCGAGCACCGCGAGCATCGAGGGAATCGACGGGCGCAACGTCCAGGGCTGCTCGACCACGAGCGCAAGCGGCAGCAGCACGGCGGCCGCGATGAGCGTCGTGCCCGCGGCTGGAACGAGCGGTGTCACGCGCGCGAAGCGCACGCCGATCACGCCCGCGACGGCGTAGGAGAACGCGCCCGCCACGCACGCCAGTTCCGCGAGCGTTTTCGTCCCCACTCCCGCGATCGCGTCCACTCCCACGATCGTGACGACGCCGGCCAACCCGAGCACCACGCCCACGAACTTGCGGCGTGTCACCGGCTCGTGGCGGGTGACGAACGCCGTCAGCAGGAAGATGAAGATGGGGGAGAGCGAGTTGAGGATCGCGGCCAGGCCCGCGTCGAGCGACGGCATGGCCCACGCGATGAGGATCCACGGGATCACGCAGTTGAAGGCAGACTGGATCGAGAGCGCGCGAAGGGAACTGCCGGTGCTCACCTGGCCCAGCAGCTTCACGCGCGGGCCGAGCGCCGCCAGCAGGATGAGCCCGCCGATGAGCGAGCGGATCGCCACCACGGTGAGCGGCGGCAGCGTCTCGACGGCGACTTTCAGCAGCGGGTAGGAGGCGCCCCAGAGGAGAGCCAGCAGCAGCACGAGCGCGAAGGACTTCACCCCGGCACTCTACCGCCTCGGTCGACGCCGGCGAGCGCGCCCGCCCCTTGGCATCCGGGGGAGTCGCTGTCTATCATGCGCGATGCCACCCGACAAGAAAATGACCCTCTATGAAGTCCTGGGGGTGCAGCGCAACGCGAAGGCCACCGACATCGGCCGCGCATACAACCGCATCAAGGCCGAGATGCAGAAGGAGTCGGCCGCCCCGGACCGGCAGCGGGCCGCGATGGCGAAGGGCGCCTACGAGACGCTCTCCGATCCCGCTCGCCGCGAGGAGTACGACCAGGCGCTAGGGGTGCTGGGGCGGCCGGCGCGCAGGGGCCGCGGCGGACTGATCGGCATCGCGACAGCCGCGCTGCTGGTCGTCGCGGGCGCCGGCTACTACTTCTTAGCGCGTCCCGCCGAGCGGCCCGGCGAGAGCGCGCTGGCGCCCCAGAGCATCCTCGAGGCCGTGTCCCCGCACCTTGGGCGAGTGCAGGGCGCATTGATATCGGGAGAAGTGCGCGAGCTCGGCACCGCGGTGGCCGTCGCGCAGGACGAGATGGTCACGACGTGCCGCGGCATCGCCGCCGGCATGCAGATCTCGGTCAGAGTGGGCGATGCCACCTCGAAGGCGGAGCTCGCTCGCGCGAACGAGGACCTCGACATCTGCACGCTCACCGTGAAAGGGGCCGCGGCAGGGATCAAGGTCCGGCGGGGGGTTCCCGGTCCGAGCGAGAAAATCCAGGCGGTCGTCCTCGATCCCAGCGGCCCGCCCCAGGCCCGCCAGGTGAGCGTTGCGCGAACGATCGAGGATCCGAAGGGCACGGTGGTCGAGCTCAAGGCGGCCGCGCCGCTCGCCAACGGCACGCCGGTCTTCGATTCGCAGGCCCGGCTCGTGGGAATCGTCACCACGCCGCATGCGTTCGGCGAAGGCCTCGTCGCCGCCCTGGGAGCGTCGCGCATCGCGCAGGCGCGCGGAACGCCCGCAACGACAACTTCCGCCCCGTAGGGCAGGTCAGCCGGCCGCCGCCGCCTGGATCGCCGCATCGAGGCTCGCGAAGACGTTCTCCGCGCCGATGTCCTCGATCACCCCCGAGCGCTTGAGAAGCCCCAGCGGCTGCTCGTTCAGGTCCACCAGCATGAGCCGTCCGCCGCGCCGCTTGAGCGTGGCGTGCAGGGCTTCCAACGCATCGAGGCCGGTCGTGTCGATGTTGATGACCTTGTGCATCTCGAGGATCACCACGTCGGGCAGGGGCTTCCGGGGATCGGCGAGGTTCTCGAGCTTGGTGACCGAACCGAAGAAGAACGAGCCGAACAGCTTCCACGCGCCGACCTTGCGCCCATCGGGGAGCGTCGCTGCGGCTCCCAGGTCGACGGGATCCACGCGAGTCAGCGACGAGATTCGATAGATGAAGAAGAGGCTCGAGAGCACCAGCCCCACCTCGATCGCCACCGTGAGGTCGAAGATCACCGTGAGCAGCAGGGTGGTGACGAGGATCGCGCGGTAGAACATCGAAAAGCGGCGCAGGTTCCCCAGCTCGCGCCACGGCACCATGTTGAACGCCACCCAGAGCAGCACCGCCGCAAGTGCGGCGAGCGGGATGTAACCCGCTGCCGGGGCGAGCACCAGGATCACGAGGAATAGCACCACCGCGTGGACGATTCCGGCCACCGGCGAGTGCGCCCCGCTCTTCACGTTGGTCATTGTGCGGGCGATGGTTCCGGTCACCGCGATCCCGCCGAAAAGCGGCGCCGCGAAATTGGCCACTCCCTGGGCCATCAGCTCCTGGTTGGGATCGTGGCGCTCCCCGATGAGGCCGTCGGCCACGCGCGCGCACAACAGCGATTCGATGGCGCCGAGGAGCGCGATGGCCACGGTCGGTGCGAGCAGGTTCTGCGCCGTGGCCCAGTCGAAATGGGGCAGCGCCGGCGTGGGCAGCCCACGCGGCAGGGCTCCGAAGCGCGCACCGATAGTCTCCACCTGTAGGTCGAGCGCCCAGGCGGCGAAGGCCGAAATCGCCAACACCACGGCGGTGCTGGGCAGCTTCGCTGTGACGAAGCGCCAGTTGCCGAGCTTCGCCGACTCCGGCGCGGGCCAGATCATGATCAGCAGAAGGCAGGAAAGCCCGATCGCCAGTGCGACCCAGTTGGTCGTGTCGATGCTCGCCCAGAGCACCGCGAGCTGCGAGAAGAAGTTCGCGGGCATCTTGTCGACGGTGAGCCCCAGCAGGTCGCGGACCTGGGAGAGCGCGATGATCGCTGCAATCCCCGTAGTGAAGCCGATCACGATCGAGACCGGAACGAAGCGCACCAGCGTACCGAGGCGGAAGGCGCCCATGATGAAGAGCAGCACGCCCGCCATCATCGTGGCGATCAGCAGGTTGGCCACGCCGTACCTCTCCACGATGCCGTAGAGGAGTGCCACGAACGCGCCCGCGGGCCCCGCGATCTGAACCTTGGATCCGCCCAGGAGCGACACGATCAGGCCGCCCACGATCGCGGTCACGATCCCCTGGTCGGGACGCACGCCCGAGGCGATGCCGAAGGCCATCGCGAGCGGCAGCGCCACCAGCGCCACGGTGACGCCCGAGCCGACGTCGGCGGTGAAGTCGTCGCGCCGATACTCCTTCAGGCTCGCCCACAGCCGCGGGCGGAACGAGAAGCGCAGCGACGGAAGCGCGCCCAACTAGACGGTTTCGACCGCGGTGTCGAGGTAGTAGCCGGCGCCGCGCTCGGTGCGGATGAGGGTGGGCTGGTTGGGGCTTTCCTCGATCTTGCGCCGCAGGCGCAGGATCTGGACGTCGATCGAGCGATCGTAGATGTCGTCGTGCAGGCGGCTCGATTCGAGCAGCTGGTCGCGGGTGAGGATGCGCCCGGGCGCCTTCAGGAAGGCGACCAGCAGGGCGTACTCGCTGTTGGTGAGCTCGACATTGCGGCTGTCGGGGGCGCGCAGCTTGCGCGTGCCGGTGTTGAGCTCCCAGCCCGCGAAGCGGAAGGCGCGCACGCTCTCCCCACGCCTCGATGCCCGCTTGCCCTCGGTGCGGCGCAGGACCGCCTTGATGCGGGCGAGCAGCTCACGCTGGCTGAAGGGCTTGGTCACGTAGTCGTCGGCGCCCAGCTCCAGGCCCATGACGCGGTCGACCTCTTCCTTGCGGCCGGTGAGGATGATGATCGGCAGGTCGAGGGACTCGCGCAGCCGGCGCGCGATCGCCAGCCCATCCTCGTCGGGGAGCTTCAGGTCGAGGATCACGAGGTCGACGATCTCGACGGCGAGCACCCGGTCCATGTCGGCGCCGGTCTCGGCCACCGAGACCTTGAAGTCGTTCTCGGTGAGGTACTCCTTGATGAGCTCGCGAATCGCGACGTCGTCATCGACGACGAGGATATGGGCTTCCAGGGGGCGGGTTCTCAGTTGTCCTTTGGGGCATTTTAACGCTGAAAAGCCCGTAGAATCCGGAGGCGAGATTCAATGAACGCCACTACCTCGTCACTCGACCTGGATTCGAGCTCGGTTCGCCAGGCGCTCGCCTATGTGGCTTTCGGGATGCTCTACCTCATGCTCGCGGCCTATGCCGCGAGCCTGCCGCTGCACCAGCGCCTGCCCATGTTCATCTGGCCCGCCCACGGCCTCGCGCTCGGCGTGCTGCTGGTCGCGCCGGTGCGGCGCTGGCCGGTCTACCTCGGGCTGATCCTGGTGGCGGCGCTCGCGGTGGGTGTTGCGATGGGGGCGAGCTGGCACTCGATCGCCGCCACCGCGGCGGTCAACGTGGCGCAGCCGCTCTTCGTCGCCGCCGGCCTGATGCGCCTTGCCGGCCCGCGCGTCCAGGTCGACACAGTAAAGGGCCTTGCCGCGTTCCTGATCGGCATGGTCCCGCTGGTGGCGGCCATGGCGATCCTCGACGGGGCGTATTCGTATCTGCGCTGGGATGCGCCGTTTCGCGAGCAATGGTCGGTCGCTTTCATCTCGACCTTCCTCGGCATGCTGCTCACCGCGCCCCTGATCCTCGCGTGGAACCGCCGCGGCTACGCGCAGGCGCTCGCGCAGGCGCGATCGCGCCTGCCGGAGCTCGTGGTCCTCTATGCCGGACTCATGGCCACGACCGCCTACGCGTTCGCCGCGCGCCCGCAGGGCGAGGGGTTCATCCCGCCGCTCGCCTACCTGTGCGCGCCGTTTCTCATCTGGGCGGCGCTGCGCTTCGGGCTGCGTGCGGCAACCCTCGGCCTCACGATCTTCGGGCTGATCTGCTACTGGAACACCGGCCATGGCTTCGACCTGTTCCCGTCCGGCGGCGCGCCGAACGTGAAGTCGCTCCTGCACCTGCAGTTCTACCTGCTGACGATCATCATCATGACGCTCTTCTCCGCGGCGCTGCACGTCGAGCGCGAGGAAGCGGGGCGCGAGACCGAGGAGTGGCGCTACCGCCACGAGCGCGTGATCCGCGCGAGCCAGAGCCTGCTCTACGATTTCGATCCGATCAGCGGCGAGGTGGTGTGGGACGGCGACACGCGCTCGGTCATCGGCACCGACCGCGAGAGCGTGTCCACCGTCCGGCAATGGATGGCGCGCGTGCACCCCGATGACCGTATCCGGTTGAAGGGACTGCGCCGCCAGCTCCTCGAGGGCGAGATCTCGCACATCGCGATCGAGTACCGCCTTCGCGACGACGAGGGCGACTACACCACCGTGGGCGTCAACGCGTACCTGGTCGCCGATCCCACCCAGGGAAAGGCGGGCCGCCGCGTGATCGGGTTCGTGAAGGACGTCTCCGAGAAGGTGCGCGCCGAAGAGGAGCGCGAACGGCTGGAAGCGCAGCTCAAGCAGGCCGAGAAGATGCAGGCGGTCGGGCACCTCGCCGGCGGTATCGCGCACGACTTCAACAATATCCTCGGGGCGATCCTCGGCTATGGCGAGCTCGCGCAGCAGAAGGCGCGCGACGGCGACCTCAAGCGCTACATCGACACCATCATGGATGCCGGCAACCGCGCCAAGGCGCTGGTCACCCAGATCCTTTCGTACAGCCGGGCGGAGGGCGCGGAGAAGATCCCGGTGATCGTCGCGCCCATCGTGCGCGAGGCCTGCGACCTCGTACGCGGCTCCTCGGCCCGCGCCATCGACGTGCGCTTCAACGCCGAGAACGACGAGGCCGCGGTCCTCGGCGATCCCACCCGGCTGCACCAGCTGCTCATGAACCTCTGTACCAACGCGGTCCACGCGATGGGCGAGAGCGGAACGCTCGAGGTCACGCTCGACAAGGAGGTCCTGGCCGAGCCGCGGCTCGCGCGCACCGGGGAGATGCCGCCCGGTGAGTACGTGCGCCTGGTCGTCAGGGACTCGGGGCACGGCATCGCCCCCGAAGTCATCGACCGGATCTTCGAGCCGTTCTTCACCACCAAGCCGGCCGGGCGCGGCACCGGGCTGGGGCTTGCCCTGGTGCACTCGGTGGTGGTGGAGCACCACGGCTTCATCGAGGTTGCGAGCGAGCTCGGCCGCGGCACGTCGTTCACCGTGTGGATGCCGCAGATCCAGGCGGAGATGGGCCCGGTCGAGACGCGGCGCGATGAGCTGCCGCGCGGCGACGGCCAGGTGGTGCTCGCGGTGGACGACGAGCCGGAGGTGCTCGCGGCCCTGGAAGAGATGCTCGCCTCGCTGGGCTACGAGCCGGTGGGCTTCCGCAATGGGCGCGAGGCGCTGGACGCGGTGCGCACCGATCCGCGGCGCTTCGAGGCGGTGGTGAGCGACGAGGTGATGCCGGTGGTCACCGGCACGCAGCTCGCCCTCGAGCTGCGTCGCATCAATCCCACGCTCCCGATCCTCATCGCGAGCGGCTACGGCGGCTCGGGATTCGAGGCGCGAGCGCTCGCCGCCGGCGTGAACCGCGTCCTCAAGAAGCCTTATCGGATGAGCGAGATCGCCGAGATCCTCGCGTCCTTCTTCGCCGCCAAGTAAACCGGGGACAGACCACGTTTTCCCTCCCCGCGGAAAAACGTGGTCTGTCCCCGGTTTTCTTACGGTTGCAACCCTCCCGTAACGCGATCGTAATCCGCGCCCCCCAGAGTCGTCCGTGAGCCGCTTCGAGCGGCGATAAAAGGAACGGGAGTCTCGTGGGTCATTCGTTGTCGCGCATCGCCGAGGACCTCGTACGCGCAAGCCCGGGGGGAACCCTGCAGTGGCAGGGCGTCTCGCTCGCCTCGCACTTCCAGCCGATCTATTCGGTGCGCAAAGCCGGGTGTATCGGCTTCGAGGCACTCATCCGCGTGCAAGATGCCGCCGGCGGGCCGATCCGCCCCGAGCGGCTGTTCGCGCGCGTCTTCGCGGACGGCGACGGCATCCTGCTCGACTGGATCTGCCGGGCGCTGCACCTGCGCAAGTTCGCAAGGGTCGATCCGGGCGACCGCACCTTGTACATCAACGTGCACCCGGAGGCCGCCGTCAGGGACGCGGGGTCCGCGGCCGATTTTTCCCAGCTTCTGCGCTTCTACGGCATGGCGCCGGAGCGCGTCTGCGTGGAGATTCTCGAGGGAGCCTGCGCCGACGAAGGCCTTCTGCGCGAAGCGGTTGCTGCCTATCGGGCGCTCGGTGCGACGATCGCGATGGACGATTTCGGCGTTGGGCGCTCCAACTTCGACCGCATCGTGGCCCTTCGTCCCGACGTGGTGAAGATCGACCGCTCGGTTCTCACCGCCGCCGTGGGCGATCGCAAGGCGCGCCTCATGTTGCCGTCGATCATCGAGCTCCTGCACGAGGCGGGTGCCGACGTCGCGATCGAGGGCATCGAGAGCGCCTCCGAAGCGCTTCTCGCCCTGGATTCCGGGGCGGACCTGCTGCAGGGATTCCATTTCGCCGCGCCCAGCGCGGTCCTTCCCGAGGAAGGGCTCACCAAACGGATCCTCGCCGAGCTGCTGCGCATGCGCGGATCGAAGCTCGCCGCCGTCCCGGCCGCCTGACCGCGCCAAAAAGGGAACGCGCCGCGTGCCCCACGGTCTCTCAGGGACCCCTAGGAGACCCCATGAGCGCGCTTCCCCAATCCCAGAACCCGAACAAGCCACCGCTGACCGACGTGAAGACCCTGCGCGAGCAGGCTCGCCGCCACATCGAGGAGGGGGCGGTCACCGAGAACTACGTCGGCAACCGGGAGAAGGTGATCGAGCTGCTGAACGAGGCGCTCGCGACCGAGCTGGTTTGCGTGCTGCGCTACCGCCATGACCACTTCGTCGCCCGGGGGGTGGCCTCCAAGGCGGCCGCCGACGAGTTCCTCGAGCACTCGAACGAGGAACTGGGACACGCCGACGAGCTTGCCGAGCGCATCGTGCAATTGGGCGGGGAGCCCAAGTTCGACCCGAGCGGCCTCGCCGCGCGTAGCCACGCCGAATACCGGACCGGCAAGACGCTGCAGGAGGCGATTCGCGAAAACCTGGTGGCCGAGCGCATCGCGATCGACAGCTACCGCGAGATGATCCAGTACGTGGGGAACGACGATCCGACGACGCGCGGAATCCTGGAAGGAATCCTCGCTACGGAAGAGAAGCACGCCGACGAGCTGGCGGACCTGCTGCAGGGCGCAGGCTAGCCCGGGCGCGGGGCGCGAACCGGGCGATGGGCTTAGCGGGCGGCGCGGCGCTCGCGAATCGGTGCGCTGCGGACCGGGAAACCGGCTTCGGCAAGCTTGCGTGATTCGGCGAAGGAGGCTTCGAGGCGGCCGAGCAACTGCTCGCGGCGCCCGGCGATGCGCAGCCACGGATCGTCGGTGACACGACCCCAGCTTTCGAGGGCCCAGCCTTTGGCGGCGCGGAGGTGACCGTGGATTTGCTCGGTGTTCATTGTTTTCTCCTGGGGTCGTTGTCGTGACTTACATCCAGCGGCCGCGCTCGCGTGCGGAAACTTTCTGCACGCGAGCGGTCAATACAGCACGGTGTACGGCCATGCAATCGGTGCCGGCCTTGTCCGAGGTGCTGCGGGCGCATACGACGTCCCGGGCGATCGGCACGGACTCCTCGATCACGAGGACGCTCACCATGCCAACCGCGGCTTCTGCTTCTGCAGGGTCTTCGGCAGCAAGGCCGGTCGGCAGGCAGCAAGCGAGGCCTATTGCGATCAATTTGTTCATGGC
>JANMYH010000248.1:0-20230 GCA_031381925.1 Burkholderiales bacterium | reverse complement strand
CGCCGCAAAGCGAGGAAGCGCTTCCGCGCGCCATCCTCGACGCGCTCGACGCCGCCGCGCCGAGTGCGTTGTCCGTCGATGATCTTGCCGCTCGAATCCCGGGGTCGGATCGCGGGTACCTCGGCCAGCTGTGCCTGGCTGCGGCGCAGGCGGGCGCGGTCCAGCTCCATACGCACGTACCGGATCTCGCGACGACGCTGGGCGCTCGCCCCGTCGCGAGCGCGCTCGCCCGGGCGCAGGTCGAGCATGGCAAGGCCGTCACCAACCTGCGCCACGCCACCGTGGAGCTCGACGACGCTCTGGTGCGCCGGATGCTGCCGTTGCTCGATGGGACGCGCGACATCGCCGCGCTGGCGGCGGAGCTGGGCGAAGTGCCGGAGACGATCGAGGCGCGGCTGCGGCACCTCGCCAGGCTGGCGTTGCTCGTCTAGGCCTCAGTCGTTCTCGCGTGCCGAGGGCACCGTGCCCAGCGCGCCGCCGGCCGCCGGCCGCGCGAACCGCGTCTTGACGCGTTGCCCGAGGGCGTCGAGGTAGGTGTAGAGCACCGGCACCACCACGAGGGTGAGCAGGGTCGAGGTGATGATGCCGCCGATCACGGCGCGCCCCATCGGGGCGTTCTGCTCGCCGCCGTCGGCGGAGCCGATCGCCATCGGCAGCATGCCGAAGATCATCGCCATGGTGGTCATGAGGATCGGTCGCAGCCGCACCTGGCCCGCGTCGATGATCGCGTCGTGGCGCGACTTGCCCTCGCGCAACCCCTGGTTGGTGAAGTCCACCAGCAGGATCGCGTTCTTGGTCACGAGCCCCATCAGCATGATGATGCCGATGATCGAGAAGATGTTGAGCGTGCTTCCGGTGACCAGCAGCGCGAGGAAGACGCCGATCAGCGTGAAGGGAAGCGATGCCATGATCGCGAGCGGCTGCAGGAAGCTGCCGAACTGCGAGGCGAGGATGATGTAGATGAAGATCACGGCCATGCCGAGGGCGGCGACCGCGGCGGTGAACGACTCCTGCATCTCCTGCGTCTGGCCGGCGACGTCGAAGCGATAGCCCGGCGGGAGCTTGATCGTCTTCAGCAGCTCCTGCACTTCCTTGCCCACGTCTCCCGAGGGCCGCCCTTCCACGTTCGCGTAGATTCCGACGCGCCGCTGCAGGTCCTGGCGCTTGATGATCTGCGGGCTGGTCGAGACCTGGAACTCGACCACCTGGCGCAGCGGCACGAGGATCGGCGAGCCATCGGGCCCGGTCTTGGTGCTCACGACGTGGAGCTCGCCCAGGTCGGCGGCGATGCGCCGCCCCGACTTGGGCAGCTGCACGTTCACCTCGTAGTTCTGCCCGTCGGGTGCGAGCCAGTGCCCGATGACGTCGCCTGCCACCAGCGGGCGCACCGCGGCCCCGATCTGCGACACCGTGAGGCCGAGGTCGCTCGCGAGCTCGTTATTCACCTTGATCGTGATCGCGGGATTGCTCGCCTTGAGGCTGCTCTCGAGGTCGGTGATGCCCTTGATCGCGCCGATCTTCTCCATGACGTCGGCCGTTACCTTCTCGAGCATCTCGTTGGAAGGCCCCAGCAGGTTGATCCAGATCGGCCGGTTGTAGCCGACCGACAGCTCGATGCCGGGAATCGCGCGGATCCTCTCGCGCACCATCGCCTCGAACTCCTTCTGCGACACGCGCGGCTTGCGGTGGCGGTCCACGAGGCGCACCTCGACGCGTGCGACGTTGCGCCCTTCGCCCGTGCCGACATTGGCGGTCATGATCTCGACCTCCGGGTACTGGCGCAGGACCGCCTCGACCTGGCGCGTCTTCGCATCGGTGTATTCGAGGCTCGAGCCGACCGGCGTGGTGAGCCGGAACGACGTGCGGCCCTCGTCGGCCTCGGGAATGAACTCGGTCCCGACGAGGGGCAGCACGAAGAAGCTGCCGACGAACACCGCCACCGCGATCGCCAGGACCTTCCTGCGGTTCTCCAGCGCCCACTCGAGCAGTTCGCCGTAGCGCACGTGGGTCCACTGGACGCCCTGCTCGATGCGCTCCATCGCGCGCCCGAGCCACGGGACGCGCTTGAAGCGCCCTTCGGGCGGGTCGCGCCAGATGGCCGAGAGCATCGGATCGAGGGTGAAGCTCACGAAGAGCGACACCAACACCGCCACCGCGACGGTGATCCCGAACTGGAAGAAGAATCGCCCGATGAGGCCCGACATGAAGGCCACCGGAATGAATACCGCGACGATCGCGAAGGTCGTCGCCATGACCGCAAGCCCGATCTCCTCGGTGCCCTCGCGCGCGGCCCGGTAGTGGTCCTTGCCCATCCCCAGGTGGCGCACGATGTTCTCGCGCACCACGATCGCGTCGTCGATCAGCAGTCCGATGCACAGCGACAGCGCCATCAGGGTGAGGAAGTTGAGCGTGAATCCGAACAGGTGCACGGCGACGAAGGTCGCGATCACCGAGATCGGCAACGTGAGGCCGGTGATGATGGTGCTGCGCCACGAGTGCAGGAACAGGAACACGATGAGCACCGTCAGGAGCGCGCCCTCGACGATCGTCACCTTCACGCCGTTCAACGCGCGCTCGATGAAATCCACGTCGGCGTAGACCAGCCGCAGCTCGACATCGGGCGGCAGCACCGCCTTCAGCGCTTCCGCGGCCGCCTTCGCGCCGTTGCCCACCTCGACGATGTTCGCGTCCTGCACCTTGAGGACGGCGATGGTGAGGCCCGGCTGGCCGTTGATGCGCGAGAGTGATTCCGCCTCGCGCTCGCCGTCGACGACATCGGCGACCTGGTCGAGGTACACCGGGCCCCGGGCGCGGCGCGCGACGATGATCCTCCCGAAGGCGGCGGGATCCTTGATCCGGCCCTCGATCCGCACCAGCTGCTCGGTGGATCCCTGGACGATCTTGCCCGCGGGCACGTCCATGTTGGACGCCTTGATCGCGGCGATGATCTCGTCCACGCCCACCGACTGCGCGTGCATCTGCGCGGGCTTGAGGTTCACCACGACCTGGCGCGCGACGCCACCCGACACCTGCACCTGTCCCACGCCGGGCACGTTCTGGAAGCGCTTCACGATGACCTGCTCGGTCAGTGTGGTGAGGCTTCTGAGGCTCCTCGAAGCGGAAGTCACCGCCAGGGAGACCACCGGCTGGGCGTTGTCGAAGTCGCCGCGCAACACCAGCGCGTCCCGCGCCTCGCGCGGGAACGCGGGGCGGATCATCGCGATCTTGTCGCGCACGTCCTGCACCGCGCGCTCCATGCCGGTGTCGAGGCGGAACTCGATGTAGGTCTCGCTGCGTCCCTCGAAGGAATTCGAGCGGATCACCTTCACGCCGTTGACGGTGTTGACGACCTCCTCGACCGGCTTGGTGATGTCGTTCTCGACCGCCTCGGGCGCTGCACCCGGGTACTGGATCTGGATGAAGACGAACGGGATCGTGATATCGGGCATGCGCTCGACGCGCAGGCGGTTGTACGAAAAGATCCCGAGCACGCACAGCGCCACCATCATCATGGTGGCGAAGACGGGCTGACTGATGCTGGTGCGCGTGATCCACATGGCGAGCCCTAGCCCGCGCGCGCGGGCATCGCGGCGCCGCTCTTCATCATGGCCGGTGCCCCCGCCTTGAGCCCGGTGACCCGCGCGCTCACCACGTTCAGTCCCTTCTCGAGCCCGCTCTGCACCTCGACCATTCCCTGCTGCGGCTCGGTGAAGCCCACCTTCACCGCGCGCTTGGCGATCTTGCCGCCCTCGATGGTGAAAACGTAGGACTGCCCCGCTTCCTCGCGAATCGCGCTCGCGGGCACGACCGCCGACTGCACCGTCCGGTCGAGGACGATCTGGCCTTTGGCGAACATCCCGCCCTTCAGCGTCCGGTCGCGGTTGGCCACCGAGATGTAGAGCGTGATGGCGCGCGATCCGGGGTCCGCGACCGGATTGACGCGTTCGACGCGGCCCTCGAAGGTGCGCTCGCCGAATCCGTCCACGCGGAAGCTGGCCGCCTGGCCCACCCGGATCGACGGGATCTCGGCGGCGGGGGCGGGCGCCTCGATTTCCATGCGTCCGAGGTCGACGAGCGTGAAGAGGCTGCTATCGACGCCCACTTTCTCGCCGGCATGCGCCATCCTGCGCGCCACGATGCCCGCGAACGGCGCGCGCACCGCCGCGTCCTCCATGGCCTTGCGCGCGATGCGCACCTGCGCCTCTTCGGACTTGACCGCGGCCGCGCCGGCGTCGAACGTGCTCTGGGTCGTGTCGAACGCGTTCTGGGAGATGAATTTCTGGCCGAGGAGCTGCTGGCTGTTGGCGCGGTTCTTCTCGGCGATCGAGAGCTTCGCGCGCGCCTCCTCGAGCGTCGCCAACTGGGCGTCGAGCCGCGCGCGCAGGTCTTCGGTGTCGATCTGCGCGAGGAGCTGGCCCGCGACGACCGCTTCGCCCTCGCGCACCAGGACCCGGTTCACTTCCCCCGGCACCTTGGACTTGACCGTACTCTGCACCAGTGGCGCGAGCGAGCCGGAGAACGGGATCGAGCGCACGAGGCTACGCATCTCCACGACCGCGATGTCGGCGGGCGTGAATTCCAGGACCACCGCCGCGGTCGATTTCCTGTCGTCGACCTTGCGCGCCTGGGTCGCGCGAAACCCCACCAGGGATCCGATGACCGCGACGAGCGCCACGGCGACGATCGCAGGCTTCAGGAACCGCCGGCGAGGGGGCTTCGAGTCGGGTGAGGCGGGCTGCTTCGGAAGCGACATGGCGTGTCTTTCGGCTCGGTCGCGCCCGGTGCGGGTCGCTGTGTCCGGTTGGACGCGGCGAGCGGTCGCCGCGGATTCCCCGGGGGGCGAAGGGTGCGAATTATGCGCGCCCCAGGGGCTTGCTGGCGACTGGGGCGATGCGCGCCGGGTCCCAGTGGGCGACCGCTTGCGCCAGCACTTCGGCGGGCAGCGCAGCCGGCGCGGCCGGCTGTCCGAGGAAAGCCAGCGCCTCGGCCATGAGCGCCACGGCGTTGGAGCCGTCGACTGCCGGGGCAAGCGTCTGCTTCGAGAGCTTCTCGCCACGCTCGTTGGCCACGACAGGAACATGGAGGTATCGCGGCATGGCATGGCCGAGGGCGCGCTGCAACGCGATCTGCCGCGGGGTGGACCACAGCAGGTCCGCGCCGCGAACCACATCGGTCACGCCCTGCGCGGCATCGTCCACCACCACCGCGAGCTGGTAGGCGTGGAGGCCATCGCGGCGCTTGAGGATGTAGTCGCCGATCTCGCGCGCCACGCTCTGCGCGATCGCTCCCTGCACCCGATCCTCGAAGGCGATCGGATCATCGCGCGCGCGCATCCGCTCCGAGGCGGGAACCCCCGCGGGCACGTCGAGCCGGCGGCAGGTGCCGGGATAGATCGCGCCCTCGAGGCCCGGAACTCCCGAGTCCGCGACCTCCTTGCGCGAGCATTTGCATCGATAGGTGAGGGTGCGCGCGCGCAGCCAGTCGAGGGCGGATTCATAGAGGGCGGTGCGCCGGCTCTGCCAGGCGACCTCGCCATCCCAATGCAGCCCCATCGCCTCGAGCGTGCGCAGGATCGCGTCGGCCGCCCCGGGAATGGTGCGCGTTGCATCGACGTCTTCGATGCGCACCAGCCACCGGCCGCCAGAAGCGCGCGCATCGAGCCAGCTCGCCATCGCGGCAACCAGCGAGCCGAAATGCAGCGGGCCGGTGGGCGAGGGCGCGAAGCGGCCAATATACGGCGCGTCAATCACCGCGAAGACTCGGCCAACGCCCGCTCCCCCTTTTTTGGGAGAGGGTCGCGCTCAAGACAGCAGCTCCGCGGCGATCAGCGGGTCCTCGATGCGCGACACGAACCATTGGAGCGCGCGGCCTTCCTCGCCCGGCCGCCACGCGGCCAGCGCATCGGCGCCCGGTCGCGCTCCAGCCACCGCCAGGATGCGCAGGCGTCCTGCCGCCGCCTCGCGCTCGGCCACCCACCGGGGCAGGAACCCGACGCCGAGGCCCGCGACCTGCGCGGCTGCCTTCGCCTCCATCGAGGGCACCGTCAGCGTGTCCTGGCCCGAGAGCAGGCCTACGGTGCGCGGCGGGAGGAGGCGGGAGCTGTCGGCGACACTTACCGCGCGATGGCGCAGGATCGTCGCGTCCACCAGCGGCAGGGGCTCGTCGCAGACCGGATGGAACGGCGCCGCGGCGAACACCATTTCGACCCGGCCGATCAGGCGGGTGGCGTAGCTGCGCCCCGCAGGGGGGTCGCCGGAGGCGCCGATCGCGAGGTCGGCACGGCCCGAGGCGAGGGCATCCCAGGTGCCGCCCAGGACCTCGCTCGACAACCGCAGCCGCGTGCCCGTGGCCTCGCGGTAGAAGTCCTCGACCAGGCGATAGAGCTGGTCCATCCCGACGATGGTGTCGACCGCGATGCGCAACTCCGACTCCCACCCCTTGGCCACTTGTTGCACCCTGCATTCGAGGTCCGCCGCGGCGCTGAGCAGCCGGCGGCCCTGGGCGAGCAGCTCGCGGCCCGCCGGGGTCAGCACCGCCCGGTGGCCTTTGCGGTCGAAGAGCTCGAGCCCCAGGGCTTCCTCGAGCTGCCTCACGGAGTAAGTGATCGCTGACGGAACCCGGTGAAGCTCCGTGGCGGCGGCCGCAAACGAGCCCTTGCGATCGATGGCGTCCACGACCTCCAGGGCCTCGAGCGAGAGACGCATATTCAATAATTTTGATGAATAACGTTCAAATTCTTTGCTATCAATTGTAAAAACTCAACCCCATCATACGCTTCAGCGTTCAACAAATTAATTGAAGGGTGTATGCCATGATCGAAATCCGCCGCAGCCAGGAACGGGGCCACGCCGAGCACGGGTGGCTCGACTCCTTCCACAGCTTTTCCTTCGCCGGGTACCAGGACCCCGATCACATGGGATTCGGGTCGCTTCGCGTGATCAACGAGGACCGCGTCGAGCCCGGGAAAGGATTCGGAACCCATAGCCATCGCGACATGGAGATCATCAGCTACGTGCTCGAGGGCGGCCTCGCGCACAAGGACTCCATGGGCAACGGCTCGGTGATCCGGCGCGGCGACGTACAGCGCATGAGCGCGGGCACGGGGGTCGCCCACAGCGAGTTCAATGCCTCCGACCGGGACCCGGTGCATTTCCTCCAGATCTGGATCGAGCCCAGCGTGCGCAGCGTGAAGCCCAGCTACGAGGAGAAGAAATTTGACGACGCGTCCAAGCGCGGCAACCTGCGCCTGATCGCCTCGCCCGATGGCCGCGACGGGTCGGTGACGATCCACCAGGATGCGAACCTCTATGCCGCGCTCATCGACGGCAGCGAGTCCGCCGCCTTCGAGCCGAGGCCCGGACGCAAGGCCTACGTTCACGTGATCCGGGGAGCGGTCGAGGTGAATGGACAGCCGCTGTCCACCGGGGACGCGATCAAGCTCGCGGGCGAGAGCCGCGTTCGCATCGAGCGCGGGCGCGATGCCGAAGTGCTGCTCTTCGACCTCGCATGACCCATGAACAACCCAAGGAGAACAACATGAATTCCAACACCCTCAACCTAGCGGCGCTGGTCGGCCGCGTCCTGCTCGCGCTGCTCTTCGTGATTTCCGGCTTCAACAAGATCGCTGGCTTCGAGGGCACCGTGGGCTACATGGCGTCGAAGGGGCTGCCGATGCCACAGGTCCTGCTGGCGCTCACCATCCTGCTCGAGCTCGGTGGCGGCCTGCTGCTGGTGATCGGCTGGAAGGTGCGCTGGGTAACCCTCGCATTCTTCCTCTGGCTCATCCCCACGACCTTCATCTTCCACAAGTTCTGGGGCATCGATGCGGCCCAGGTGCAGAACCAGATGAACAACTTCCTGAAGAACGTCTCGATCATGGGCGGCATGCTGCTGCTGTGGGCACTGGGCCCCGGCGCCTACAGCCTGGACAAGAGATGAGCGCCGTCACCGAGGTCCTCGCCGGCCGCGCGGTCGAGCGCGTGGTCGATTCCGAGCTGGCGCCGGTGGGCACGTTCACCGTGCGCCGCGCCCTGCCAGACCGCCAGCGCCGTTCGGTGGGTCCGTGGGTGTTCCTCGACCATTTCGGCCCGTTCCGGGTGACGCCGGGCCAGGACGGGGTGGGCCCGCATCCCCATGCGGGCATCGAGACGGTGACGTACCTGTTGTCGGGGCGCCAGCAGCATCGCGACTCCGCGGGCCACACCGGCATCGTGAATGCGGGGGGGGCCCAGTGGATGACGGCGGGGCGCGGCATCATCCACGCCGAGACGCCGGTCCCGCTCACCGAGGACGAGCACACGCTGCACGGGATCCAGTTGTGGACGACGCTCCCGCGCCTGCTCAAGACCTCCGCGCCGCGCTACCAGAACCTGGCGGCGGACACGGTCGCGGTCGCGCGGCGCCCGGGCGCGACGATCCGCGTCGTCGGCGGAAGCCTCGCGGGCGTCACCGGGCCCGGCGAGACGCTGATGCCCCTCCTCGTGGCCCATGTCACGGTCGATCCCGGCGCAGCCTTCGAAGAGCCGGTGCCGGAGTCCTTCGAGATGGCGGCGTACGTGATCGCCGGCGAAGGCCTCTTCGGCGAGACGCGCGTTGCCGCGGGACAGATAGTGTTCTGGGGCAACGAGGGCCCGGCCGTGCGATTTACCGCTGCCGGTGCGGTGCCCCTCGAGGTGCTGCTCATCGGCGGCACGCCGGCGGAAGGACCGCTCGTCTTCCACGGACCGTTCGTGATGAACAGCGTCGAGCAGGTGCGCGCCGCCGAGATCGCCTACCGCACGGGGCGGATGGGCGAGCTCGCGGAGCGATGAACCGATGGCACGGATCCTCGTCTTCTCCGGGAGCGCGCGCCGCGAGTCGCTCAACAAGAAGCTCGCGCGCGTGGCCGCGGACGCCGCGCGCGCCGCGGGCGGCGAGGTAACGCTGCTCGACCTCGACGACTACCCGATGCCCGTTTACCACGGCGACCTCGAAGCCGCCGAGGGCATGCCGGAGAACGCGCGCAAGGTGCGCGGGCTTTTCATGGCGAACGATGCGCTCCTCATCGCGTCTCCCGAGAACAACCAGTCGATCACGGCGCTCCTGAAGAACGTGATCGACTGGCTGTCGCGCGACGTGGGCGAGGGCAAGGGGCCCGACAGCGGCCTGGCGCCCTATCGCGGCAAGGTCGCGGGGATCATGACCGCGACACCTGGCCCCTACGGCGGGGTGCGCCACCTCTTCCACCTGCGCCAGGTCCTCTCGGGCCTGGGCGTGATCGTCATGCCGGGGCAAGTGCAGCTGGCGCGCGCCGACCAGGCGTTCGACGCGAGCGGCGTCCTCACCGACGAACGTGCGCTCAAGGCCGTGAATTCCCTCGCAAAGCACCTGGTCGACACGGCGGGCAAGTTGAAATAGCCGGGAGCGCTCCCCACCTCAGCTGCATGAGCGACCTCTCGATCCCCGATTCGCAGCTTCTCGACAGCTATTCGCAGGCGGTCACCCAGGCGGTGGCCCGGATTCGCCCCGCGGTCATCCACATCGCGGTGGAGCGCCGCGGCGCACCGCCCGGATCGGGGTCGGGCTTCGTGATCGCCCCCGATGGCTACGCGCTCACCAACAGCCACGTCGCCTCGAAGGCGACGAACCTGGTGGTGAGCCTGCCCGATGGACGCGAGACCACCGCGATCCTCGTCGGCGACGACCCGGATTCGGACCTCGCAGTGATCCGGCTCGCCGCACCGGTCGAGGACTGGTGCGTCCTCGGGGATTCGGCCGCGGTGCAGGTCGGCCAGGTGGCGATTGCCATCGGCAGCCCCTACGGATTCCAGCATACCGTGACCTCGGGGATCGTGAGCGCGCTCGGCCGCTCGATGCGCTCCCAGGCCGGGCGCCTCATCGACGACGTGATCCAGACCGACGCCGCGCTCAATCCCGGGAACTCGGGCGGCCCGCTGGTGAGCTCGCGCGGCGAGGTGATCGGCGTGAACACCGCCGTGATCCTTCCCGCCCAGGGAATCTGCTTCGCCATCGGCGCGAACACCGCGCGCTCGATCGCAGGGTGGCTCATGACCGAGGGGCGCGTGCGCCGCGCACGCATCGGCGTGGGCGGCGAGAACGTGCCGATCGCACGCCGCTACGTGCGCCACTTCGGCCTCGAGCGCGAAACGGGCGTGCGTGCGATCCAGGTCGAACGCGACGGCCCCGCCGACCGCGCGGGCTTGAAGGCGGGCGACCTGATCATCGGCCTGGGCGAGGAGGTCGTGGCGGGCGTCGATGACCTGCATCGCCTCCTCACGGGGCACGGTGCGGTGCGCGAGACGGTGCTGAAGGTGATCCGGCGCACGGAGCGGGTGGACCTCGCGGTCCGGCCCGAGGCGCGCGACTGAGCGCTTGAATTGCGCGGCCCTATCGCGCGCATTGGAAAATCCCATTGGCCGGCGGAACCGCTTTCGGTCAAGCTGTCCAATCCCTCCACAGGAGCTTGTCTCATGGCCAGGACCGTCGCACAACCGATGATCGACATCGGCATCTCGGAGAAGGACCGCCAGCGAATCGCCGAGGGCCTCGCGCGCCTGCTCGCCGACAATTTCTCGCTCTACCTCAAGACCCACAATTTCCACTGGAACGTGAAGGGTCCGATGTTCCAGACGCTTCACGTGATGTTCGAGCAGCAATACAACGAGCTGTGGATCGCACTGGACGCGATCGCCGAACGCATTCGCGCCCTCGGGTTCGCCGCGCCGGGCACGACCTCCGAGTATGCGAAGCTCTCGTCCATTCCCGAGACCGCCGGCGTGCCCGACGCGAAGGAGATGGTGCGCATCCTGGTGCAGGGCCACGAGGCGGTCGCCAGGACCGCCCGCAAGATCTTTCCGGCCGTCGACAAGGCAAGCGACGAGCCGACCGCGGACCTGCTGACGCAGCGCATGCAGGTGCACGAGAAGACCGCGTGGATGCTGCGCTCGTTGCTGGAGGGTTGAATGGCCGTCGTCGAACTCACGAAGGAAAACTTCGAGCAGGTGATCACTTCGAATCCCACGGTGGTGGTCGATTACTGGGCGCCGTGGTGCGGGCCCTGCCGGGGCTTCGCGCCGGTCTTCGAGAAGGTCTCCGAGCAGCACCCCGACGTGGTGTTCGCGAAAGTGAATACCGACGACGAGCAGGAGATCGCCGCGCATTTCCAGATCCGCTCGATTCCCACGCTGATGGTCTTCCGCGACCAGATCATCGTTTTCTCGCAGCCGGGCGCGCTCCCCCAGGGCCCGTTCGAGCAGGTCGTCGCGAAGGCCAAGGCGCTCGACATGGTCGAGGTGCGCAAGCAAATCGACCAGGGCGACGGCGAGTCCGCCGCCGCCGCGGCCTCGTGACCGGCTGAGAAGCTGCTCTACGCCGCGAAACTCGTCGAGGGGCGCCTGATCCGGCGCTACAAGCGCTTCCTCGCCGACATCCAGCTGCCTGCCGGCGTCATCACCGCCGCGTGCCCCAACACCGGCTCACTGATGGGCTGCTGCGAGCCCGGCAGCCGCGTGTGGCTATCGGAGAGCGACAGCGCGACGCGCAAGTACCGGCACACCTGGGAGATCGTGGAGGTGGGGCGCGTGCTGGTGGGCATCAACACGGGGCTCCCCAACGCGCTCGTGGCCGAGGCGATCGGCGACGGCACCATCGGCGAGCTCGCGGGCTATCCGAGCGTGCGCCGCGAGGTGGCTTTCGGCCAGGAGAGGAGTCGCGTGGATTTCCTGCTGGAGGGCGAGGGTCGCGAGCCATGCTACGTGGAGGTGAAGAACGTGACCGCCGCAGCGAACCGGGGCGTGGCGCTCTTTCCCGACTGCGTGAGCGAGCGCGGTACCAAGCACCTGCGCGAGCTGATGCGCATGAAGGCGCACGGCCTGCGCGCGGTGCAGCTCTACTGCGTGCAGCGCGGCGACGTGAACGAGGTTCGCCCGGCCGACGGCATCGACTTCGAGTACGGGCGCACATTGCGCGAGGCGATCGCGGCGGGAGTCGAGGTGCTGGCTTACCGCGCGAAGGTGACCGCGGATGAAATCCGCCTGGCCCACCGCATTCCGGTCGTCTGCCCGTAAAGTCCCCCTCTGCCTTGGGAGAGGGTCGGAAAGAGGGTGGGGCGGCGGCTTCTCCCCCCGTTCCCCTGGGAGCGGGTCGGGGCGAGGTTCAGTCCTTTTCCTTCAGCTTCGACACGCCCTTCGGCGGCTTCGTGCCCGACAGCAGGACCACCATCGGCTCGCCGTCCTCCTGCCACGCCGCCACCGAATCCCGCAGGATCTCCACCAGCGTCTCGAACTCGGCGGGGTGGGTGGCGAGCAGGCCGTCGATGTGATCGTAGTAGATGAGGTAGCCGTCGGCCTCGACCCATTCGAGGTCGGTGAGGCATTCCTCGAGCGCGTCCCAGTTGTTGCCGAAATGCTTGGGGAAGTGCAGCGCCGTGGCCACGGCATTCATCAACTGCTCCTTGCGGTTGATGTTCTTGCCGTCGATGTGGAAGAACGCGAAGCCCTCGGACTTGGCGAGCTTCTGGATCGAGCGCGGCTCGACATGCGCGGGGAGGAACCAGATGCCGCCCTGGTCGTCTTCCAGCAGGTTCGTGAGCGCTTCGAGGGCCATGTCGCCAGCTCCTATTCCCGGATGCGCCGGAAATGATTGTAGTGGTCGTCGGTGTAGAAGAACTCGCCGCCGCTTCCGGCCACGATGCGGCGCGCGCCCCGGTTGCGCACGCCCGGCGTCTTCACGGTGTACTCCCGATAGTAGCCGCGCTTCTGCCGCGGCAGCAGCCCGTCGCGATTGCCGAAGACGGCGCCATCCCGGGCGTACGGGAACGGCCCGCCCTTGCGGATGAGCGCGAGCGCGGCCCGGGCCTCCGTGGGCAGCTGGTCGGCAGCGACTTCGCCCGCGGGGGCCGCGGGCGCTGGGCCGCGCTGCGCCTGAACGGGAAGCGCCGCCGCGAGCAGCGAGAAGGCGAGAGCCGCAGCCGCCGCGCGAAGCGTCATCGGGCCACTCCCATGTCGCTCGCAAGGCGGCGTTTCGCATCGACCTTCGCCTCGAAGCGCGCCGAATCGATCACGTGGCGCTCGTGCGTTCCGTCGCTGATCGGATCCACGCCGTCGCTGGCCGAGACGGTGAACGAGAGCTTGCGCCCTTCGACCGCCTCGAGGCGCGCGCGAATCTCGACCGTGAAGCCGGGGGGCGTGGCGGCGACATGCGACAGGCTCACGTGCGTGCCGAGCGTCTGCTCGCGCGGCCAGTCGAGGTGCGGTTTCACGAGCTCGATGCACGCCCATTCCGACAGGGCCACGAGATAGCCGGTAGCGAGGACGCCCGGCATCATCTGGAAATCCGGGGCCTCTTCATAGATTCGCGGCACCGTCTTGGATGCCGGCACCCGGTAGCGGAACGTGCCCTCGATCCCGGGCCGAAGCGTGTCCTTCATCGCGCGCTCAATCGGTGGGCCGGTAGGGGCAATGGGTCTTGATGCAGTCGGCATAGAGGTAGAGCTGGTGGTCGCGGATCGCGAAGCCGCGGTCCTTGGCGACCTTGTTCTGGCGCTTCTCGATCTCCGAGTCGTAGAACTCCTCGACGCGCCCGCATTGCAGGCACACGAGGTGGTCGTGGTGGCCGCCCTCGTTGAGCTCGTAGACCGCCTTGCCGCCCTCGAAGTGGTGGCGCACCAGCAGGCCCGCCTGCTCGAACTGGGTGAGGACGCGATAGACGGTGGCGAGGCCCACGTCGGAATGTTCCTCGAGCAGCTTGCGGTAGACATCCTCGGCGGTCAGGTGGCGCTCGCGGCTGTGCTGGAACAGGTCCAGGACCTTGAGCCGCGGCACGGTGACCTTGAGGCCGGTGCCCTTCAATTCCCTCGAATCGCTCATGTTCGCTGCCTTGTATCCGCGAAATCATACAGGGGGCGTTGATATAATGCGCGGCTCGACCTCCAGATACCCCAAATGCGCCGCCTCGCAATCCTCCTCGCCTGCCTCCTCATCACCTCCTGCGGCTTCGTGCACAAGATCGACGTCCAGCAGGGCAACTACGTGACCCAGGATGCGGTCGCGAAGCTGAAGAACGGCATGACCAAGCCCGAGGTGCGCCAGCTCCTCGGCACGCCGCTGCTGATCGACGCGTTCCACGCGAATCGCTGGGACTACTATTTCAGCAACATCCGCGGCGGCAAGGCCGAGGAGCGCAAGCGCTTCTCGGTGTTCTTCGAGAACGACAAGGTCGTCTCCTTCACCGGCACCTCGCAGCCGCCGGGCCCGGCCCCGGTCGGCACGCCGAACGCTACCGAGCGCCGATGAGCCCGGTCCGGGTCGCCATTTCCGGGGCGAGCGGGCGCATGGGCCTGGCACTCCTCGAGGCGGCCGCGGCCACCGAAGGCGTGTCGCTGGGCGCCGCCGTCGACCTCGCTGCGGCCACCTGGGGCGGGGTCTCGATCGGCACCGACTTGGCGAGCGCCCTCGAGAATGCCGACGTCCTGGTGGATTTCACGCGCCCCGAGGGCACGCTCGCGAACGTGCGCAGCTGCGTTGCCGCCAAGCGCGGCATGGTGATCGGCACCACCGGCTTCACGCCCGTGCAGCTCGCGGACATCCGCGCCGCCGCCAGCAAGATCCCGATCGTCATGGCGCCCAACATGAGCGTGGGCATCAACGTGGCCATGAAGCTCGTGGAGATGGCGGCGCGCTCCCTCGGGGACGACTACGACGTCGAGGTTTTCGAGATGCACCATCGCAAGAAAGTCGATGCGCCCTCGGGCACCGCGCTCAAGCTGGGCGAGGTCGCGGGGGCGGCGCGCGCGACGACCCTCGATCGCGCCGGCGTCTTCGAGCGCTACGGCACCACCGGCGAGCGCAAGGCGGGCACGATCGGGTTTTCGGTCGCGCGCGGCGGCGACGTGGTCGGCGACCACACGGTGTTCTTCGCGGGCCCCGGCGAGCGCATCGAGATCACCCACCGCTCGAGCAGCCGCGCCAATTACGCCCAGGGCGCGATGCGCGCGGCGAAGTTCGTCGCGGGCCGCAAGCCGGGCCTCTACGACATGCAGGATGTGCTCGGGCTGCGTGCCTGAGGGGCGTCGATCTGATATAATCTTCGACCAATGAAAGCGGGATGAGCCTATATCGGTAGCTTGCGCTCTCCCGCTTTTTTTGCGCCCGCAGTAAATCCACGTTCCGGAGCAATTCCCGTGTCGCAAAAGACCCCCGCCGTCCTGGTTCTTGCCGACGGGAGCGTTTTTCGGGGTTGCAGCATCGGATTCGCGGGCGAGCCGGGCGCGGTTGTGGCCCAGACGGTCGGCGAGGTGGTTTTCAACACCGCCATGACCGGCTACCAGGAGATCCTCACGGATCCTTCCTACGCCGGGCAGATCGTCACCCTCACCTATCCGCACATCGGCAACGTCGGCACCAACGCCGAGGATTCGGAGTCGCGCGGCACCTACTGCGCGGGCCTCATCATCCGCGACCTGCCGATCCTCGCCTCGAGCTGGCGCCAGCAGGAGGGCCTCCCGGCATACCTCGCGCGCAACCGGCTGGTGGCCATCGCCGACATCGACACGCGCCGCCTCACGCGGCTGCTGCGCTCGAACGGCGCGCAGAACGGCTGCATCCAGGCCGGCCGGATCGACGAGCCGGCAGCGCTCGCCGCCGCGAGAAGCGCTCCGTCGATGGCGGGCCAGGACCTCGCGAAGGGGGTCAGCGTGTCCCAGTCCTACTCGTGGAACGAGAGCCTCTGGGCGCTCGGGGAAGGCTACAAGACCCCCGCGGAGGCCCGCTTCCACGTGGTCGCGTTCGACTACGGCGTGAAGCACAACATCCTGCGCAACCTCGCCGAGCGCGGCTGCCGCGTCACGGTGCTCCCCGCGATCGCGACGGCGAAAGAAGCGCTCGCCCTCCGGCCGGACGGAGTGTTCCTCTCCAACGGCCCCGGCGACCCCGAGCCGTGCGACTACGCGATCCGCGCCATCCGCGAGATCGTGGCCGGCGGCACGCCGACCTTCGGCATCTGCCTCGGCCACCAGCTGCTCGGGCTTGCCGCGGGCGCGAAGACCGTGAAGATGAAATTCGGCCACCACGGCGCCAACCATCCGGTGCAGGACCTCATGACGGGGCGCGTGTTCATCACCAGCCAGAACCACGGTTTCGCGGTCGACGAGACGACGCTGCCCGCCAACGTGCGCGCCACGCACCGCTCGCTCTTCGACGGAAGCCTGCAGGGGATCGAGCTCACCGACCGTCCCGCGTTCAGCTTCCAGGGACACCCGGAAGCGAGCCCCGGCCCGCGTGAGATGGCGTACCTCTTCGACCGGTTCATCGCCTCGATGCAGTCCCGTTCCACGCCGAGCCACAAGTGAGGGAGGATCCATGAAAACGACGAAACTCCTGCTGGTGACCACGCTCTGGGCGGCCAGCGTTGTGCTGGGCGCCTGCGGCAAGGAAGCCCCGCCGCCTCCCGCCGCGAAGAAGGATGCCCCCAAAGAGGAACCCGCGCGCCCGATGCCGCCGTCGGCGCCTACCGCGGCGCCCGCCGAAGGCGAGAAGAAGTAAGGCGAGACCCCAAGGAACCATGCCCAAGCGCACCGATCTCAAGTCGATCCTCATCATCGGGGCAGGGCCGATCGTCATCGGCCAGGGCTGCGAATTCGATTACTCGGGGGCGCAGGCGTGCAAGGCGCTGCGCGACGAGGGCTACCGCGTGATCCTGGTGAACTCCAACCCGGCCACGATCATGACCGACCCGGAGATGGCCGACGTCACCTACATCGAGCCGATCACCTGGCAGATGGTGGCGCGCATCATCGAGAAGGAGCGTCCCGACGCGCTCCTGCCCACCATGGGCGGGCAGACCGCGCTCAACTGCGCGCTCGACCTCGCGCGCGAAGGCGTGCTCGACAAGTACGGCGTGGAGATGATCGGCGCGAAGAAGGAGGCGATCGACAAGGCCGAGGACCGCGAGAAGTTCAAGAACGCGATGACCAGGATCGGGCTCGAGAGCCCGCGCTCGATGCTCGCGCACTCGCTCGAGGAAGCGCTCCAGGTGCAGGCGGTGGTCGGCTTTCCCACCATCATCCGGCCGTCGTTCACCCTCGGCGGCACCGGCGGGGGCATCGCCTACAACACGGAGGAGTTCAACGCGATCTGCGAGCGCGGCCTCGACGCTTCACCCACCAAGGAGCTCCTCATCGAGGAGTCGGTGATCGGGTGGAAGGAGTTCGAGATGGAGGTGGTGCGCGACAAGAACGACAACTGCATCATCGTCTGCTCGATCGAGAACCTCGACCCGATGGGCGTGCACACCGGCGACTCGATCACGGTGGCGCCGGCGCAGACGCTCACCGACAAGGAGTACCAGATCATGCGCGACGCCTCGATCGCGTGCCTGCGCGAGATCGGGGTGGAGACCGGCGGCTCCAACGTCCAGTTCGGCATCAACCCCGAGGACGGGCGCATGGTCATCATCGAGATGAACCCGCGCGTGTCGCGTTCCTCGGCGCTCGCCTCGAAGGCCACCGGCTTCCCGATCGCCAAGATCGCGGCCAAGCTCGCCGTGGGCTACACGCTCGACGAGCTGAGGAACGACATCACCGGCGGCGCGACCCCCGCGTCCTTCGAGCCGACCATCGACTACGTGGTCACCAAGGTGCCGCGATTCGCCTTCGAGAAGTTCAAGCAGGCCGACGACCGCCTCACCACGCAGATGAAGAGCGTGGGCGAGGTGATGGCGATCGGGCGCAACTTCCAGGAGTCGCTGCAGAAGGCGCTGCGCGGGCTCGAAGTCGGCGTCGACGGCTTCAACCTGAAATCCGTCGACATGGAAAAGATCGAGGACGAGCTCGCGTATCCGCGCGCCGAGCGCCTCTGGTACGTGGCCGACGCTTTCGGGGTCGGCATGTCGCTCGAGGAAATCCATCGCTTCACGAAGATCGACCCGTGGTTCCTCGCGCAGATCAAGGACCTGGTGGACATCGAGCTGGCGATCGAGAAGGAGTCGATCGGGGATTTCGATGAGGAGCGCCTGCGCGCGCTCAAGCGCAAGGGCTTCTCGGACCGGCGCCGCGCGCATCTCTGGAAGACCACCGAGCACGAGGTGCGGAAGAAGCGGCATTCGCTCGGGATCCGCCCGGTGTTCAAGCGCGTGGATACCTGCGCCGCGGAATTCGCCACCGGCACTGCGTACCTGTACTCCTCCTACGACGAGGAGGACGAGAGCGAGCCCACGGCCCGGCGCAAGATCATGGTCCTGGGGGGCGGGCCGAACCGCATCGGGCAGGGCATCGAGTTCGACTACTGCTGCGTGCACGCGGCACTCGCGCTGCGCGAGGACGGCTACGAGACCATCATGGTCAACTGCAACCCGGAGACGGTGTCCACCGACTACGACACGTCCGACCGGCTCTATTTCGAGCCGCTCACGCTCGAGGATGTGCTCGAGATCGTCGACCGCGAAAAGCCCGAGGGCGTCATTGTCCAGTTCGGCGGCCAGACCCCGTTGAAGCTGGCCCGCGACCTCGAGGCGGCCGGCGTGCCCATCATCGGCACCACGCCCGATGCGATCGACGAGGCCGAGGACCGCGAACGCTTCCAGCAGCTGCTGCACCGCCTGGGGCTGCGGCAACCCCCCAACCGCACGGCGCGCACGCCGGAAGACGCGCTCGCCGCGGCGAAGGAAATCGGCTACCCGGTGGTGGTGCGTCCGTCCTACGTGCTCGGCGGGCGCGCGATGGAGATCGTGCACGCCGAGAGCGACCTGGTGCGCTACATGCGCGAGGCGGTCAAGGTCTCGAACGACTCGCCGGTGCTGATCGACCGGTTCCTCAACGACGCGATCGAGGTGGACGTCGACGCGGTATGTGATGGCAAGGACGTCCTGATCGGCGGCATCATGGAGCACATCGAGCAGGCGGGGGTGCACTCGGGCGACTCCGCGTGCTCGCTTCCCCCCTTCAGCCTCTCGGCCGAGCTGCAGGACGAGCTGCGCCGCCAGACCATCGCGATGGCCCAGGGGTTGAACGTGGTGGGCCTCATGAACGTGCAGATCGCGATCCACGACGGCAAGGTTTACGTGCTGGAAGTGAATCCACGCGCCTCGCGCACCGTACCTTATGTATCCAAGGCCACCGGCACCCCGCTCGCCAAGGTGGCCGCGCGCTGCATGGTCGGGCGCAGCCTCAAGGAGCAGGGCTACACGAAGGAAGTCGTGCCGCCGTACTATTGCGTCAAGGAAGCGGTGTTTCCCTTCATCAAGTTCCCCGGGGTGGACACCATCCTCGGTCCCGAGATGAAGTCCACCGGGGAGGTCATGGGCGTGGGCGTGACGTTCGCCGAGGCGTTCGTGAAGAGCCAGCTGGCCGCCGGCGTACGCCTGCCCACGGGCGGCAAGGCGTTCCTGTCGGTGCGCAACGAGGACAAGGCCCGCGCGATCGAGATCGGGCGGGCCCTCGTCGAGCTCGGCTTCCAGCTGGTGGCGACCAAGGGCACCGCCGCGTCGCTCTCGGCGGCCGGCCTCAAGGTCCAGCCGGTCAACAAGGTGCAGGAAGGCCGCCCGCACATCGTCGACATGATCAAGAACCGCGAGATCTCCCTCATCGTCAACACCGTCGAGGAGGACCGGCGCTCGGTCCAGGACTCATGGTCGATCCGCAACGCGGCGCTCACCAACCGAATCACGTACTACACCACGCTGTCCGGGGCTCGTGCAGCGTGCCTCGGGATGAAGCACTTGCAGGAGCTGCGCCCCTACGACATCCAATCCCTCCATGAGTCCCTGCCCGCATGAACAAGACCCCGATCACGACTCACGGCGCCGAGCTCCTCCGCGCCGAGCTGCACAAGCTGAAGTCTTCGGAGCGGCCCGCCGTGATCACCGCGATCGCGGAGGCGCGCGCCCAGGGCGACATCACCGAAAACGCGGAGTACGAGGCGGCGCGCGAGAAGCAGAGCTTCATCGAGGGCCGGATCATCGAGCTCGAGGCGAAGCTCTCGAACGCGCAGATCATCGATCCCACGCTCCTGGACGACGACGACCGGGTGGTGTTCGGCTCGACCGTCGAGCTGATCGATACCGCGACCCAGGAGACCGTGGCCTACCAGATCGTGGGCGAGGATGAGGCCGACCTCAAGCTCTCGAAGATCTCCTACTCGAGCCCGATCGCCAAGGCGATCATCGGGAAGTCGGCGGGCGACGTCGCCGAGGTGCGGACTCCGGGCGGGGTGAAGGAGTTCGAGATCGTGGACGTGAA
>JANMYH010000228.1:0-14020 GCA_031381925.1 Burkholderiales bacterium | reverse complement strand
CGCGGCGTACCTGTCCTCCAACGGCAACGCGTTCACGACGCGCACCGCGAACCAGATCATCCAGGAGCACTTCAACCCGGGCGAGTCGCAGCAACCCTCGGGCCCGCTCTATGGGGTGCAGTTTTCGCAGCTCGCGTGCTCCGACGTGATGGAGGCCACGTTCGCAACGCACTTCGGGCCGCGCCCTTCGCCGCTGGGGCTCGCCGCGGATCCCGGCGCGGTGCCGCTCTACAAGAACGGCCGGCTCGTGGGCGGCATCGGCGTGGAGATCGACGGGCTCTACGGCATCGATCGCGACATCTTCGACCTCGATTCGAATCCCGAGGAAGCCGTCGCTGTCGCGGGCAGCTTCCGTTTCGAAGCGCCGGCGGATATCCGCGCGGACCGCATCACGGCGGATGGGCGGACGCTGCGTTTCACCGATCCGGTCTCGCTCGCCTCGAATCCCGCCAACGCGCCGGCGTTCGCGGCGCTGCCCGGCGAGCTCGGGGCACTCCTTCCTTACAACTTCCAGAGCCTCTCGGCCGGCCAGGCCTACGGCACAGCGGCCTCGGGTGTGAAGCCTTCTTCGTCCATGCCCGGGGCCCCCTGGATTCTCGTCGACGCGGAGGGCAACAATCGCTTTCCCGCAATGGGCACGCTGGGGATCTCCTTTCCCGAGCCTCCACCCGGCGAGCCCGCCATGGAGCTCTCCCAGCGCGAGGTCGAGGCCCTGCTCGAGGAGGCCTACGCGCTCGCCCGCCGGGCACGCGGGCAGATTCGCCGCCCGCTCGGTTCGAGCGCCGAGGTCACGATCACGGTCGTCAATACCAGCGGCACTGTGTTGGGCCTGGTGCGCACATCCGATGCGCCGGTGTTCGGCATCGACGTCGCGGTCCAGAAAGCTCGCACTGCCGCATTCTTTTCCGGGGGTGGCGGTGCGGCAAGCTTTGCGGCTGTCGAGTCGGCGGGCGCCTTCGTGGCCCCCGGCGGCTTTAGCGGCTCGACGGCGTGGAGCGCCCGCGCCATCGGCAACCTGCACAGGCCCTTCTTTCCGGACGGCATCGATAGGGCGTCGCCGGGCCCTTTCTCGACGCCGATCGCGAGCTGGAGCCCGTTCAACGTCGGCCTGCAACAGGACCTTGTCGCAAACCAGCTCGGCAGCTCGCTCGCCTCCGACCGGACCAAGGGCTGTGCGGGTCGCAAGGCGCCCGGCTCGCTCCCGCCCGACCCCAGCTTCCCCGGGATTCCCAACGGCATCCGCGAGATCGCCAACGGCATCCAGATCTTTCCAGGTGGCGTGCCCATCTATCGGGGTCCCGCGCTTGTGGGCGCGATCGGCGTCTCCGGCGACGGCGTCGACCAGGACGACATGATCGCGTTCCTCGGACTCGCCCACGCGGGCCGGCGTCTTGGCACCGGCATCGGCAACGCGCCCCCCGCGATGCGCGCGGATCGCTTGACGCCGCTCGGCACCCGCCTTCGCTACGTGCAGTGCCCGCAGGCGCCGTTTGTCGATTCGAGCGAACAGAATGCTTGCGCGGGCCTGTAGCGCCTTGATTGCGGCGCTCCCGCTCGTGGCGTGGGCCGACGTCCCGGCGCCGCCGCCGCCCGATCCCGACCGGGAAGTCGCACCGCGCCGCGCGGGGCCGAGCGAGCCGCTGCGCTACTTTCCCCCGCCGGTGGATCCCGCGCAGGTGCCGTCGCCGGCACCGTCGGCGCCGCGCGACACGCTGCCGGTCACCGACCGCTGGCGGATCATGCAGGGCCTCGGGCTGCGGTCGCCGTGGTTCGATCCCTACAACCAGAACGTCCTCAAGGGCGACCTGCCGGTCTGGCGCGACTGGTTTGTGAACGTGGGCGCGGTCTCCGACACGCTGGTCGAGGCGAGGCGCCTGCCGACGCCGGTCGGCCCGCAAACCACCGAGCGCCCCGACAGCGTGGACGTTTTCGGGCGCGCGCGCCACTCGACCGTCGTGCAGAGCGTCATCGTCTCGCTCGCCGCGATCAAGGGCGACACCACGTTCAAGCCGCCCGACTACGAGTTGCGCCTCGTGCCAGTCTTCAACGTGAACCGCTCGCAGGTCGAGGAGGTGCGCGCGCTGCGGGTCGACCCGCGCCAAGGGCGCACGCGCACCGACAATCACGTGGGATTGCAGGAGGCGTTCGCCGACGTCCACCTGCGCAACGTCTCCGAGCGCTACGACTTCGACTCGGTGCGCGTCGGCATCCAGCCGTTCATCTCCGACTTCCGGGGCTTCCTCTTCAACGATGTGCCCCTGGGTGTGCGGCTCTTCGGCACACGCGACAACAACCAGTGGCAGTACAACCTCGCGTACTTCCGGCGCCTCGAGAAGGACACCAACTCGGGGTTGAACGACGTGCGGGCGCGTCCGAGGAGCGACGATGTCCTGGTGGCCAACGCCTACCGCCAGGATTGGCCGCGCCTCGGCTTCACCTCGCAGGCGACGATCGTGGTGAACGTGAACCGCGAGGGAAGCGGCCAGTTCTACGACGCCAACGGCTTCCTCATCCGGCCCGCCGTGCAGGGCGATTCGCGCCCGCACGACTACTCGGCGACGTACCTCGGCTACAGCGGCGACGGGCACATCGGGCGCTGGAACCTGACGGCGTCGGTCTACGCGGTGCTCGGCCGCGACGAGCGCCACCCGATCGCGCAGCGCCCGCAGTCGATCCGCGCGGGCTTCGCCGCGGCCGAGCTCTCCCGCGACTTCAGCTGGGCGCGGCTGCGCCTGAGCGCGCTGGTGCAGTCCGGCGACAGCGATCCCTTCGACGGCACTGCCACCGGCTTCGACGCGATCCTCGAGAACCCGCAGTTCGCGGGCGCCGACACCAGCTTCTGGATCCGGCAGGCGGTGCCACTCATCGGCGGCGGCGGGGTGGCGCTCGCCGGACGCAACGGCGTGCTTGCGAGCCTGCGCTCGTCGAAGGACCAGGGGCAATCGAACTTCGTGAACCCGGGACTGGTGCTGGTAGGCGCCGGGGCCGACGTGGATCTGACACCCCAGGTGCGCGTGATCGGCAACCTTTCCTACCTGCGCTTCGCAAACGCCGCGGTGCTCGGCGTCCTGCGCAACCAAGCGCCGCCCGACAAGGAGGTCGGCATGGACGTGTCGGCGGCGGTGCAATGGCGCCCGTTCATGAGCCAGAACCTCGTCATCAACGCCTCGGCGGCGGCACTGCTGCCCGGAAGGGGATTGAAGCAGCTCTACGACGAGGGCCAGCGCGGCCCGCAATACTCCGTGCTGGTCAACTTGCTGGCGACGTTCTAGATGACTACAGCCAGGGACACGGAGAGCATCGAGAAGCACGGAGGCCACGCAGGAAAACCGTTGGCTCCGATTGGTGGCTTGCGGGCCCAGATCGTGTATCTGATGCTTTTGTCAGTGTTCTCCGTGATCGTCTCCGTGTCCTCCGTGTTCCTGGCCGTAGCGGCCCCGCCGGCACCGGCGGCGCAAAGCGTGGAGCAAGCAGAGGTGAAGTCGAAGGGCTGCGTGAGCTGCCACACGGCGACCGACCGCCACACGATGCACCAGAACCCCGCTGTGGTGCTGGGCTGCACCGATTGCCACGGCGGCGATGCGAAGGCATTCAAGCCCGACGGCGCGCCCCACGTTCCACTCCCTGGGGGCACGCCCCACGTTCCACTCCTTGGGGGCCCGAAGCGCGAGGACGCCGCTTACCTCGCCACCCTGCGCCAGGCGCACGTGCTGCCGCGCGACGAGAAAGCCTGGAGGTGGCCTTCGAGCGCGACGCCCGAGCGCACCTACACGATGCTCAACCGCGAGAGTCCCGAGTTCGTCCGCTTCATCAACCCCGGCGACCTGCGCGCGGCGCGCGAGGCGTGCGGCGCGTGCCACCTGCCCATCATCCACGCCTCCGAGCGAAGCCTCATGGCGACCTCCGCGATGCTCTGGGGGGGCGCGGCGTACAACAACGGCATCCTTCCTTACAAGCGCTACATCCTCGGCGAGGTGTACACGCGCGACGGGCAGGGCGCGGCGATCGCGAATCCGGTGAAGCCCGACGCGTTCCTGACGGCCAAGGGCATCCTGCCCTCGCTCACGGCGCTGCCCGCCTGGGAAACGATCCCGCCGGGCGACGTGTTCCGCGTCTTCGAGCGCGGCGGGCGCGTGATCTCGAGCCAGTTTCCCGAGATCGGGCTGCCGAACAACGCCGGGCAGCTGCAGAAGCTCGACGAGCCCGGGCGCCCCGACATCAAGCAGTCGAATCGCGGCCCGGCCACCGGCAGCCGCATCGCGGTGCCGGTTATCAACGTGACGAAGACGCGCCTGAACGACCCGCACCTGTGGTTCCTCGGCACCAGCGAGCAGCCGGGCGACTACCGCTCCTCCGGCTGCAGCGCGTGCCATGCGGTGTATGCCAACGACCGCGACGAGAAGCACTCGGGCATCTATGCACGCTTTGGCTCCACCGGCACCACCGCGACCCGCGATCCCACGATCCCGAAGAACGAGCCGGGCCACCCGATCCGCCACGAGTTCACGCGCGCGATTCCCTCGTCGCAGTGCATGGTCTGCCACATGCACCAGCCCAACATCTTCGTGAACAGCTACTACGGCACGATCATGTGGGACTACGAGTCCGACGCACCTTTCATGTGGCCGAAGCAGCAGAGGTACCCGACCGACGCGGAGGCACGCCGGATCCTCGACCGCAACCCCGAGGAGGCGGCGATTCGCGGGCTGTGGAGCGATCCGAAGTTCCTCGAGAATGTCTCGAAGTTGAACCCGCAGCTCAAGGACACGCAGTTCGCCGACTACCACGGCCACGGCTGGAATTTTCGCGCGGTCTTCAAGCGCGACCGCAAGGGCGCGCTGCTGGACGCCGCGGGCAAGGTGGTCGCCGACGACGACCCGCAGAAGTTCAAGAAAGGCGTCCACCTGACCTCGATCCACCTCGATCGGGGCTTCCACTGCGTGGACTGCCACTTCGCGCAGGACATGCACGGCAATGGCCACATCTACGGCGAGGTCGCCGCCGCGGTGGAGATCGATTGCGCGGACTGCCACGGCACCGCGGACAAGTACCCGACCCTTCGAACCTCGGGCCCCGCGGCGCGCCCCGGCGGGCTCGACCTCACGCTCTTGCGCACCCAGGACGGGCGACGCCGCTTCGAATGGGTGGGAGGCAAGCTGCTGCAACGCTCGGCGCTGGACGCCGGGCTCGAGTGGGAGATGACGCTCACCAAGGACACCGTCACCCCGGGACACCCGCGCTACAACGAGAAGGCGGCGCGCGCGAAGCTCACGCCCGGGGCGGCCGGCGGCATGGCGCACGGCAACGACAAGATGACGTGTTTCTCGTGCCACCTGTCGTGGACCACGAGCTGCGCGGGCTGCCACCTGCCGATCCAGGCCAACTGGAAGACCGAGCGCCAGCACTACGAGGGCGGCGAGACGCGCAACTACGCGACCTACAATCCGCAGGTGGCGAGGGAAGACATGTTCCAGCTCGGGCGCCACGGGACGGTCAAGGGCGGCCGCATCGCGCCGGTGCGCTCGTCCTCGGCGCTGGTGCTGTCGTCGACCAACATCAACCGCGAACGCATCTACATCCAGCAGCCGCCAGTGTCTGCGAGCGGATTTTCGTCGCAGGCGTTCGCGCCTCATTATCCCCACACCGAGCGCAAGACCGAGACCAAGGGCTGCAACGACTGCCACGTCTCGCAGGCGAACGACAACAACGCGATCCTCGCCCAGCTGATGCTGCAGGGGACCAACTTCGTGAATTTCGTCGGCTTCAACGCATGGCTGGGCGAGGAGCGCCATGTCGAGGCAGTACAGGTGACCGAATGGGACGAGCCCCAGGCGGTGATTGGCAGCTACCTCCACCGGCACGCGTATCCCGACTGGTTCGGCGAGCACGAGAAGCGCGACCTGCGCCTGCCCGAAGCCCACGACCACGCGACACGCGGGCCGGTCGGCTGCATCGCGGTGCGCGGCGAGTACCTGTTCTCGGCGGAGGGTGCGGGCGGGATGCGCGTCTACGACATCGCCTCGATCGCCAACAAGGGAGTCTCGCAGCGCATCGTGACCGCGCCGTTCTCGCCGCTCGGGCACGACACGCACGTGCCCTCGCGGAACGCCGCGTGCGTGGCCCTTCCGACAAACCAGCCGATCAACCCGCTGCGCAACGCCGGCGAGCTGATGCGCGAGACCAACCAGGAGCAGCCGTTCCATCCGGTCTACAGCTACGCCGCCATCGCCGACGCCGAGGAGGGCCTGATCCTCGTGAACGTCGACACGCTCGCCGACGGTGAGCCGCGCAACAACTTCCTCAAGCGGGCGGTCACGTGGAATGCCGGCGGGGTCCTGAAGGGTGCGCGCCACGTGACGATCGGCGGCCACTACGCGTACGTGGCGACCGATTCCGGCGTGGTCATCATCGATCTCGACGATCCTCTCAAGCCGCGGCTCGCCGCGCAGGTGCCGCTCGAAGGCGCCCGCGCCTCGGCGCTGCAATTCCGCTATCTCTTCGTCACCACCGCCCGCGGCCTGGAAGTGGTCGACGTGACGCTTCCGGAGAAGGCGCGCCGCGTCGAGGGCGCGCAGGTGCCGCTCGCGGATGCCCGGGGCCTTTATGTCGCGCGCACGTATGCCTACGTGGCCGCCGGTCACGAGGGGCTTGCGATCGTGGACGTCGAGCGTCCCGAGGCGCCGCGGCTCCTCACGAAGTACGATGCCGCGGGCCGGTTGACCGATGCGCGCGACGTGATCGTGGGCTCGACCAACGCGTCGCTCTTTGCCTACGTCGCCGACGGCAGGAACGGCCTGAAGGTGCTGCAGCTCACCTCGCCCGACAGCCAGCCGAAGTTCTACGGCTTCAGCCCCGAGCCGCGCCCGCAGCTCATCGCCTGGCGCAAGACCGCGTCGCCCGCCACCGCGCTCGCCAAGGGCCTCGACCGCGACCGCGCGGTGGACGAGACCGGCCACCAGATCGCCGTCTTCGGGCGCATCGGCTCGCGTCCGTTTACGCTGGAGGAACAGAGGCGCTTCTACCTCAATCCGGATGGGTCAGTGTGGAAGGTGAAAGACTGATGTTTGAACGCAGAGGTACGCAGAGGATAGGCAGAGGATACGCAGAGGAAAGACCAATGCGTCGACGGGATGCTGCACGCGTTTTCCCGAACCATTTGTTTGGTTTTCCTCTGCGTATCCTCTGCGTATCCTCTGCGCTCCTCTGCGTTCCAATCTCCCCGTCGCACGCCCAGGTGCTTCCATACGCGGCGAAGGGGCAGCACCTGGGGGTGGTGAACTGCGCCAACAGCCTCTGCCACGGCTCGGTGAGCCCGTGGAAGGACTCGAACATCCTGCAGAACGAGTACGTGACCTGGTCGCGCATCGACAAGCACGCCACGCGCGCCTACCACGTGCTGCTGACCGAGCGCTCGCAGCGGATCGCGAGGAACCTCGGCCTCAAGGAGCCCCCGCAGCAGGCGAAGCTCTGCCTCGACTGCCATGCGCACAACCCGCCCGCGGCGCAGTACGGGGAGCGCTTCAAGGTCGCCGACGGCGTGAGCTGCGAAGCGTGCCATGGCCCCGCCGAGGGCTGGATCCAGTCCCACGTGGCACCCGGCGCGACCCACGCCGACAACGTGAAGCGCGGCCTCTATCCCGCGAACGAACCGGTGGCTCAGGCGCGCCTGTGCCTGTCGTGCCACCTCGGCAATCGCGACAAGTTCGTCACCCACCGGATGATGGGCGCGGGCCACCCGCGCATGAGCTTCGAGCTCGACACGTTCTCGCAGACGCAGCCGCCCCATTTCGTGATCGACACCGACTACGAGACGCGCAAGGGCGGCTGGGACAGCGTGCGCGTCTGGGCCGTCGGCCAGGCGCTCGCCGCCGCCGAGCTCCTCGAGGTGCTCCTCGACCCCAGGCGCAGCCGCGACGGCCTCTTCCCCGAGCTGGTCGTGTTCGACTGCCACGCGTGCCACCATCCGATGTCGGATGTGCGGTGGTCGCCCCGCACCAACACGAGCCCGGGACGCATCCGCCTGAACGACTCCAACCTCCTGATGCTGCGCCAGATCGTGCGGCGCACCCTGTCTCCCGAGGAAGCCAACGCCTTCGCCCAGCGGGTGACCGAGCTGCACAAGGCGGTGGCGGGCGACGGCGGCGACCCGATCGAGGCCGCGCGGACCCTGCGCTCGAGCCTGGATGGGATGCTTCCGCGGCTTGCCGCGCGCGCCTTCGGGGGCGAGGACCTGCGCGCGATGATCGCGGGCCTGGTCGAGGACGGCATCGCGGGGCAGTACCGCGACTACGCGGGCGCCGAACAGGCGACAATGGCGATCGGCAGCCTGCTCGCATTCGTGGTCCGGCGCGGCGGCCTGAAGGACGCGCGCGCGGCCAACGCGGCGCTCGACCGATTGCATGCAACGGTGAAGGACGACGAGAAATTCCGGCCCGAGCGATACCGCGCGGCGCTCGCGGAGCTCGGGCGCACTGTGGAGAGATAGATGGCGAATGAGTTCGACCAGCGCATGGAGGTCCGCTGGTACGACATCGGGATCGTGGGCTCGGGCCCGGCGGGCCTTTCGGCCGCCGCCCATGCCGCCGAGCTCGGCGTCTCGCACGTGCTGCTCGAGGCCGAGGGCCACGTCTCGAACACGATCTACAAGTACCAGAAGGGCAAGCACGTGATGGCCGAGCCGCAGGTGCTGCCGTTGCGCAGCCCGCTCACCTTCGGGGCCGCCAAGCGCGAGGTGGTGCTCGACACCTGGAACCGCGAGCTCGCCGAGCAGCGCGTGAACCTGCGCTCCGGCGCCGTCGTGACCGCGATCCGCGGCAAGGACGGCGAGTTCGAGGTGCAGACGCGAACCGGGGAAATGTTCCTGTGCCGCAAGGTCATCCTCGCCATCGGGCTGCAGGGCAACCTGCGCAAGCTCGGCGCTCCCGGCGAGGAGCTTGAGGGCGTGCAGTACCAGTTGGACGACCCCGACGAGTACAACGGCGAGACGATCGTGGTGGTGGGCGCGGGCGACGCGGCGATCGAGAACGCGATCGCGCTGGCGGGCAGGAACCGCGTGATCCTCCTCAACCGCAACGAGGAGTTCGCGCGCTGCAAGGAAGGCAACCTGTCGCTGGTGCTGGCGGCGATCAAGGATGGGCGCATCGAGTGCCGCTACGGCACCTCGCCCGCCAAGGTGGAGCCCGGCCTGGCCGGCTCGCCGCTCGTCTTCAGCGTGAAGACGCCGTCGGGCCCCGACACGATCGAGTGCAACCGCATCATCGCGCGCCTCGGGGCAACCCCGCCGCGCAAGCTCGTCGAGAGCTTCGGCGTGAAGTTCCCGAACGCCGACCCGACCGCGGTGCCCGCGCTCTCGGAGACGTACGAGTCGAACGTGAAGGGCCTCTACATCATCGGAGCGCTCGGCGGCTATCCGCTCATCAAGCAGGCGATGAACCAGGGCTACGAGGCGGTGGAGTTCGCGATGGGGCGCGCCGTGGCCCCGGCCGACGAGCCCCTGCTGGCGAAGCGCTTCGCGGGCTTCTCGCGCAGCATGTCGGTCTCCCAGGTCATCGACCACATCCAGCGCAGCGTGCCGCTGCTGCAGGGCATCAACCGGCTGCAGCTGCGCGAATTCATGCTGGAGAGCGGGATCGCCACGCCGCACCCGGGCGAAGCCATCTTCGAGCGCAACGACTACACCAACTCCTTCTTCCTGATCGCGGGCGGCGAGGTCCTGGTCGAGGTCCTCGAGGACGGCAAGCGCACCGGCTGGTTCCCGCTGGGAGCGGGGGAATTCTTCGGCGAGCTCGGCCTCATTTCCGGGCGGCGGCGCTCCAACTCGGTCAAGGCGGGCCAGGACTGTGTCCTGATCGAGGCCCCGCGCCGTGCGATGCTCAAGCTCATCGCGTCGGTCGAATCGGTGAGGAAGCGCGTCGACGAGGCGTTCCTCAAGCGCGCGGTGCGCGCATACCTCGCGCCAATGCTTCCCGACGCGGAGCTGGACGCGCTCCTCGAGGAAGGCGTCCAGGCGAAGACCTACGGCGGCGGCGAGGCCCTCTTCACCGAGGGCCAGGCGCCCGACGGGCTGTACCTCATACGGCGCGGCTCGGTCATGATCTCGCGCGTGATCGCGGGCCGCGAGGTGGTGCTCAGCTACCTCGCCGCTGGCAACTACGTGGGCGAGATGGCGCTGCTTTCGGAGTCCCCGCGCACGGCCACGGTGAAGGCGGCCGTGACGACCGAGGCGGTGATCCTCGATGCCGACGTCTTCAAGCGCGTCCTGTCGCGCAACCCGAAGTGGCGCGAGGACATGGAAAGGCGCTTCCTCGAGCGCCTGCGGATCAACGCGGCGATGGAGGCGCAGACCGATCCCGGCAACATCATCGCCTTCCTCCTGCAGCAGGGGATGGGCGAGGCCACCGACGTCCTGCTGATCGACGAGTCGCTGTGCGTTCGCTGCAACAACTGCGAAAAGGCCTGTGCGGACACGCACGACGGCACCTCGCGCCTCGATCGCGAGGCCGGCCCCACGTTCGCGCAGATCCACGTGCCGACCTCGTGTCGCCACTGCGAGCACCCGCACTGCATGAAGGAGTGCCCGCCCGATGCGATCCACCGCTCGGCCAACGGCGAGGTGTTCGTGGACGATACCTGCATCGGCTGCGGCAACTGCGAGCGCAACTGCCCCTACGGAGTGATCCAGATGGCGCCCTTCGATCCCGCGCGCAAGCGCCCAAGCCTCTTCTCGTGGCTGGTCCTGGGCATCGGCGCCGAGCCTGGCATGGAGCCGAAGCCCAAGTCGAAGGACATCGCGAAGAAGGCGGTGAAGTGCGACATGTGCAAGGACCTGCCCGGGGGTGCGGCGTGCGTGCGCGCCTGCCCCACGGGGGCGGCGATCCGCGTGAGCCCGGAGCAGTTCCTGAGCTACGCCGGCCCGGTGGAGTGAGGTGGCGGCCGACCACTATCCCGGCAAGGAGCTCGAGGCGATGAGCTCGGCGGACAACTATCGGCGCTGGATCGTGGCGGGCCTGGCTCCCTACCTGGGCAAGAAGGTGGCCGAAGTCGGGGCGGGGATCGGCAGCGTCACGCGAGTCCTCCTCGAGCGCCCGATCGAGCGGCTGGTGGCGTTCGAGCCCTCGACCAACATGTTTCCCCAGCTGGCCGCGACGATCCGGGGCGAGCCGCGCGCGACCGCGGTAAACGGCCTTTTCGGCGCCTCCCAGGCGGGGCAATCGTTCGATTCGGTCGCCTACATCAACGTGCTCGAGCACGTCGAGCACGAGCGCGACGAGCTCCTCGGGGCGCGCGCCGCACTTCGCCCCGGCGGGCACCTGCTGGTGTTTGTCCCGGCGCTCGCGTGGCTCTTCAGCAACTTCGACCGCGAAGTCGGCCACTACCGGCGCTACTCGAAGGATGGGCTCGAGCGCGTGGTCGCGCATGCGGGCTTCGAGGTGGTGGATGCGCGCTATTTCGACATCGCGGGGGTGCTCCCCTGGTACGTGCATTTCACGCTCCTCGGCCGCGGCATGGGGCGCGGGAGCGTCTCGCTCTACGATCGCGCCGTGGTGCCGCCGATGCGCTGGATCGAGGGCCTGGGGCGCCCACCGATCGGCAAGAACGTCCTGCTCGTCGCGCGCCGCCCCTGATGGCCCAGGTTCCCATTCGAAAGACCAGGGAGCTCTTCCGCGAGCTGGGGGCGTTCACCCTTCGCGTGCTGAAGGCTTTCAAGGCCAACCAGGGCCTGCTACTGGCGGGTGCCGTCGCCTACTACGCGCTGCTTTCGCTGATCCCGATGCTGATCCTGATCCTGATCGCCCTTACGCACGTCGTGGGCGAGGCGGAAGTGATCGAGGCGATGTCGCTCTACCTCGATTGGGTGGTGCCGGGGCAGGGCGCCACGCTCACCACGGAGCTGGCCAAGTTCCTCGAGCACAAGGAGGTCATGGGCTGGGTGCTCTTCCTCACGATGCTCTTCTTCAGCTCGCTCGCCTTCACCGTGCTCGAGAACGCCATGTCGGTGATCTTCATCCACCGGGTGGCGATCCGCCGGCGCCATTTCATGATTTCGGCGGTGCTCCCCTACCTCTATATCGTGATGCTGGGGGTGGGCGGCCTGCTGGTTACGCTGGTGTCCGGAAGCCTGCAGGCCATGGGCGACAAGAGCGTGTTCTTCCTCGGTCGCGAGTGGGGCCTGGACGGGATCTCGGGCGTGCTGCTCTACCTGCTGGGCGTGGCCGGGGAGATCCTCATCATCACCGCCATCTACATGGTGATGCCGGTGGGCAAGCTCTCGTGGCGCAGCGCCCTCATCGGCGGGGCGACCGCGGCGCTGCTGTGGGAGCTCACGCGGCATGTCCTCCTGTGGTACTTCGAGACCCTCTCGCGAGTGGGCGAGGTCTACGGCTCGCTCACCACCGCGATCGTGCTGCTGCTGAGCCTCGAGATCGCCGCGACCCTGCTGCTGCTCGGCGCGCAGGTCATCGCGGAATTCGAGCGCCTCGGAACGCCCGGCGAAAAAGCGCCTCCAAAGCCGATGAGGACCGACTAGACCCGAAAGGAAACCGCCCATGGCCCGCGAGATCGGCCCCGTCACCGTGCAGGGCAAGGCGCTGAGCTGCATGGTGTGCAGCCACGATACCTTCTGGGAGCAGAATTTCAGCCTGAGCACGCCGCTCTTCAGCTTCCTCGATCCCGACAGCAACGCGCATTGCGCGGTGTGCGAGCGCTGCGGCTACGTCCACATGTTCCTGCCCAAGGGCACCGTGCGCGACGACGAGAAGGCGCCCGAGCTCCCGGCGAACCCGCAGATGGCCTAGCCCGGCGATGGTCAGTGCTTCACTTCCCCGATCAGGCGGTCGAGGTTGGGGTCGGCCCGGTGGTTGGCGGCGTTCCAGCGCAGCACGAGGAACATCGTGACCGAGACGAAGATGCCGAACATCGTGATGATGAAGTGGATGTGCAGGTCGAGCCTGAGCATCAGCGAGTAGAGCGCCAGCATCACCAGGATGCTCACGTTCTCGTTGAAGTTCTGCACGGCGATCGAGTGGCCGGCCGACATCAGCACGTGCCCCCGGTGCTGCAGGAGGGCGTTCATCGGGACCACGAAGTACCCCGCCATCGCGCCCACCAGGATCAGCAGCACGTAGACCAGCGGCAGCCACTTCACGAAGATCATCGCGAGCACCACCACCCCCATCGCCACGCCGAACGGCAGCACCCGGACCGCCCGCTTGAGCGGCACCAAGCGTGCGGCGAGCACGGCGCCGAGTGCGATGCCGAGCGCCGAGACCCCCTGCAGGACCGCGCCCTGGCTGAGCGGCAGGTTCAGGCTCTTCTCGGCCCACTTGAGGGTGATGAATTGCAGTGTCGCGCCCGCGCCCCAGAAGAGCGTCGTCGTCGCGAGCGAGATCTGCCCTAGCTTGTCGCGCCACAGGGTGGTGAAACAGTTGGCGAAATCGAGCAGCAGGCGTATCGGGTTGCGCTCCTGGTGCGAATAGCGGGCGCCCGTGTCGGGAATGGCGAGGTTGAAGAGCGCCGCGATGACATAGATCACGGCGATCACAGCGATCGCGGCCTCGGGCGCCGTGTTGATGCTGGTGTCGATGAACGGCATGTCGAAATGCAGCAGCGAGCCCGAGATGCGCGGGCCGATGAGCACGCCGCCCAGCAGCGTGCCGAGCACGATCGAGCCGACCGTGAGCCCCTCGATCCAGCCGTTGGCCATCACCAGCTGCTCGGGGGGCAGGAGCTCGGTGAGGATGCCGTACTTGGCGGGCGAATAGGCCGCCGCCCCCAGCCCGACCACGGAATAGGCGAACAGCACCATCCAGTACGGGGGCATGTTGCCCAGGTGCATGAACTCGTTGAAAAGGATCAGCCCGCAGCCGACCACCTTGATCGAGTTGGTGATGAACATCACCCGGCCCTTCGGCATCGAGTCGGCGAAGGCGCCTACGACGAAAGCGAGCACCACGTACGAGATGGTGAAGAAGAATTTCAGCAGCGGCGTGAGCCAGGCGGGGCCATCGAGCTGCACCAGCAT
>JANMYH010000193.1:0-6422 GCA_031381925.1 Burkholderiales bacterium | reverse complement strand
GGCAACCTCTTCACCAACAACTCCATCGGCGCCCGCATCACCAACGGCGGCTCCTCCACGGTCGGCGGGAGCGAGGGCACCAATGTGTTCGTCCTGAACGCGGACTCCGGCATCCGCGTGAGCAACGGGACCGCCGATATCTCGTTCAACTTGATCGGCACGGCGAATGGCACCACCGGCAGCCCCAACGGCGCGGGAATCTTCCTCGACTTTGCCAATTTCGCGTCGATCTCCGACAACGTGATCTCGGGGAATTCTGGCGCCGGCGTGTACGTCTATGGCGACTACGGCGGGAGCACCATCGACGACAACCGCATCGGGACCAACGCGGCTGGCACGGGGGCATTGCGCAATTTTGGCGACGGCGTGCTCGTGCGCTACAGCAACGGCCTGAGCATCAACGGTAATACGATCTCCGGTAACGAGGGGTACGGCGTCAATGTGCAGGGCTCCTCGTCGATCGATATCAACGGCGCGTTCATCGGCACCAACGCAGCCGAGTCCGCGGCCGTCCCGAACAAGGGCGGGGGCATCGGCCTGAACAACACCAACAACATTTACATCAGCGGCAACACGGTCGCGGGCAATTCCGGTGCCGGCGTGGCCGTCGACAACTCGTCTTTCACCTACCTCAACGGGAACTCCATTGGCGTGACTTCCGGGGGCACCGCGCTCGGGAATACGCGTGGCGTGGATGGGTTCTGCTCGGGCTACCTCACCCTGAATGGCAACACCATCTCCAGCAACCAGTTCGAAGGCGTCTATTTCGCGAACGTCGACGGCTCGAACTTCTACGGCGGCACCATCGAGGACAACGGCGGCACCGGCGTGCGCCTGTCCAATGGCCTCGACTGCGGCTACAACGGCGACTTCAACACCATCGATTCGAGCTTCATCCGCAACAACGGGCTGAACGGCGTCCTGATAGTCGGTGGCAGCGGCAACGTCATCTACGGGGGCTCGATTACCGGCAACGGCGGCAAGAACATCAACATCAACAATTCCGGACCCACGCCGCTGCCCAACGATCCGGGCGACGTCGACGGCGGCCCGAACGGCCAGCAGAACTGGCCGGTGATCAGCTCGGTGGTCCAGACCGGCGGGAACACGCTCGTCACCTTCGCCCTCGACAGCACGTCCAGCAACAACCTCGAGATCCAGGCCTACGCCAATTCCGCGATGGGCAAGGCGGGCGGCGAGACCTTCGTGGGCAGCATGACCCTCTGCGGGGATTGCAGCGAGTACTCCGGCACCCTGACGCTCGGCGGCCTGTACGACAACATCTCGCTGACCGCCACGGATGCGAACTTGAACGCCGGCACCTCCGAATTCTCTCCCATGAAGGCGGCGCAGACTGCGCCTGCGGTCTCCATCTCGCCCGCGGTGGTGAACTTCGGGGACGTCGAGATCGACACCTCGAGCTCGCCGCGCCAGGTCACCGTGCGCTCGATCGGCGACCAGTCGTACGTGATCGACCAGATCGATTCGAGCGGCGCGTGCTACGGCGGCCCAATCTGCTACGGTGGGGCGTTCATCTGCTCGACCACCTGCTCGACGGGCACGCCCTACGCAACCGGTGCGCTCTGCAGGTTCACCGCGACCTTCGCGCCGTCGTTCTCGGGCTACCAGACGACCAGCATTTTCCTGTGCGACAACAGCGCAGGCAGCCCGAACGAGATCCTCCTCCAGGGTAACGCGGTCCTTCCGCCGCCGATCCACATCTCCCCGACGCAATGGGACTTCGGCGACGTGCCGGTGGGCGCGACCAGCGAGCCGCGCGGCTTCAAGATCAGCAACAGCAACATGTACGGCGGCAGCATTCCGGTCATCATCGGAGCGTCGGGTGAGTTCGACATCATCTCGAATTCCTGCGGCTCGGGCGTGCCGGCCAACGGCAGCTGCAACGTCGCGGTCCAGTTCGGGCCCACGCAGTCGGGAGCCGCACGCGGCGAGCTCGTGGTCACCATCGACGAATTCTGCGATTGCGCTTTCGACGCGGTTGCCGCCAAGCTTTCGAGCGCCCCGGCGGCGAAGGCCGTCCTTTTTGGCAACGGCGTGGGAGGCGGGGAGCTCATCCTGCCCGACGCGATCGATGTCGGCGCTGCGATCTTCGGTGGCAACGCCGTCAGCCGCACGGTCGAACTGCGCAACAGCGGCTTCGCGCCGGTGACGTTCTCGAGCGTCACGGTGTCGTCGCTCTTCACGCTCGTCAACAATTGCCCGGCGATCCTCGAGCCAGGCCAGGCGTGCACGCTGCTGATCGGCTTCACCGCCCCGGGCCTCGGCCCGTTCACCGGCATCCTCACGGTCGTGAGCGACGCCTCGGGCGGCTCCGGGGAGATCCCGCTGTCGGCCCTCGGGCAGACCTCGGCGGCGCCGTTGCTGCGCCTGGAGCCCAACAGCATCGGCTTCGGCGACCGTGTGATCGGCTCGCAGAGCGCAACCCAGCAGGTGGCCATCCGCAACATCGGAGGCGCGGTCGCCACACTCAGCCTGGCGATCTCGACCATCGACTTCACCCTCACCGGCAACACCTGCTCGGCGACGCTCGAGCCCGCTGCGACGTGCTTCGCCCAGGTGGCGTTCCGGCCGCTCGGTTTCGGGCAACGCACGGGCTCGCTGGTCGTCAGCAGCAACGGCGCGGGCAGTCCGCAGGCGGTAAGCCTCAGCGGTACCGGCTGCCGTCCGTTCGTCGCGTCGGGCAACCGCTCGGGCTCGAGCTCGAACTGCGCGCCCTGACGCGGGCGTAGCCCGCATGGCCCGCGCCCTCTTCGCCTGGGAATTGGGCGGGGACCTCGGCCATGCGAGGCGTTCGATGCAGGTCGCGCGTGCGCTGCGCGACCTGGGCCATGAGGTTGCTTTCGCCTTCGCCGACCTCACGCCGCTCGCGCCCCTTTCGGGCGAGCGGGGCGAGTGGTTCCAGGCCCCGGTCCTCGTGCCTTCGCGCACCCCCAGCCGTTCCCCCCTCAACGCCTCGGCGATCCTGCTGAACCGCGGCTTCGGCGATGCTCCCGGGCTCGCCGGCGCGTTGCGCGCCTGGAAGGGCCTCTTCGCCCTCTGGAAGCCTGACCTCCTCGTATCCGACTACGCTCCCAGCGCGATGCTCGGCGCTCGGCTGGCCGGTGTGCGCCGCACCGCGATCGGCAGCGGGTTCTCCACCCCGCCCGTGGGCGAGCCGATGCCGGTCCTGCGCAACTGGATCGCCACCGAGGAAGGCGCGCTGCGAAAGATCGATGCGACGCTGCTGGCCTCGGTGAGGGATGCCTGCGAGCGGGTCGAGCCTCGCGCGAAACCGCCGGCGTGCGCGGCCGATCTATTCCAGGCTGAACAGGAGTTGCTGTGCACGTGGCCCGAGGTCGATTGCTTCGGCCCGCGGACGAGCGCCGATTACGTCGGTCCCCAGGACGATCCCGCGAGCGGCGCCCATGCCGAATGGAGCACCGAAGCGAGGCCGCGCGTGTTCGCCTACCTCAAGCCGCGCGACCCGCGCTTCATGGCAATCCTCGACGCGTTGCGCTCGGTTGCGGGCGAGGCCATCATCGCGGCCCCGGGCGTGGGATCCGAGGCCGCGGTATCGCTTTCATCGGCGTCGTTTCGCGTCCATGCCGAAGCGCTGGCCGTAGGACCCCTGCTGGCGGGCGCGGACCTGTGCCTGTGCCACTCCGGCCCGGGCATCGTGGGGCGCGCGCTCGAAGCGGGCGTGCCGCTCGCCCTCCTGCCGCAGCAGCTCGAGCAGTTTCTCGTCGGCCGCCGCGCGGTCTCGGCGGGAGCGGGAGTCATGATCGCGCCCGAGGACACCGCAGCGGACCTGCGCACGTGGCTTGCGCAGGCGCTCGCGCGTGACGACCTGCGCAGCGCCGCGGCCGCCTCGCCGCTGCGCGTGCGGGTGCCTTCGAGCGCGGCGCAGCGCATCGCGCAGTCGTTCGGGAACTAGCCGTGGCCCGAATCGCGTTCGCATGGGAGCTCGGGGGCGAATACGGCCACGTGATGTCGTGCGCGGGCCTCGCCGGAGGGCTGGAGCTGCATGGCCATCGGATCGCCTTCATGTTCCGCGAGTTGCGCCAGCTCGCCGTGATTCCCGAGGCGCGCAACTACGACGTATTCCAGGCGCCACGCTCGGCGCGTGAGGGCCAGGGCATCACCATGCCCGCAAGCTACGCCGACATCATGCTCGGGTGCGGGTATTCAGATCCGGCCGAGCTGATCGCGCTCGTCGGCGGGTGGCGTGCGCTGCTCGAACGCTGGAAGCCGGACCTCGTGGTCGCGGATTTCTCGCCCACCTCGCTCATCGCCGCGCGCACGCTCGGCATCGACTGCGTGACCTACGGCAACGGGTTCTTCGTGCCGCCGCGCGCCTCCCCGCTACCCGCCTTTCGCGTCGAGACGCAGCCCGATCCGGTGCATCTCGCGCGCTCCGATGCCCGCGCGCTCGCGAGCGTGAACGCCGCGCTCGGGGCTTACGGGGCGCAACGGCTCGCGCGCCTCGCAGACCTTTTCGAGACGCGCGAGGATTTCCTCTGCACGTTTCCCGAGCTCGACCACTATGGCACGCGCGAGACCTCGGGCTACTGGGGCCCGCGCGTACGATTCGACCGGGGCACCGACATCGCGTGGCCCCACGGCGAGGGCAAGAGGATCTTCGTCTACGTGAAAACCGAGCTGCCGCAGCTTGATGCGCTGATCGACGTGCTGCGCGCGAGCCCGCATCGAATCGTCGCCTTCATCCCGGGGTTGGACGAGGGCCGGCGCGCGCGCCTTGCGGGGGGCAGGCGCGTCCTCGCCGACCGCCCGGTGAAGCTCGACCGTTTCCTGAGGGGCTGCGACCTGATCGTCTGCCACGCCGGGGAGATCGCGACCGGCGCGCTGATGTACGGCGTGCCCGGGCTCCTCTTTCCGGTCCATTACGAGCAATACCTCACCGCACGGCGCCTGCAGCAACTCGGCGCGGCGGGCTGGATCCCGCCGGCCGCGACACCGGCCGAGGTGGCGCTCGGATTCCAGCAGCTCACGGCAGATTCGCGCTACGCCGCGGGTGCACGCGCCTTCGCCAAGCGTTACGCGGCGTTCTCTCCCTCGGAGCAGCGCCGGCGCATCGTCATTCGCATCGGGGAGCTCCTCGCGGACCGCGGGGCTATACTCTCGCCTGCCCAAACTCGCCAGGAACCGAAACGATGAACCTCGTCGATCGCGTCAAGAAGATCCTCATCTCCCCCAACAAGGAATGGCCGGTGATCGCCGCCGAGAGCCAGACGGTCGCAAGCCTCTACACGCAATACGTGATGATCCTCGCTGCGATCCCGGCGGTCGCTTCTTTCATCGGGTTCTCGGTGATCGGCTACAGCGGCTTCGGGGCGACGTACCGCATTCCGATGGCCGCGGGTGTGGCGAACATGATCCTCAGCTACGCGTTGACGCTGGGCAGCGTCTACCTGATCGCGCTGGTGATCGACGGGCTGGCCCCGAAATTCGGCGGCGACAAGAATTTCATCCAGGCGCTCAAGGTCGCAGCCTTCTTTCCGACCGCCGCCTGGGTCGCGGGCATCTTCTCGATCCTGCCGGCGCTGGCGATCCTCGCGGTGCTGGGCAGCCTTTACAGCCTGTACCTCCTCTACACCGGGCTCGCCCCGCTGATGAAGGTGCCCGAGGACAAGTCGATCGCCTATACGGCGGTCGTGGTCCTGGTGGCCATCGTGCTGATGGTGGTGATCTCGGCGGTCGCCGCGCTCGCCATGCCGGCGCGCACCCGCGGCTTCTAGGCGTCGCTGGCCGCCGGGGTCGGCACGAGGATCGCTGCGGGGCGCGGCGTGCGCGCGTGCTTGCGCCTGCGCCCGTACGGCGACAGCCCGATATGGCGTGGCGTGACCTCGAGGAACGAGGCGAGCTGCTCGAGCGCCAGGCGATAGGACTCGCGCTTGAAGTCGATCACGGCCTCGAGCGGCACCCAGTAGTCGTGCCAGCGCCACGCGTCGAACTCCGGGTGCCCGCTCGCTCGCAGGCTGATGTCGCAGTCACGCCCGACCAGGCGCAGCAGGAACCAGATCTGCTTCTGGCCGCGGTAGGTGCCGCGCCACTCGCGCTTCACCCAGTGATTGGGCACGTTGTAATGCAGCCAGTCGCGCGTGCGTCCGAGGACCCTCACGTGCTGGGGCGCGAGGCCCGTTTCTTCGTGAAGCTCCCGAAACATCGCCTGCTCGGGAGTCTCCCCCGACTTGATGCCGCCCTGGGGGAACTGCCACGCGTGCTCCTTGATCCGCTTGCCCCAGAAGACCTGGTTGCGGCTGTTGACGAGCACGATGGCGACGTTCGGGCGATAGCCGTCCCGATCGATCATGGCGTCCACCATCCAATCCGTTGACTTGATCCCATTTTTCCACAGTTTGCGAGCGCCCGCCACCCACCGATCGGAGCACGGGGGCGTGTAG
>JANMYH010000167.1:0-3091 GCA_031381925.1 Burkholderiales bacterium | reverse complement strand
TGCGGGAGTACCACGCCGAGGTCGGCCGCCTGGTCGAACGTTACGACGGCACCATCGAGCACTTCGCGGGCGACGGCGTGATGTTGATCTTCAACGATCCGGCGCCGCTCCCTGACCCGGCCCTTGCCGCGGTCTCGATGGCGGTCGATCTGCGCGAGGCGGTCGCGCGCCTCTCGCAGGGCTGGCAGAAGATGGGCTACAGGCTTGGTTGCGGGCAGGGCATTGCACAGGGATTCGCCACCATCGGCACGATCGGCTTTCCGGGCCGCCAGGACTACGGCGTCGTCGGCGCGGTGAACAACCTTGCGGCGCGTCTCTGCGGCCAGGCGGAAGCAGGCCAGGTCCTCATCTCGCAGCGCGTGCACGGCCGGCTCGAGGGCCGCATCGTCACCGAGCCCGTTGGCGAGTTGCCGCTGAAGGGCATGCAGGCGCCGGTGCCGGCTTTCAACGTGATCTCCGTGAATGCGCCCGCAGAGGCGACGCGATGAGCAGCGAGCGCGCCACCCTCAGTGCGGCGGAGCTGGCCGAGATCTCCAAGCGTGGCGTGGCACGCGAGTTTCGCGCGCGCACCGTACTCGTGACCGAAGGCGAGAAGACCGACGCGCTCTACATCATCGTCGAGGGCCGGGTGCGCGCGTACGTGAGCGATGCCAACGGACGCGAAGCGGTGCTCTCGGTCATGGGTCCGGGCGAGTATTTCGGCGAGCTCGCCTACGACCGGGGCCCGCGGTCGGCCTCGGTGATCACGCTCGAGACGTGCCGGCTGCTGGTCGTGCCCCATGCCGATTTCGCGGCGTTCGTCGAGGGGAACCCGGCCTTCGCGCGCAGCTTCATCCACAAGCTGATCGGGCACGTGCGCACGCTCACGCAGAACGTGCGCAGCCTCGCGCTCATGGACGCCTACGGCCGCGTGGCGCGCCTGCTGCTCGAGGCCTCAGTGAAGAAGGGCGGCGAGGTCTTCATCCCCGAGCGCCTCACCCAGACCGACATCGCGAGCCGTGTCGGCTGCTCGCGCGAGATGGTGAGCCGCATCTTCAAGGACCTGGTGCAGGGCCACTACATCACCGTCGAGCCCGACAGGATCGTGATCAATCGCACGCCACCGGCGCACTGGTGAGCGGGGGTGGCGCAGTGCAGGGCGCAGCGAGGCTCTAGCTGCGCGCCGACAGTTCCTTGGATCGCTCGATCAATGACAAGGCCCGCCGAAGCGGGCCTTGGGAATTGGATCCCCGACGACTCGGGGATGACGGTGCTCAGCGGGCAATAGCCCGCTTCGCCACCGTCACTTGACGATCTCGAGGTGCTCGAGACCCGAACCGAGGTCGCGGTTCTTGGCGTTCTTGCTCTCGAGCTTGATCTTGAGCCGCAAGTCGTTCACCGAGTCGGCGTTCCGGAGCGCGTCCTCGTAGGTGATCATGTCGGCCTCGAACAGGTCGAAGAGGGCCTGGTCGAAGGTCTGCATGCCGAGCTCGCGCGAGCGCCCGATGAGCGCCTTCATCTCGTGCACCTCGCCCTTGAAGATCAGGTCGGACATGAGCGGCGAGTTGAGCATGATCTCGATGGCGGCGGCGCGCCCCTTCTGGCCTTTGCGCGGGATGAGGCGCTGCGAGATGATCGCCTTCAGGTTGAGCGACAGGTCCATCAGCAGCTGGGCGCGGCGCTCCTCGGGGAAGAAGTTGATGATCCGGTCGAGGGCCTGGTTGGTGGAGTTGGCGTGCAGCGTCGACATGCACAGGTGGCCGGTCTCCGCGAAGGCGATGCCGTACTCCATCGTTTCCTTCTCGCGAATCTCGCCGATCAGGATCACGTCGGGCGCCTGGCGCAGCGTGTTCTTCAGGGCGTTGAACCAGTTGTCGGTGTCGACCCCCACCTCGCGCTGCGTGATGATGCAATTGCGGTGCTCGTGGACGTATTCGACCGGGTCCTCGATGGTGATGATGTGTCCGTAGCTGTTCTCGTTGCGGTGGCCGATCATGGCGGCGAGCGAGGTCGACTTGCCCGAGCCGGTGCCGCCCACGAAGATCACCAGGCCGCGCTTGGTCATGGCCACGTCCTTGAGCACGTGCGGCAAGCCCAGCTCGTCGAATTTCGGGATCGTGGTGGTGATGGTGCGCAGCACCAGGCCCACGCGGCCCTGCTGGACGAAGGCGTTCACGCGGAATCGCCCGATGCCCGACGGGCTGATGGCGAAGTTGCACTCGTTGGTCGCCTCGAACTCGGCCGCCTGCTTGTCGGTCATGATCGAGCGCGCCAGCTCCTGCGAGTGGATCGGCGACAGGCTCTGCTGCGATACCGGGGTCACCTTCCCGTCGACCTTCATCGCCGGCGGGAAGCCCGCGGTGATGAAGAGGTCCGAGCCCTTGCGCGCGATCAGCGCGCGCAGCAGGTCGTGCATGAATTTCAAACTCTGTTCGCGTTCCATGTGGGCTCCTTGAGTGGGGCTCGGCCGGCGGCTTAGGCGCCGACGAACGCGTCCTTGTTGGACGCCTTCGAGCGTGCTTCGGGCATCGACACGAGGTTGCGCTTGACCAGGTCCGTGAGGTTCTGGTCGAGGGTCTGCATGCCCAGGCCGCCGCCGGTCTGGATGGCGGAGTACATCTGCGCGACTTTCGCTTCGCGGATCAGGTTGCGGATCGCGGGTGTGCCGATCATGATCTCGTGCGCGGCCACTCGCCCGGTCCCGTCCTTGGTCTTGCAAAGCGTCTGCGAGATCACCGCGCGCAGCGATTCCGACAGCATCGCGCGGATCATCTCCTTTTCCGCGGCCGGGAACACGTCGATGATGCGGTCCACGGTCTTGGCCGCGGAGGACGTGTGCAGCGTGCCGAACACCAGGTGGCCGGTTTCCGCCGCGGTCATCGCCAGCGCGATGGTCGTGAGGTCGCGCATCTCGCCCACGAGGATGATGTCCGGGTCCTCGCGCAAGGCGCTGCGCAGCGCATTGGCGAATGAAAGCGTGTGCGGGCCGACCTCGCGCTGGTTGATCAGGCACTTCTTCGCCTCGTGCACGAACTCGATCGGGTCCTCGACCGTGAGGATGTGGCCGTACTCGTTCTCGTTCACGTCGTTGACCATCGCCGCGAGCGTGGTC
>JANMYH010000139.1:0-17372 GCA_031381925.1 Burkholderiales bacterium | reverse complement strand
CGCCACCCGCACGGCCTCGCCCAGCTCGAGGGGCAGGGCGAGATCCTTGTCCATATGGTTGAGCGTGCCCATCGGCAGGATCCCGAGGGCGGTCTGGGTGCCGCGGGTGGCCTCCGCGACGGCGCTCACCGTGCCGTCGCCGCCCGCGGCCACGAGCACGCGGGGCGCGTCCTTCATGGCGGTGCGCGCCAGCTCTTTCAGCTCGGCGCCGCTGCGGGCCGGAAGGATCTGGGCGCGCGCGCCCGCGTCGCGGAACAGCTCGCGCATCTTTTCGAAGTCACTCTCGGCATGGCCTGCCCCCGCCGTGGCGTTCACGATCACCGGAATCATCCCCCTTAGAGGGGGTGCGCGAGTCCCGGTTCAGCCGCTATCGCGATTTCGCCTCACCACACCCGGCAGCGCTTCTCGGCCACCATCGGCTGGCCCTTCCTGCAGGAGAAGGCACGCTCGAACTCGGGCATGTTCACCACCAGGCCGTTGACGCGGTACTTGCCGGGCGAGTGGGGGTCGGTGAGCGCCTTCACCCGCAGGCTCTCGGGGCGCTCGTTGCCGCAAGCCCACTGCGCGTAGCCTACGAAGAAACGCTGCTCGGGGCTGAGTCCGTCGCGATCGTCGAGCGCCTTGCCGGCGACCTCCGTCTTCCACGCCATCCACGCGAGGATCAGCCCGCCCAGGTCGGCCACGTCCTCGCCGAGCGTGAGCTTGCTGTTGATCTTGATGTCGTCGACGATCGTGTACTGGGCGTACTGGTCGACGATGCACTGGGCGCGCTCGTTGAAGGCCGCGGCGTCCTCCTTGGCCCACCAGTCCTTGAGGTTCCCCTTGGCGTCGAATTGCCGGCCCTCGTCGTCGAAGCCGTGGGTGAGCTCGTGGCCGATGGTCATCCCGGTATTGCCGTAGTTGGGCGCGTCGTCCATCTTCGGATCGAAGAGCGGCGGCTGGAGCACGCCGGCGGCGAAGTTGATGTCGTTCATCTGCGGGTTGTAGTAGGCGTTGACGCTCGGAGGGGTCATCAGCCACTCGCCGCGGTCCACGGGCTTGCCGATCTTGGCGAGGTCACGGCGCGACTCGAAGCGCTGCGCGCGAACCACGTTGCCGAAATAGTCGCCGCGCTCGATCTTCACCGCGCCGTAGTCGCGCCACTTGTCGGGATAGCCGATCTTGTTGACGGTCGAATGCAGCTTTTCCAGGGCCCGCTTCTTCGTGGCCTCGGTCATCCAGGGGAGCTGGCGGATGTCGTCCTCCATCGCACGCTCGATCTGCTTCGTCATTCGGAGCGCGCGCTCCTTCAACTCGGGACTGAAGGCGCGGCGGACGAATTCCTCGCCAAGCGCCTCGCCCAGCTGGCCGTCGACCAGCGACACGCAGCGCTTCCAGCGCGGGCGCAGCTGCGGCACGCCGCGCAGCGTCTTGCTGGAGAATTCGAAGTCCTCGTTCACGAAGGCCTGCGAAAGGTGCGCCGACATGGCGTGCGTCACGTGCCAGCGCAGATACGTCTTGATGTCGTCGAGGGAGTCGCCGCGCAGCCGCTTGTCCAGCTCGCGCAGGAAGGCGGGCTCGGTCGCATTGAACGTTCGCGTTCGCGTCAGGCCGATCCCGCGGAAGTACGCCTCCCATTGGAAGGAAGGGGCGAGGGCGCGCAACCCCTTCAGGCTCACCTTGTTGAAGAGCTTGTACGGGTCGCGCTGCTCGACTTGGGTGAGCGACGCGTGCGCGAGCGCCGTCTCGATCTCCATCACCTTGGCGGCGTTGCGCCCCGCATCGGCCGCGGCGTCGCCGAGCAGCTCGAAGGTGCGCGCGACGTGGGCCAGGTACTTCGCGCGGATGTCCTTCGACTGGTCGTCGTCCTTGGTGTAGTAGTCGCGATCCGGAAGCCCCAGGCCTCCCGCGGCCGTGAAGCCGATCACCCGGCTTGAGTCGGCGAAATCCTGGTTCGCGCCGAAGCCGAAGAAGAGGCCCGAGTCCCCGGTGGCGACATGGAGCTCGGCGAGCACCGCCGCGAGCTCCGCCTTGGATTTCATCGCTGCAATGCGGTCGAGGAGGGGTTTTAGGGGCTGTGCGCCGCGCTTCTCCACGGCGGCCTCGTCCATGCACGCGGCGAAGTGATCGCCGATCTTCTGCTGGTTGGCGGTCCTGCCGTCGGTTTTCGCGGCGAGCTCTTCGAGGATCCCCCAGAGGTAGCGCTGGTTGTCCTGCCCGAGCTTGCTGTAGACGTCCCAGTGGGATTGGTCTGGCGGGATCGGATTGGCCTTGAGCCAGCCGCCGCATGCGTACTGGTAGAAATCCACGCACGCGTCGGCCGACGTATCCAGGGCCCTCACGTCGAGGCCGGGCGTATAGGGAAACGAGGTAAGGGGCGTTTCGGCCTCCTGGGCGGCGGCGGACAATCCCAGGAAGGCGAGCATTGCAGCGGCAAGAGCGCGAGCCATGGGCGGGCTATCGGGGAACGAAAGCCGCAAGTTTACGCAGGTCGCCCCCGCACGGGAGTCACCGAATGTGACGCGGCGCGCCGCGGTCGGCTAGAGGGGCTTGGATCCGGTCGTGCCGTCGTCGTCGTCATCCTCCTCCGGCATGCGATCGATGCGATCGGTATCGATGTCGGCACCATCGCGCGCGGCGGCATCGCGCTCCACTCCGGCGCGCTCGCCGGTCCCGCCCGAGTCGCTGTCGCTTTCGAGATCGGAGTCGACCGCGTCGAAGCCCGGCAGTCCGGGCGCGCCCTGCACGTCGCTACCGCTGTCGGAGGAGTCGCTCGGACCGAGCGCCGAAGTGCCGTGTCCCTGGTGGATGCGGCGGTCGGGCCCGGCGGGCAGGTTTTCGGGGGTCAGCGTGCTCGAGGACATGCGATTCTCCTGGTGGGCGTGCAGGAGTTCGATGGCGTTGCGCCCGACACGTTCAGCAGGTCCATGCGCCGGTTGGTCTCCCCACACCTCTTGCTGCGCGATCGCCTGGCGCTGGCACGCGGCGGCGATGAGCAGGAGGAGCAGGAGCGAGGCAGCGAGGAGGCGGAGCGCGTGGTTCATGCGTGGAAGATAGTCGGTAAATAGGGCGATAGCCGCCCTAGTTACAGGATAAAGTCACGCTATGGCTAAACCCACCACCCGGGTCCTCGCGGTCCTCGAGCTGCTCCAATCCCATGGCCAGATCAGCGGCGCCGAGCTCGCCCGCCGCGTCGCGGTCGATCGCCGCACGCTGCGCCGCTACATCGCGATGCTCGAGGAGATGGGCATCCCGATCACCACCGAGCAGGGGCGCTACGGCGGCTACCGGCTGGTGGCCGGCTTCAAACTGCCGCCGATGATGTTCACCGACGAGGAGGCCCAGGCCCTTTCGCTCGGCCTCATCGCGGCGCGTGGGCTCGGGCTCGCCGGGGCCGCGCCCGCGATCGAGAGCGTGCAGGCCAAGCTCGACCGCGTGCTGCCCAGCGCCCCGCGCAAGACCATCGCGGCGCTTCGCGAGAGCGTGGCGCTGCAGACCGGGGATGCGCGCGTCAATGCGGATACCAAGCTGCTGCGCGTGCTGAGCGAATCGGCGCAGACGCGCCGTGAAGCGTCGATGAGCTATCGCGCCGCCGACGGGGCCCTCACCACGCGCGGCTTCGATGTCTACGGCCTCGTCTATCGGGGAGGGCGCTGGTATGTGGTGGGCCATTGCCGCCTGCGATCCGGCCTGCGCACGCTGCGCCTGGATCGCATTGCCCACGCGGAGGTCACAGTGCGCGAGTTCCAGCGTCCCGAAGGCTTCGATGCCTCCGAATACCTCACGCGCGCGATGGCGACGCTGCCGCGCGCGGTCCAGGTCGAGGTCTTCCTTCACACCGACCTCGCCACCGCGAAGCGGGAGCTGCACCCGACGGCCGGTATTCCGGAGGCGTGTGAGGGCGGTGTCCTCCTGAAGGGCTCTGCCGACGAGCTCGACTGGTACGCGCGCGAGCTGATGCGGCTGCCGTTTCCCTTCGAGGTGCGCTCGCCCGTGCTGCTGCGCGACACGCTGGCGAGGCTCGCCCGGAAGCTGGCCGATCAGTTCGCCTGACTTTCCGCGGGGGGCCCGCCGGAGTAGGACGACTCCCACCCCCATTGCCTGGTCTCTCCTGCATCTTTTGGGCTGCGGCCCGATGAAAATCGATGCGTGTGGATTCGCGCCCTTTTCGTCGTCGCCGCCGTGTTCGCCTGGAGCCCCCAAGCCCAGGCCGAGCGCAAGACCGTCTGCACCATCACCGTCAATTCCGATGACGAGAAGGAAGCGTTCCGGAAGCGGCTGCCGCCCGGAGCCTACGACTTTGTCGAACTGGTGGAGAAGGGACGTTCGGAGTGGCTCGGCTCGTCGTGCCGCAAGGGCGTCCAGTGCGACGTCCTCGTGGTCTCCGGCCACTTCAATGCCGGCGACGATTTCTATTCCGACCGGCTCGAGAACAACGAGTACCTGCGCGTCGACGAGCTCGAGCGCGCGGCGTGCAGCGATTCGTGCCCGGGCCTCTTCTCCCGCCTGAAGGAGGTCTACCTCTTCGGCTGCGAGAGCCTGAATCCGGAGGCCACGCGCAACGCGACCCACGGGGAGAGCAGCCGCACCCGCATGCGGCGCATCTTCTCCAAGGTCCCGGTGATCTACGGTTTCTCCTCGTCGGCGCCGGTGGGCCCCACGGCCGCGATGCTGCTCAACAAATACTTCGACGCCGGCGCGGCACGCGAATTCGGCAGCGGCCGGCCCAGCGCCAAGCTGCTGCAGCTCTTCAGCCGCAACTCGATGACCCACACCAGCAATTCCCCCGAGACTCCGGCCGAGGCCGCGTATCGCGGGCAGATCTGCCAGCTCTTCGACGATCGCCTTGGCGCCGGGCAGAAGCTCGCGGCGATCCATCGCATGATGCAGGGCGACAAGGCGGATGCGCGCGCGGTGCTCGATCGGGTCGAGAAGCTGCTCGCCTCACTCCCGGAAGCCGAGCGGCAATCGCCGCAGTTCCAGCGCGCGTTCAACGCGATGGCCGCCGATGCGGTGACGCGCGAGCGTGTTCTCGCCACCGCGCGCGCGACGACCCAACCCGCGCTGCGCGCGCGTCTCGTCGCACTTGCCGGCGAGCTCGGCTGGCTGACCGCGGGCGAGCAGGCCGCCGAGCACGGCCGGATGGTTTCCGATCTCCTGGCGCGCAACGCCATGGGGTTCGCCGAAGTCGACCTGGTGTGCACGCTCAACCGCGACGGCGCGCTCGAGGACGAGCTGGCGCGCGTCGCACGGGCGCCGGCGCGTGCCGGCCCGGTGGCTCGCGCCGCGGCCCTGGCGTGCCTGGGGGGCGCCGAAGCGCACTCGCAGGTGTTGCGCGCGATTTCCAGCACCGACGTGAATGAGGTGCAGATCGCGCAGGCGTACTTGCGCAACCGGCCGGTCACCGATTCGCGCGAGCTGCGGTCGATCGCCTCCGGTGTTGCCCGCATGCCTGCTTCGCCCGCGCAGGTGCGCGCGCTCGACACGCTTGCGCGGCTGCGCATCGACGATCGCGAGGTCCTCGACGAGCTCACTCGCTCCTTCGCCCAATCCAAATCGGTGAACGTGCAGCGTGCCATCGCCGAGGTCTTCATCCGCTCCGGTTACCGCCGCCCGGAGCTCGCCGGCGTGCTGCGCCAGCACCGGGTGAGGAGCGGCGGGGGCGACGACCTGATCGACGAGCTGATCCGCAGGCTGCAGACGACGTCGTAGCGACCGGCCCGGCTCGCTCATGCGCGGGCGCCAGGGGATGCTGCAGAAGGCGCCGGCGAATTTCCCCGTCGACCCGGACCCGTGGTGCGCCGCAGCAGGTAGTAGGCGATCGCGAGGTTGAGCGCGTTCCACGCGATGCCGTTCAGGAACGCCGCGCGATAGGAGCCGGTCAGGTCGAAAATCCGGCCCGACATCCAGCCGCCGAGCGCCATGCCGAGCATCGTGGACATGATCACGGCGCCCACGAAAGCGCCGGCGCGCGCCGCCGGAAAGTGCTCGCGCACGATGATCGCGTACGAGGGCACGATGCCGCCCTGGAAGAGGCCGAAGAGCGCGGAGATCACGTAGAGCGAGACCAGCCCCTGGAACGGCAGGAAGAGCAGCAGCGCCACGCCCTGGAGCGCGGAGCCGAGCAACAGCGTGCGCAGGCCGCCGATTCGATCGCAGATGGCTCCGGACACGAGCCGGCTCACGATGCCGAAGGCGAGCATGATCGAGAGCATCTGCGCGCCGTTGGCCGCGCCGAATCCCAGGTCCCCGCAATACGCCACGATGTGCACCTGCGGCATCGACATCGCGACGCAACATCCCACGCCGGCCACCATCAGGAGCGCGAGGGCCACGGGCTGCGTCAACCCGAAGGGCGCGCCCGGCGATGCCGCGATGCCGGGCTTCGGCGGGGGGATCGTGGCGAGCGGCGGGCGCCGGTACATCGCGAGCGCGAGCACGCCCATGGCGACGCCGCAGAAGATCCCCATGCCGACGTAGCTGTGGCGCCAGCCGTGGGTCTCGACAAAGTGCTGCACGATCGGCGGCCAGATCGCGCCGCCCAGGTAGTTGCCGCTCGCGCAGACCGCCACCGCGATGCCGCGGCGCCGCACCCACCAGAGGGAGGTGTCGGCAAGCAGCGGCGAGAAGGTCGCCGCGCTGCCCATGAGTCCCATCAGCAATCCGTGGGCGAGGACGAAAGTCCACATGTCGCGCGCGTTGCCGGCGACGACGAATCCCGTGCCCAGGCATGCGGCGCCGAGGAGCAGCGGCACCATCACGCCGAAGCGATCCGCAAGGCGCCCCATCAAAAGCCCGCCGATGCCGAAGCCGATGAGAAGGGACGAGTAGGGCAGCGATGCGTCGGCTCGCGCGATGCCGAACTCCGCCTGCACTGACGGCAGCACGACGGGCACCACGTACATGCCGCTCGCGCCGAGCGTCATCAGCAGGAGCGTCACCATCAGGCGCGCGGCGGCGTAGGGCGAGTCGGCTTCGGGCTCGGTTTGCATGGTGCGCGCAAGGGTACCGTGTTTTTTCTTTTATCATTGCACCATGTACGGCGGCAAGAACACCCTCTATGACGTCCTCGGCGTCAACCGCAGCGCCTCCCCGGGCGAGATCGTGAGCGCCTATCGCAAGCTGCGCGTACAGATGACCGCGGGGGCGACGGCCGAGAATCCGGAAGCTTCACTCGTGCATGAGGCCTACGAGGTCCTCTCCGTTCCGCAGAGCCGCGAGGCCTACGACGCGTCGCTTCGCGACGCGAAATTCCTGCGGCCGAAGCGGGTGATCGCGGCGGCTCCCAAGTGGGGCCTCGCCGCGGGCGCCGCAGTGCTGGTCCTCGTGGGAGCCTATTTCCTCCTGCGTCCCTCCGGAAAGCCCGAGGCGAGCATCCCGCAGGAAATCATTGCCGCCGTTTCGCCGGCGGTCGGGCGCGTGCACAGCATCGACATGCAGGGGCGCGCGACCGCACTGGGCCATGCGTTCGCCATCGAGCAGGGGGTGATGGTGACCACCTGCCAGGGCTTCGCGGCGAATACCCAGCTCGTGGTGAGTTTCGGCGCGCGCAAGGCGCCCGCCCAGGTCTCGGCGCCAGGGCGCGGGCGCAACGTATGCAAGCTCACCGTGGCCGCCGCGGGCAGCTGGCCGCTGCCGTTGGGCGCGGGCGATCCGAAGCCGGGGAGCAAGGTCTACGCCGCGGGAATCAACGCCGCGGGCGAAGCGGTCATCGTGGAGGGGAAGGTGATCGGGCTCCTCCCGGCGGAGGGCGGCAACGCGGTTGAGTTCTCGATCCCGGTGAGCCCCGCGATGAGCGGCGGGCCGCTGCTCGATGCCTACGGCAAGGTGGTCGGCATGATCGCCTCGCCGCATCCTTTCGGCGCGGGAAAGAGCGTGGCGCTTCCGGTGGCGTGGGTCGCCGCCCTGAAGGGCAAGGAGCGATGAAGCGAATCTTCGCGGCGGCGGCTACGGCCGCGCTGTGCCTCGCGTTCTCGCCCCCTGCGCATCCCAACGCATCCACCCGCCTCGCGGCGCTCGCGCAGGCCACCTACCAGGCGCAGCTCGACCTCGAGCCGCTGCTGGAGACCTATCGCGAGGGCGCGGGTCCGCGGCAGGGAAGGCTCGCGATCCCGTTCTCGCGCGACCACTTGCAGCGCTCGCGCGTGCTCCACCGCCGCACATTGGCCGGGCTCAAGGTCATCCCGGTGGCCGAGCTCGACGAGACCGAGCGCATCACCCACCGCCTCCTCGAGTACCAGGCGCGGATCGAGCTCGAGGGGCTGGAGCATCCGCTCCAGGAGCACGCCCTCCTCAGCCAGAGTTGGGGGGGGATCGCGAACCAGATCATCTCCGTGATCAGCATCCAGCCGTTCCGGAACGAATCCGATTACCGCACCTGGTTCATGCGCCTGCGTCGCTATCCCGCACTCCTTGCGGAGGCGCGGATGGTGCTCGAGCGCTCGCGCAGGGTGGGCATCACCACGCCCGCCGTGCTGGTGCGCGCCGGCCTCGCGCAATGGGCTGCCATTGTCCCCGCCGACGGCGATCCCGCCAGGAGCTCGCTCTGGAAGCCGATCCGCCAGTTTCCCGCCGAGCTCGACCCGGCGGCGCGCCAGCGCATCGAGGGGGAGTATCGCGAGCTGCTGCGCGCCGAGATCCTGCCCGCGATGGGCGCCTTCTTTGCCTATGCGCGCGACGACTACCTGCCGCACGCGCGCTCGACCGATGGCATCGCGGCGATCGCCGGCGGTGAGCGCATGTACCGCCATCTCGTGCGGCTGCACACCACGACCGATCTCTCGCCGGACGAGATCCACGAACGCGGCCTCAGGGAAGTGCGGCGCATCCAGACGCAGCTGATCCTCGTCGCAGCCCAGGCCGGGTTCAAGGGCGAGATGAAGGACTTCGGCGGATGGATCGCGTCGCGTCCCGAGAACTTTCCGTTCACCACCACCGAAGAGGTCCTTGCGTACCTGCGCATGATCCACGAGACCCGCATCGCCCCCGAGGTTCCCCGGCTCTTCAGCAAGGTTCCGCGCGCGGGTTTCGAGATCCGCCTCACGGAGCCCGAGCTCGCAGCAACGGCCTCGGCCACCTATACCCGACCCGCGTCCGACGGATCGCGGCCCGGCATCTTTCGAATCCCGGTGACCGATCCGAAGACGCGCTCGCTCGACGGCCTGCGCGCGCTGCTCGCGCACGAAGGGGTTCCCGGCCATCATTTCGACCACGGATTCGCCGACGAGCTCGACGTGCCGCAGTTTCGCAGGAATTTCCGCACGGTCGCGTTCGGCGAGGGTTGGGCCCTCTACGCCGAGAGCCTCGGTCACGAGATGCAGCTCTACGACGAGCCACTCTCGCTGATGGGGCGCTACAACGCGGAGCTGTTCCGTGCCGCGCGGCTCGTGGTCGACACGGGGCTGCATTCGCGGGGATGGACGCGCGAGCGTGCCATCCGCTACTTCATGGAAGAGGCGGGCATCGCCGAGCCGCGGGCGACCTCCGAGATCCACCGATACATGGCAAACCCCGCGCAGGCGCTGGGCTACAAGCTCGGCGAGGGCGCGATCCTCGAGCTGCGTGCCGAGGCCGAGCGGCGGTTGGGGCCGCGCTTCGACATCCGCGTATTCCACGACATGATCCTCGGCCAGGGACACCTGCCGCTGTCGATGCTGCGCGAGCGAATCGGACAGTGGATCAGCGCCGCGTCGCCGTGACGTAGGAAATGTCTGACGCGCGATGATCCTGTTGGCTCGGTAGACCTTGTACCGCAGTACGGGCTCTAGAGTGTGAGGGCCAGCTTCCAGTGGCGTGCGCACCGAGGAGTGGTCGGGATGCCGGAAACGATGACGATTGGTCGCGTCGCGAAAGCCGCCGGGGTCAACGTGGAGACGATCCGCTATTACCAGCGCCGCGGCCTGATCGGCGAGCCGCGCAAGCCTCCGGGCGGGCATCGCAGATATCCCGTCGCCGTGCTGCGACAGATCAATTTCATCCGGCGTGCGCAACAGCTCGGCTTCACGCTCGACGAGATCGGCCAGCTGTTGCTGATCTCCGACGGACGCAAATGCCGCGAGGCACGGCTCATCGGGGAGACGCGACTCGCGGTCATCGAGACCCGCATCGCGGAGCTCGAGCGGATGCGCGGCGAATTGAGCACCCTTGTCGACGCCTGCCGCAAGACCGGGCGCGGGGGCGGCTGCCCCCTGGTCGACGAACTCAACCGCGATTGATCGTCACTTGCCGCGGCGCGCGAGGATCGCCTCGATCTCATCCATGATGCGGTTCATGCGCGCCGCCACGGCCGCGTAAGGCGCCGCAGACGCGAGGTCCACGCCGGCCGCCTTCACCAGCTCGTACGGATAATCCGATCCGCCGGACGACAGCAGCTTCAGGTAGCGCTCTCGCGCGCCGGGCTCGCCCTTGAGGATGGCATCCGCGAACAGTGAGCCCGCAGCGATGGACGTGGCGTACTGGAACACGTAGAACGCACGGTAATAATGCGGGATGCGGGCCCAGTCGAGCGTGTAGAGGTCATCGACCTTGACCACCCCTTCCTTGTCGCCGTGATAGCGGCGCAAGATGTCCGCGTTGATGCGCGTGAGCTTCTCCGCGGTCAGCGACTCGCCCTTGTCCACGAGCGTATGAGCCTCGCGCTCGAACTCTGCGAGCATCACCTGGCGGAAGAACGTGCCGCGCAGCGTTTCCAACGCCGATCCCAGGTAGAGCAGGCGCTCGTCGTCGTTGCCCGCGATCTTCAGCACGTGGTCAAGGAGGAACGCCTCGTTCGCGGTGGAGGCGATCTCGGCCACGAACGTCGCATACCCCGCCGTCGCGAACGGCTGGCCACGATTCGACAGGTACGAGTGCATCGCGTGCCCCCATTCGTGGGCGAGGGTGGACACCGCCTCGTAGTTGTCGGTGTAGTTGAGCATCAGGTAGGGATGCACTTCGTAGGCCGCCCCGAACGCATGCGCCCCGGAGAGCTTTCGCGGACGCGGATAGACGTCCATCCAGCGGTCTTTTACCCCCTGCGCCATGGCGGCGACGTACGCATCTCCGAGGGGCCTGACCGAATCGAGCATGATCCTCACGCCCTCGTCGATCGGGTACCTGCGCCCGCCGCTGACCAGGGGCGGGGCAATATCGTAATAGCGCATGTCCGGGATGCCGAGAATGCGGCCGCGCAGCTTGAAGTAGCGGTGCAACGTCGGCAGGTTGTCGTTCGCGCTTTTCACCAACGTGTCGTACACCGCGAGCGGCAGGTTGTTCGTGTCCATCGCGCGCGCGAACGAGTCCGGGTACTTGCGGACGCGGGAGTAGACCGTGTCTTCCTTGAGGCTCGCGTAGAACGTCACGCCGAGCGTGCGCTCGAATTCCTTGTATTTGCCGAAGAGCGCCTCGTAGACCTTGCGGCGGTCTTCGCGATTCGGCGCCTCGCGGTACTTGCCGAACGCGGCCTCGTCGATCTTCACCTCGGTGCCGTCGGCGAGCTTCACCGTCGGCCATGGCATGTCCGCATTGGTCAGGGTCTCGAAGGCCGAGCCTGCTGCGCCACGCGAGAGCGCGAAGCTCGCCACGAGGGCCTCGCCTTGCGCGTCGAGCGTGTGCGGCGCGGCCCGCAGGATTTCGCGCAACGGATGGCGGTAGGTCGCAAGCCCGGGCTCGGCGGCGAGGAACGCATCGATCTTCGCGGCTCCGACCGCGAGGACCTCGGGGCTCACGAACGAGGTCGCCTCCGTGATCCTGGATCCGAGGACCGTGACCCGCTGGCGAAGCTCGAGGCTCGCCGGGATGCTGGTGTCTTCCGAATGCAGCTCGTAGGCGTACACCAGCATGCGCAGGTACCGCTTGTAGGTCTCGGACTGCGCGTCGAAGCACTCTTTCAGGCGGCGGGCGCTTTCCCCCAGCTTGCCCTTGCACGCCGCGAGCTGCGCGATCTGCTGCTCCACGCGCGCGGCGTCGTCATTCCACGCCTGGGGCGTGGTGTAGAGATCGCCCAGGTTCCAGCGATCCTGGGGGCGTTCCTGCGCGATAGAGGCGGTGGTCGCGACACAGGCGAGAAATGCGGTGACAAATCGTTGCATGGCGCTCTCACGGTTCGGCGAAGGCCGCCATTGTGCCGGAATTGCTAGACTCTGCCGCTCTCCTTCCGCTTTGCGGCCGCCCTGGCTCGCGCACCCCATGGAAATCCTGATCCTCTTCACCCTGATCCTGCTGAACGGCATTTTCGCGATGTCCGAGATCGCACTGGTGACCTCGCGCAAGTCGCGACTCCAGAAGTACGTCGAGGAGGGGGACAAGGGGGCGCTCGCGGCCGTCAAGGTGGGCCAGGATCCGACCCATTTCCTGTCGACGATCCAGATCGGCATCACCTCGATCAGCATCCTCAACGGGATCGTCGGCGAGTCGGTACTGGCCGAGCCCTTCGCGGCGTGGCTGCAGGGCCGCTTCACGCTCGAGCCCGTCACGGCGCGTTACCTCGCGACCGGCCTCGTGGTCCTGGGGATCACGTACTTCTCGATCGTGCTGGGCGAGCTCGTCCCGAAGCGGCTGGGACAGATCAACCCGGAGGCGGTCGCGCGCGCCGTCGCGCGCCCGATGATGTGGCTCGCAATGATCTCTAAGCCGTTCGTGAAACTGCTGTCGGGTTCCACCAACCTGGTGCTGCGGCTCTTCGGCGCGCACAACGCGACCGCACCGGGCGTGACCGAGGAGGAGATCCACGCGCTCCTGGTCGAAGGCTCCGATGCGGGGGTGATCGAGCATCACGAGCACGCGATGGTGCGCAACGTCTTTCGCCTCGACGACCGCCAGCTGGGATCGCTGATGGTCCCGCGCGGCGACATCGTGTTCCTCGATCCCGACCGCAGCTGGGAGGAGAACCTGAAGCGTGTCGAGGACTCCGAGCACGCCCGCTATCCGGTCGGCCGCAACGGCCTGCAGGAGATTTTCGGCGTCACCTCCGCGCGCCAGCTCCTCAAGAAGGCGCTGCACCACGAGGTGCCCGACCTGCGGGTCGACCTGCAGGCGCCCGTCTACGTACCGGAGACCCTCACGGGCATGGAGCTGCTCGAGAACTTCCGCAAGTCGGGCTCGATGCTGGCCTTCGTGGTGGACGAGTACGGCGAGGTCCTCGGGATGGTGACGCTTCGCGACCTGATGGAGGTGATCACCGGGGAGTTCACGCCGCGCAGCCTCGAGGACGCGTGGGCGGTGCGGCGCGAGGATGGATCGTGGATCCTCGATGGGCTCATCCCGATCCCCGAGCTGAAGGATCGCCTCGAGCTGAAGGACGTGCCCGAGGAGGACAAGGGGCGCTACCACACGCTCTCAGGAATGGTGATGTTCCTGCTGGGGCGCGTGCCGCAGACCGGAGACTACGTGCCGTGGGCCGATTGGCGCCTCGAGGTGGTCGACATGGACGGCAAGAGAATCGACAAGGTGCTCGCCTCGCGCAGGGTTCCCCTACAATCGGAAGCAACCCCCATCAAGGAAAATCCATGATTCGCCGCGCCGCCCTCCTGCTGGCCCTCGCCGCCAGCGGCCTCGCCCTCGCGCAGACTGTCTCTACCCCCGCGGGTCCCTGGCCCACGAAGCCGGTGCGGATCATGGTGGGTGCGTCTCCCGGCGGCGGGACCGACATCATCGCGCGCATGCTGGGCGACAAGTTGACCACGGTCTTCGGCCAGCCCTTCGTGGTCGAGAACCGGCCCGGCGCGGCCAACACCATCGCCTCCGACGTGACGGCGAAATCGCCGCCGGACGGCTACACGCTCCTGGTCGGCACCAATACCGCGCAGGCGATCGCCCCGCACATCATGAAGCTGGGTTTCGATCCGGTGAAGGACCTGACGCCGATCGCGCTCCTGGTGGTCGTGCCGAACGTCGTGGCGGTGGCGCCCAGCGTCGCGGCGAACAACATTCGCGACCTGATCGCGGAGATCAATGCGAAGCCGGGCGGGTTCTCGTGCGGCTCGTCGGGAATCGGCAGCACGCAGCACCTCGCGTGCGAGGCATTCGCGCTTGCAACCGGCACGAAGATCGTCCACATTCCCTACAAGGGGTCCGCCCAGGCACTCACGGATCTGGTGGGCGGCCAGATCCAGCTCTCCTTCGACACCACCTCGTCGGCGATGGCCTTCATCAAGGGCGGCAAGATCAAGGCGCTCGCCGTGATGACGCCGAAGCGCGCGGCCGAGCTGCCCGACGTCCCGACCCTTGCGGAGGCGGGAGTCTCCGGCGTCGAGATGTCGACGTGGTACGGCTTCTTCGGCCCGGCCAACCTGCCGCGCGAGATCACGGCGCGCCTGCATGCAGAAACCACGAAGATCCTCGCCATGCCCGACGTGCGCAAGCGCCTCGAGGGGATGGCGGGCGAGCCCGGCGCGATCGGAGCCGCCGACTTCGCGGCGATGGCGAAGACCGATTACGAGCGCGCCGGCAAGCTGGTGCGCGAGGCGAACATCAAGGGCGAGCAGTGAGGTCGAAGCCCACGATCGCGCTTTTCGCGGGCGATCCCGCCGGTATCGGGCCCGAGCTGGTCGCGCGCCTGCTTGCCGACGAAGCCACCGCGAAGCGCGCCAATATCGTTCTCATCGGCAGCCGCGGCGTCCTGGAAGAGGGCATGCGTACCGCCGGGTGCCGCTTCACCTTCGACGAGGGCGAGGCGGAGTCGGCGCGTGACCGGGACCTCGCGCGGCCGCTCCTCGCACGCTGGTCCGGGCTCGACGCGGCCGGCTTCGAGCGCGGCGTGGCGGGGGCGAAGAACGGGCGCTTCATGCTCGACGGGCTGCGCTTCGGCGTGGCGTTGTGCGAGGCGGGAACCGCCGACGCGCTGTGCTTCGCGCCCCTCAACAAGTCGGCGCTTCGCGCGGGCGGCATGGATCATCCCGACGAGCTGCACTGGTTCCAGGAGGTGCTGAAGTTCACCGGCACGGCAGTCGAGTTGAACGTGCTCGAGGGACTCTGGACCTCGCGGGTCACCTCCCACGTGGCGCTCTCCGAGGTCTCGGGGCTGCTGCGCAAGGAAGCAGTGGCGGAAATGGTGGAGCTCATCACGAAGAGCCTCAAGCGCGCGGGCATCGCGAAGCCGCGCGTCGCGGTCTGCGGCCTGAACCCCCACAACGGGGACAACGGCGCCTACGGGCGCGAAGAAATCGACATCATCACGCCCGGCGTCGAGATGGCGCGGGCACGCGGCTTCCCCGCCGATGGCCCCTTTCCCGCCGACACGATCTTCGTGCGCGCCACGCGCAAGACCGGGGGCTACGACGGCGTCGTCACGATGTACCACGACCAGGGCCAGATCGCGATGAAGCTGCTGGGCTTCGAAAGCGGCGTGACGGTGCAGGGCGGCCTGCCGATGCCGATCACCACGCCGGCCCACGGCACCGCCTACGACATCGCCGGGCAGGGAATAGCGAACCTCGGTGCCATGAAGAACGCCTTCGACCTGGCCTGCGGGATGGCTAGCGCACGCTGAAGGGCGCGGCGTACGGCCGCCCGAACGGGGCGCCTCCCGCGATCGTCTGCACTGGGCGAAGGTGCACTTTGCCGACGCGCTTGTTGTTGCGCGTGTCGACGAACTCCACCGGTCCCTCGACCACTTCGAGGATCGAGACGTCTCCCGGGGCGCCGACCTCGAGCGTACCGAGCTTGGGCATCTTGCCGATTGCACGAGCGGCGTTGATCGTCGCCATCGCCACGACCTGTTCGAGCGAGAAGCCCATGTTGAGGAACTTGCTCATCACCCAGGTGAGATAAGGCATGCCGGGCGTGTTACCCGAGAACACGTGGATATCGGAGGAGATGGTATCCGGCCCTGCGCCCTGCGCGATGGCCGCTTCGGCGACCGTGTAGTCGAACGAGCCCCCTCCATGGCCCACGTCGAAGTGCACCCCGCGCCGCTTGGCCTCCAGCGCGGCCGGCAGCAGCTTTCCGTCCTGCACGATGTTGGTGAAATCGTTGCCGAGATTGGGCGCGCCCGAATAGCAGTGCGTCAGGATGTCGCGGGGGCGCAGCATGTCGAGGATCTCGGCCATGAGCTTGCGGCTCTCCACGCCGCCGATATGGCACATCACCTTGGCACCCGCGACACCCGATAGCTCGCACGCGCGGATGGCGCGCTTCAGCGGCTCCATTCCATGCTTCGCGATGACGTTCTCGGACATCCGCACCTTGATGCCGATGACGATGTCGGCGTTCTCCGCAAGGGTGCGCGCCGCGTCCTCGGTCCGCGCGTAATCGAGGTTATAGAGCTCCGCGATCGGGAATCCCGCGAGACCGATATTGGCGATGTGCACGAATGCATACATGCGCGTGCGCGTGGAGGCGATGATGAAGCGGCGAAAGGCGGCAAAGTTGTTCGCGCCGGCATCGCCCGCCGAGACCGCCGTGGTCGTTCCCTGGAACGGAACCAGCTCGTCGGCCGGAATGCCGATGGCTGAACCGTAGGGATACGTGTGGGCGTGCAGGTCGATCAGGCCGGGGGTCACCAGCCGGCCGGCGGCATTGATCGAGCGCAGCGCGCGCTCCGGCGCAATCGACGATTCGACTGCTTCGATCACCCCGTTTCGAATCCCGATGTCGCGGACGCCACGCAGGCGTTGCGAGGGGTCCAGCACCTCGCCGCCGCGCACCACCAGGTCGAACTTGTCGTTCGGGCCCATGGCGGCGCGAACGGCGAGGGGAAGCGTGGAAGCGAAGGCGGAAGCGGCGGCGGTGAGAACCAGGCGGCGGCGATTGTTCATTTTGTGGGCTCCAGTGGACGGAAAGGAAGGGATCCGGTGCCGAATGTTGCAATGCGTGACGCGCTCTGGAATTCCAGCCACTCTGCCAGTACGCTTAGCGAATCATAACCTCGCCGGGGAGAACGCGATGGGTTGCGCCGTGGTGCATTGGGAACTGTGGTCGAAGGATCCTGCGAAAGTCTCGGATTTCTACGCCAGGGTCTTCGATTGGAAGGTGCAGCACATGCCCGAGATGAACTACCGCATCGTGGACACCGGCGGGGAAGGCGGCATCAACGGCGGAATCATGCAGCCCCAGGAAGGGCCGTGGCCGGGGAACATGGCGTTCTACATTTCCGTGGACGACCTCGCGGAGTATCGCCGGAAGGTGGTCGCGGCGGGGGGCAAGATCCTCGTCGAAGAGCAGGTGGTCCCGAACATGGGGTCGTTCTCGCTCTTCTCCGATCCGGAGGGGCGCGTGATGGGAATCTGGAAGACCCGGTAGCCTCGAGGACGGCCCGCACGCATTTGGTAGATTCGGGGGGATGCGCAAGCTTCCCCGGACGTTTTATGACCGCGACACGATCGAGGTGGCCCACGACTTGTTGGGCATGCACCTCGTGCACCGCGCTGGGGACCATGAACGTGTCGGCCGCATCGTCGAGGTCGAAGCCTACCTCG
>JANMYH010000090.1:0-2390 GCA_031381925.1 Burkholderiales bacterium | reverse complement strand
TCCAGCGCCACCCGTTGCCACATCGCATACTGTTCCGGCCGGTGGCTGCCCGTCACCACCTCGATCGCAGCACCGCCGTAGGCCTTGAATTCCTTCAGCACCTCGGCGCGCATCATCGGCTTCAGGTCGTACCGGCCCGGGTGGGCGAGCACTGCAACACCGCCGCTGCCGCGTATCCAGCCCACTGCCTCCTCGAAGCCCGCCCAGCGATGCGAGACGTAGCCCGGTTTGCCGCGGGCGAGATACTTGTCGAACGCGCCCTGGATATCCTTTACCGCGCCGCGCTCCACCAGGTGGCGCGCGAAATGCGTCCGGCTCAGCAACCGCTCGTTCTTCGCGAGCCCAAGCGCCGCGTCGAGCGTGTTCTCGAAGCCGAGCTTCGCGAGCGCCGCGTCGATTCGCTGCGCGCGCCCAAGGCGCCCCACGCGGATCGAATCCAGTCCTTCCTGGAGGACGGCGGCGGCGGGGTCGATGTTCAGTCCCACCACGTGCAGCACCGTGTCGCCCCAGCTGACCGAGATCTCCACGCCGGGAACGAAACCGATTCCGGCCTGCTGCGCCGCCTCGCGGGCTTCGTCGAGCCCCTCGGTATTATCGTGGTCCGTGAGCGCGATCGCGTCGGTCCCGGTTCGGGCCGCGAGTTCGATCAGCTGCTTCGGTGAGAGCAAACCATCCGAGCACGTCGAATGGTTATGTAAATCAAAGTTTTCCAAGCGCCACAATTTCGAAAAGCATCGCGGATTGTATCAAAATGGCGGTCTTTCTGCCTCCCATGACCATCCAGACCATCCAGTTCGGCGACGAGGGCCAGGTCGCCACCCGCGAGCTCCTGAAGCGCTTCGAAGCCGTCCGTCCGGAGGTCGCGGGCTACCTGAGGACGCTGGAGTCGCTCGACCGCCAGTACGGCGGCTCGGGCGCCGTGCCGCTGGAGGGCGTCGGCGACGTCGTGGCGGCGGCGCTCGCCGAGATGGCGCATCACGAAGCCACCGAGGAGTTTGCCGAACTGACGCTGGGCATCGCGCTTTGGGCCGTGCGCCATGGGATTGCGATCGACGCGGTCGAGCCGGTCGCCAACGCGCTCGCCCTGCGCTCCAACCGCGCTGCGAGCCCGCAGGAGCTGGCCGCGGTATTCGGCCTCATGCAAGGGGTGATCGCGCATGTCGAGCCGCGCCTGGCCGCCGACCTCGAGCGCTCCAACCCGGAGCGCCCGTGGCGCATCCTGCACGCCAACCTCGCCATCACCGCGATCCGCACCGAGGACCCCGGGCTGATGGACTATGCCTTCGATGCCCTCGACCGCGCGCTTCCCGACGAGGCGGCGGGTTTCTACTCAGAAGCGCTGGCCAGGTCGCTGAATCCGCGAATCTCCCCGCAAGTGCGCGAACGAATCGAGGCCCGCCACCTCAAATGGATACCAGCACAGTAAATCTGCTATAATTATCAGTTGCTTAAATGCCGTTCGCAGCGGGCTGGAGCAGACCCCAAAGGCGCCGAACCGCGCACCCCCGCCGACACCCTTTCGTGAAATTTCTTTTCGACTTTTTCCCCGTCATCCTGTTTTTCGTCGCCTACAAGTTCGCCGACATTTTCGTCGCGACCGGGGTGGCGATCGGCGCGACGGTCTTGCAGATCGGATGGGTCCTCGTCCGTGGCAGGAAAGTCACCGGCATGCAGTGGGCGAGCCTCGTGATCATCGGCGTCTTCGGCGGGGCGACGCTGCTGCTTCGCGACGAGAACTTCATCAAATGGAAGCCGACGGTGCTCTACTGGCTGGCGGGAACGGTGTTCCTTGGTGCCCTGGCGTTCAAGAAAAACCTGGTGAAAGCCGTCATGAGCGAGGGCGGCCTCGAGCTCCCCGAGCGCGTCTGGACCCAGCTGGCGGTCGCCTGGGCGGTGTTCTTCATCTTCAAGGGCGCGCTCAACCTTTACGTGGCCTATGCGTTCAGCACCGATGTATGGGTCAATTTCAAGCTTTTCGGCGGCATGGGCCTGATGCTCGCGTTCGTGCTGGCGCAGGCCTTCTGGCTGTCGCGCTACGTGGTCGACGACTCCAAGGCGCAGCCCGCCAAGGGCGAGGGGCCGTGATGCACGCAGTCGAGCAGGCGATGCGCGAGCGCCTCGCGGCGCTCTCGCCGCTGTCGCTGGATTTGCGCGACGAAAGCGCGCAGCATGCGGGCCACGCCGGCAGCCGGCCCTCGGGGGGCAGCCACTGGCACCTCGCAATAGTTTCGGAAGCCTTCCGCGGGCATGCGCCCGTGGCGAGGCATCGAATGGTTTATGAGGCGTTGGGCGACCTCATGAAACGGGACATCCATGCCCTCAGGATCGAGGCGTCCGCGCCCGAGCAGTCGTGAACCTCACTAGAGCAAAGGAAATTTTCATGCAACGTA
>JANMYH010000442.1:0-1518 GCA_031381925.1 Burkholderiales bacterium | reverse complement strand
GCGCGGATCCGCGGCGAGCCGATGACCGAGATGCCGGCGGACCTCTACATCCCGCCGGAAGCGCTGTCGGTCTTCCTCGAGGCCTTCGAGGGGCCGCTCGACCTGCTGCTCTACCTCATCCGCAGGCACTCGCTCGACATCCTCGACATCCCGATGGCGGAGCTCACGCGCCAGTACATGCAGTACGTGGAGATGATGCGCACCACGCAGCTCGAGCTCGCCGCCGAGTACCTGCTGATGGCCGCGCTCATGATCGAGATCAAGTCGCGCATGCTGCTGCCGGCACGCAAGCGCGACGACGCGGCCGAGCCGGAGGACCCGCGCGCGGAGCTGGTGCGCCGGCTCCTCGAGTACGAGCGCATCAAGAAAGGGGCGGCCGCGATCGCCGAGGCGCCAGTGGCGGGGCGCGATTTTTCGCTGGTCGAGGTCTATATCGAGCAGGCGCTGGCCGAGCGGCTTCCCGGCGTCGAGGTGCCCGACCTGTCGGAGGCCTGGCGCTCGATCCTCGCGCGCGCCCGCATGACGAGGCACCACAAGATCTCGCGCGAGCAGCTGTCGGTGCGCGCGCACATGAGCCGCATCCTCAAGGCGCTCGCGCCGGGCGCGTTCGTGGAATTTTCGGATCTCTTCGAGCCGGCGCACGGCGTGCCGGTGCTGGTGGTGAGCTTCCTCGCCCTCCTCGAGCTCAGCCGGGAGGCGTTGATCGAGATCAGCCAGAAGAGTCCCTTCGACCCGATTTACGTGAAGCTCAAGTCCGAGCGCGCCACGCTCACGATCGCATAGGCCATGAACGAACAGACCCTACCCGAGCCGATCGATGCGCATGCCACCCAGTTCGACATGAACCAGGTGAAACGCATCCTGGAAGCGGCACTTCTATCGTCCGCGGACCCGCTCACCGTGCAGCAGCTGAAGCGACTCTTCGCGGGCGAGGTCGACGCCGACAACATCCGCAAGGTTCTCGACGAGCTGAAGGACGAGTGGGCCGAGCGCTCGATCGAGCTCACCACGGTCGCCTCGGGATGGCGCTTCCGCGTGAAGCCGCAGTACCAGGAATTCATCGACCGCATCACCAACGAGAAGGCGCCGCGCTACTCGCGCGCGGTGCTCGAGACGCTCGCCATCGTCGCCTACCGCCAGCCGGTCACGCGCGGCGACATCGAGGACATCCGCGGCGTCGCGGTGTCGCCCCCCACCCTCAAGGCCCTGGAGGAGCGCGGCTGGATCGAGCCGGTCGGCTACCGCGAGACCCCCGGACGCCCCGCCCTTTTCGCGACCACGCGAAAATTCCTCGACGACCTCAACTTGCGCTCGCTCGAGGAGCTTCCGCCGCTCGAAGACATCCAGTCCGCCCTCGAGCCGGCGCCGACCCTCGTTGCGATCGAAGCCGCTCCCATGCCGGAGCAGGAATCCCTGATCGACGAGTCCGAGACCCCCGAGAACGACGATAGCCAGGAGCAACGCAGCCATGCGTGACAGACCGCACCCCAATCACAAACTCGAATGGCCCGGCGGCGT